>CANBVR010000014.1 GCA_947372965.1 Actinomycetota bacterium
GCAAGGTGGGTCATACTTTTAGCGGAGTGATAAGTCCGCTGGCCTCAAGATCACTCCATAGATTTGCTGGGAGCTCTAAATCAAAGTCAGCGATATTTGCCTTTAACTCTTTTAAATTTCCAGGTCCAGATAAGACCGTTGCAACTGCAGGATGGCGAAGTGGGAATTGAAGTGCTACCGCCGTTAGTGGCACGTTGTAATCCGATAAGAAATTACGGATTGCGATCGCCTTATCAATAATTTCCTGTGGGGCTGGGGCGTAATCAAAGTGGGCACCGGGAACTGGGTTGGCTAGTACTCCAGTATTGAAGACACCAGCGGCAACAATCGATACCTTTTTTCTTAACGCCAATGGATATAGCTCCTCTTGCGCGCTCTGGTCCAAGATTGTGTAGCGCCCAGCTATAAGAGCAATATTTAATTCAGTTTCCTTCATGATCGCAATTGAAGCCGGAAGCCAATTCATTCCAATACCAATTGCCTTTATGATCCCCTCTTCCCGTAATCTGGCAAGAATTGGATAGACCACATTAATTGCTTGATCAACTAATTCATCAGCATCGTGAATATAAGCAATCTCAATTTGATCGCGGCCCAGGCGCCATAAACTATCTTTGATAGATTTTTCAATTCCGGCAGCAGAGTAGTCATAATAAATTTCAGTATTTGGATCCGCATTTGGATATTTATCCATCTCCAGGTTTTTTCCTGGGCGAAGTAACCGTCCCAACTTTGTTGAGATGATTACATTGCGACCAGCTGTAGCACGACCAACTCTTCCTTCGCACACGCCATAGCCATAGAGCGGAGCGGTATCAACATAATTAATTCCCGCATCAAGGGCGTGATCTAATACCTCGCGAGCCTCTTCTTCGCTCACTGCTTTGAAGAGCCCGCCAATTGGCGCCGTGCCGAGACTGAATTTTGTAACAGATAAGTCAGTTCCATTGATCTTGGTTAATTCATTATGCCTCATGAGTTCACCGCTCTCGGTAAATATTCCTTCTGTTCAATACTGTTAGCGATTAACTTTCGGCCTTCATCCAAATCCTTAATTACACCAAAAGCTTGCATCTGAATAATTAAATTTCCCAGCACAGTCGCCTCGATTGGGCCAGAGAGAACTTTCTTTCCGGTGGCATCGGCAGTTAATTGATTTAATAAATCGTTGGCCGATCCCCCACCAACAATGTTGATCGTTGAAACTTCGATTCCAGCTGCATCTTGTAGTTCACCGAGCGTCTTGGCATATGCAGCGGCAAGCGAATCAAAGATGCACCTGGCAAATTCGCCAGGAGTGGTTGGAACATACTTATTTTGATCTTTTAGATACTTTGCAATTCGCCCAGGCATATCGATTGGCTTTTCAAAGACCGGATCATTTGTATCAAAAATATCTCGTGATGGAAGTAGGGCAGCCTCGGCCGCTAATTGCGCCGCGCTATAGCTCGCACCTTGATCGCGCCAATGGCGGATTGATTCTTCAAGTAACCACATGCCGGTTACATTTCGAATGAATCTAATTCGTCCCTCGGCCCCAATTTCATTTGTGATGTTGTAGTTCATCGCCTTGGAATCGGTAACGGCCTTTGAAAGTTCTAGACCAACTAATGACCAGGTGCCGGATGAGATATATGCGGATTTACCAAAAAGTGGTGTTCCTGCAACTGCAGATGCGGTGTCATGTGAACCAACCGATACAACTTGCGCCCCGTCGATGGCACCGTGGCCTTTAACTTTTCCAAGTTTTACGCCAGGTTTGTGGACAGGTGGAAATATTTTTCGTGGGATGCCCAACTTATCAATCAGCTCGAAATCCCAATCTTGAGTCTTGGCATTTATTAATTGAGTAGTGGAGGCGTTGGTGACTTCGGCCCCTTTTACCCCACATAAAATGTAATTAAGTAAATCCGGGAGAAGTAGGAATTCTTTGGCTCGTTTTAATTCATCGGTCTCTTTGGCGGAATAAAATTGGTAGGCAGTATTAAAGAAAATGAATTGAATACCTGTGCGACCGTAGATATATTCCAAACCTAAATCGTGCTTTAGTGAATCCATCAGGCCATCAGTGCGCTTATCGCGATAGGCAAATGGAGTTTCGATTAATTCACCGCGCTCATCCAACAGCCCGTAATCAACAGCCCAAGAATCGACGCCAACTGATTTAATTTCACCGAGTTCACTAGCCTTATTAAGGCCAGCCAAAACTTCACTAACGATGTGCTCCCACTCCCAGCGAAAGGAGCCATCAGGCAGGATCTTTGCTTCATGTTTAAAGCGATGTACTTCTTGCATCGCAATCTTTCCTGAATCAAGGCGCCCTACGGCAACTCGGCCACTAGACGCCCCAAGATCAACTGCTGCAAATAGCTCCATAACTATTTATCGCATGAATGCTGCTGCGACGCCACCATCTACTGGAATGTGTAAGCCGGTCGTAAGTGACAAGTCGCCACCTAGAAGAGCAAAGACTGCCGCCGCAATATGGTCTGGCAAAACTTCTTTTTTCAAGATAGTTCGCTTGGCATAAAACTCACCGAGTTTCTCTTCTTCAACTCCATAAACTGCGGCGCGATTGGCGCCCCAACCTGATGAGAAGATTCCTGAACCTTGGACTACGCCATCTGGATTAATTCCATTAACGCGAATTCCTGATTCACCTAATTCAGCTGCAAGCAACCTTACTTGGTGAGATTGATTTGCCTTGGTTGCGCCGTAAGCCACGTTATTTGGTCCAGCGAAGACTGAGTTCTTCGAAGAGATATAAATAATGTCAGCCGATAAACCTTGTGCCAACATCACCTTTGCAGATTCGCGGGAAACTAAGAATGAACCGCGACCCATGATGTTGTTCTGTAGGTCCCAATCCTTTAGCGTTGTTTCAACAAGTGATTTACTAATTGAGATGCCCGCATTATTAACAACTATATCTAGGCCACCAAAGGCTAGACAGGTTGCGGCAATGGCAGAAGAGATCGCCTCTTCGCTGGTGACATCCATTGAAACTGCGACTGCAACATCTGGACCGCCAAGTTCTTTGGCAAGAGCCTGCGCTCCTTCAAGATTTAGATCTGCGATAACAACGCATGCGCCCTCTTTTGCTAGACGAGTTGCAGTTGCCTTGCCTAAACCTGATGCCGCGCCAGTTACTAGTGCGATGCGACCGGCAAGTGGCTTTGGCTTTGGAGCCCGACGAAGCTTTGCTTCTTCTAGATCCCAATATTCGATGCGGAACTTTTCAACTTCCGGAATTGGTGCGTAGATAGAGAGCGCTTCAGCTCCCCGCATAACGTTTATTGCATTGATATAAAACTCAGATGCCACACGAGCGGTTTGCTTATCTTTTCCATAGGTAAACATTCCGATTCCTGGAATAAGAATTACGGCTGGATCAGCGCCACGAATTGCTGGTGAATCTTTCTGGGCATGACGATCGTAATAAGCCTGGTAGTCAATGCGATATTGCGCGTGCGCCTTTGCCAACGCCTCGAGTACTTCTTCCATCGGCGCATCTGGCGCAGTTTGAATCACCATTGGCGATACCTTCGTGCGCAAGAAGTGATCTGGACATGAAGTGCCGAGAGCGGCAAGTTTCATTAGCGATTCGCGCTCTAGGAAATCTAGAACAACTGGTGCATCGGTGAAGTGACCGAGCATCCGCTTATCAGTAGATGCAATCTTGCGAAGATGAGGCGCTAGTTCACTGGCGCGTGCGTTTCGAGCAGCATCAGTCAAAGGCACAAATTTTGCAACCTTGGCACCGAAAGGATCTTTCTTTCCCTTTTCGATAATAAATTTCTCTGCCTTTGTAATGGCATCAACCGAACGCTTTTCACATTCATCGCTGGTATCAGCCCAGGTTGTTAGACCGTGCCCACCAAGGATGCAACCTTTTGCCTTTGGATTTTCTTTTGCAATCTTTGCCATATCCAATCCAAGTTGGAATCCTGGACGTCGCCAATCAACCCAAAGAATTTCATCGCCAAAACATTCCCGAGTTAACTTCTCGCCATCAACTGATGTTGCAAGGGCGATAATTGAATCTGGATGAAGGTGATCGACGTGATTGAATTCAACTAGTCCGTGCATCGAAGTATCGATACTTGGCGCAGCTCCTCCCATACCAAAGCGACAGTAATCAAAGCGCGCGACCATCTCATCTTCGTGTTCTACACCCCGATATACCTTTGGTAGTTCACGAAACTTTTCGAGGTCTACTAGCGCTAAACCAGCTTCGGTCATGGTGCCAAGATCGCCACCAGAACCTTTAACCCAAAGTACTTCGGCATCTTTTCCAGTTGCAGGATTTTTTACAAAACCCTTTGATGAAGTATTTCCACCAGCAAAGTTGGTAATTCGCGGGTCGGAGCCCAATCGATTACTTCGATCTAATAACTCTTTCGCAGGTTTTGGTGTTGTCACTATGCTCCCCACCCAGCTTGCTTTCCGCCAATACGTTCAGCAGAAATCTTTGCTAAGTAACCGCTGCGGGCAAACGCAGCCTTAGGATCTGGATCAAGTCCTTGTTCTGCGCGAAGTTCACCAAGCATTGGACGAACATCTGTGTTGTATGCGTCCATCAAGATGTCATTTCCACCGAGAATATCGCCAGCAACTTGCGCCTTCATAAGTGCATCGGCATCAACTAATAACGCCTTTGCCACTGCTTCTTGAACATTTGTAATCGAACGAATTTGACCTGGGATCTTATCTTCGATGTTGTGGCATTGATCTAGTACATAAGAAACCGGAGTGCCAACATCAAAACCGCCACCTTGATTTACTTCGTGCATGATTCTAAATAGTTGGAATGGATCTGCAGCGCCAACAATTAGGTCATCATCGGCATAGAAGCGTGAGTTAAAGTCAAATGCACCTAAACGCTTCTTCCAAAGTAGGAAGGCGACGATGTATTCAATATTTGTACCTGGTGCATGGTGCCCGGTATCAACGCAGACTGCCGCCTTTGGTCCAAGTTCTAGACAGTGAACATATGAAGTTCCCCAGTCAGGCACATCGGTTGAGTAGAAAGCTGGTTCGAAGAACTTATATTCCAAAAGCATTCTTTGGTTTGGTCCAAGACGGTCATAACATTTGCGAAGCGATTCAGCTAGACGCTCTTGGCGACCACTTAGATCATCTTGGCCTGGATAGTTTGTACCGTCGGCAAACCAGAGCTTTAGATCTTGTGCGCCAGTGATATTCATAATTTCTAGGCATTCATAGAGATGATCTACTGCCTTCTGGCGAATCTTGGCATCTGGGTGACAGACTGAACCAAGTTTGTAATCATCGTCTTGGAAAGTATTTGAGTTTGCAGTACCAAGGCGAACGCCTAGATCTTTGGCATGCTGGGCTAACTTTGAGTAATCCTCAACTTTGTCCCAAGGAATGTGCATCGCAACTGAAGGAGCTGCGCCAGTAAACTTGTGAACCTGGGCAGCATCGGCAATCTTTTCAAATGGATCGCGTGGAGTTCCGGGAGATGCGAATACTTTGAAGCGAGTACCCGAATTTCCATAAGCCCATGAAGGCACTTCAATATAAAAGCGCTTTAAGACTTCCTTTGCTTCTTTGATACTTGCCATTTCTTTTCACTCCCTTAGGTTGATTAATCTAAATGGAAAACTTCTTCTAACTCTAAAAATCCTTCATCGGGCCGGCGCCCTTCTAGCGCGACAAAAAATTTACCCATCTCTGCTTGCCACTTGGCATTGATTGCGGTCTTTTCCATACCAGCTTTTGCCGCAGCCAAACTTGGGGTTTCAAGGTAACCAATCAAGGTTCCATCTTTGCGATCTAGATAAAGTGAGTAATTTCCCCAACCGGTGTCACGAAGGGCATCAAGCATCTCTGGCCAAACGGTTTTGTGTCGGTCGACGTATTCGTCTAAAAACTCAAGTTTTACCTGGAGACGAAAACAAACTCTCTCCATGGCTACTTAAATTCTCCTAACTAGGGGTTTACTTGCTTAACTCTAGTGAATTTAACTTCTCTACGGAAGGGTCTTGCAAAAAATAATTTAGGGCAGTCCCCCGAAGGAAACTGCCCTAAATCTTTAAGAACTTACATCAACTAATCTCGTTGAGAAATTAGAAGTTGTATTGATCTACGTTCTTTGCTGTGAATACAGTTGCTGGTCCGAGGATTATCTCGTTTCCAACGGCACCTGCTGTAACTGTACGAGACTTCAAGCCCTTGTCGCCCTTGCCAGACTTAACAACTGCGCCAACCTTTACAGATTGCTTGTTGTTACGAATTGCGTTAGCAACTTGAACTGCAACGTAACCGAAGTTCTCAACATCCCATAGAGATGCTTGAGCTCCTGATCCGTCCTTGATGTATGTCTTCATGTCGTTAGGCAATCCAAGACCGGTTACGAAAACCTTGCCCTTTGATGCTGAACCTGAAACATACTTGGCAGCAGCAACGATACCTACTGATGTAGGAGCAACGATTGCCTTGATTGTTGGATACTTCTGGATTAGGCCTTGAGTTTCTGTTGTTGACTCTTCTGGCTTATCTAGACCGTACGCAGTTGCAACAACCTTGATATCTGGATACTTAGCCGCTAGGCGCTTCTTCATGAAGTCGATCCAAACGTTCTGGTTTGTTGCATCTGGTGTTGTTGAAAGTACTGCGATGTCGCCACTTCCGCCAGCTAGATCTGCTGCTGAATCTGCAAGTGCGTTACCGATACCTTCTGAAGATGCTTGGTTTACGAATACTGAACGACCAGCTGGAGCAACATCTGAATCGTATGTAACAACTGTTACACCCTTCTTCTGCGCTGCCTTAAGTGCTGGTACTAGAGCGTCCTTGTCATTAGCTGCAACGATCAATACGTTGTAACCACCTTGTACGGCTGCGTTAATTTCCTTAACTTGTGCAGCGGCTGTGATTTCTGTAGGTCCCTTGTATGCACATGTTGCACCAAGTTCTTTACATGCACGTTGTACACCCTTGTCAGCTGCTTGGAAGTAGCCAATTGTTCCTAGCTTAGGAATATGGGCGATCTTCAGCTTTGCTGCTGCTTGTGATGAAGGTGCTACAAATGCAGTTGCGATCAACGCACCTGTTGCAATTGCTGCTAATACTTTCTTCAAAGTAACTTCCTTTCAGTTAAGAGAACAGAACCTACGTTGGTTCTGAACACAGGCCTAGATAAGTGGTTACCTAACAAGGTCTGATTTCTTCAATCTATTCGCTTAAAGAAGGCCTAACAAGGCATCCTTTATAACGATTTAGTTACCTTCCTTCGTGCTTTCGCCTTATTTATAAGGACGGGAGCGGCTACGGAAGTTAACAACAAGATGCCGGTGACGATCGTGCGCCACTGGGCATTGATCTCGCGAAGGGTTAACCAAGATTCAACGCTACCTGCGAGAAGTACACCCGCAATAACGCCCCACATGGTTCCAATTCCACCGAAGATGGAAACTCCGCCGAGCAAACAAGCAGAGATAACAAGTAGTTCTAAACCAACTCCGTTATCTGCTTGCGCAGTTGAGAATCTAAAGGTGTAGATAACGCCAGCGATACCTGACATAAATCCAGTAAAGGTAAAGACGATTATCTTGTGGCGAATTACATTTACGCCCGCAAACTTGGCAGCTTCTGGACTTTGTCCAATTGCAAGACTGCGACGTCCAAATGGCGTGTTGTGAAGAAGTAACCCAAAACCAATTCCCAAAATAATAATTAGTGGAAGTGACTGTGGAATCCAACTCTTACCAATGGTGTCGAATCCAAAGCTAGTCCAATAATCTGGAAACTCATTAACTGTCTTTGTTCCGAGTAATCCATTTGCAATACCGCGATAAAGCGCCAGTGTTCCGATGGTTACTGCTAGAGAACCCAGCCCTACCTTGGTAACCAAGATTCCATTTATGAAACCACAGAGAGTTCCAACCACGATACAGATAATGATTGAGAGCCAAATAGGTGTACCTCGTTCGTAAGACCAACCAAGCATCGCCGAACCAAGGGCAAGAATTGAAGCAATCGATAGATCAATTTCCCCAACGATGATCAAGAAGATCATGCCAAAGGCCATAATCGTGATCTCAGAAGTATTGGAGAAGATCTGTGAAACGTTGGTGGTACTTAGGAAATTATCGGTTGTAAGAGTTGCGGCAACCCAGACAACTAGGAGTAGAAGAAGGATTGAAGTATCCCAAGTGAAACGAAACTTAGGCTTCTTTGCAGTCGTTGAGTCTGGTGTAGTAACTGACATTTTTATGCCCTCTCTTTAATTCGTTGCGCGAGTAAGGCATTTTCACTCTTTCGAGCCAAAATTCGATCCGCCCAGATTGCAATTATCAGCAAGAGACCATTAATTGCTGACTTCCAGAATGCATCAACACCTAGTGCAGCAAGTGCTCCCTGAATTGTCTGTACCAATAGCGCACCGATGACTGCACCAACTGTTGTTCCGGAACCACCAGCGATTGTTACGCCACCGATTACAACGGCAGCAACAACAGCAAGTTCTTGGCCATAGAATGCAGTTGAGTCAACTTGCGCAAAGCGAATCAAGTAGAAGACGCCAGCAATTCCTGCCATGAAGCCAGAGAAAACATAAGCAAGGAAGGTACGGCGAAATACTTTGATACCGACTAGATCTGCCGCAGGTGGATTAGATCCAATTGCATAGCAGTCGCGACCTGGTTTGCGATATTTCATAAACCAAGCGGTAATTAACATCATTATTAAAACTAATATGAAGGTCAGTGGGAATAAGCCAAGAAATACGTGATGGCCAATTGCCAGCAAGCTTGGTGGCATTTCCTGCGCGTTGTAATCAACAGAGTTTGAGATTACATAGACAAGTCCGCGGACTATATAAAGCGTACCCAGCGTTACTACCAGCGCAGGTAAACGAAGACCCGCAACCAGAATTCCATTAAGAGCTCCAACTGCAACTCCAATTAATCCGGCAATAACAAAGCATTGCCACCAGGAGAAATTCTTATGGTGGGCGCATAGGTTTGCGACCATCCAAGCAGAGAGACCAACGGTGGAGGAGATCGAAAGATCGATGTGGCGCATGATTACAACTGGCGCAATACCAATCGCCATCAAAGCAACGATTGATGTAGAACTTAGAAGATCTCTAGTTCCATCACCTGTTAAGAAGCGCGGATTGATAATTCCGGTAACTCCCATTGTAAGAACGAGAATGATTCCAAGACTGGCTTCGCGGCCCTTCGGGCGCAGATGCGAAAGAAAGTTCATTGTTAGGCCACCTTTCCTGTTGTGGCCGCTGCAATTATGTTTTCTTGCGTTGCTTGAGCGCGAGTTAATTCGGTTACTTGATGGCCTTCTCGCATAACGATGATGCGATCTGCCATACCTAGAACTTCTGGAAGTTCGGAGGAGATCATCAAAATTGCTTTGCCTTCCTCGGCTGCGGCATCAATCAAACGATGCACTTCAGCTTTAGTACCAACATCGATACCGCGAGTTGGTTCATCAACAATCAAAAGATCTGGATTTGTTGCAAGCCACTTTGCTAGAACGGTCTTCTGTTGATTTCCACCTGAGAGGTGATCAACTGAAGCAGATGCATCAGCAAACTTGATCGAGAGCTTCTCTTTCCAAGTCGCGGTAAGGGCTCTTTCCTTTTTAAAGTTAATAAATATTCTATTAACCAGATTTGGGAAAGATTCCATTGAAATATTTCGGTTGACGCCCGCGATCATAAATAGACCTTGCTGACGACGATCTTCTGGAACTAGCGCAATCTTCTCTTCCATCGCAGCCACTGGTGAGCCCTTCTTTAGCTCTTTACCCTTGACCTTTACCGATCCAGTTTCGTACTTATCTACGCCAAAGATGGCGCGCGCAATTTCAGATCGCCCGGAACCAACCAGTCCAGCCAAGGCCACGATCTCACCGCTTCGTACATTGAATGAAACATTTCGGAAGAAAGCAGGGTTTGAAAGATCTTTAACTTCAAGAACCACGTCCCCAATCTTGTGGGTGGTCTTTGGGAAGAGTTCGGTTAATTCGCGACCAACCATCTCTTTAATGACAGTTTGGAGATTGGTATTAGCAACTGGGTTCTGACTTACCGTCGCACCATCGCGCATAACGGTGATGTAATCCGAGATTGCAAATACTTCATCAAGGCGGTGGCTAACGAAGATAACTGCTTTGTTAGCTGCCTTCAGATTCTTCATAACTGTCATCAAGCGCTCTACTTCAGAAGCTGAAAGCGCTGCGGTTGGTTCATCCATCAAGATGATCTGAGCATTCATTGAAAGCGCTTTTGCAATTTCAACTACTTGTTGATCGGCAATTGAAAGACCACGTGCTTGTCGCTTTGGATCTAGCGAAACGCCTAGCTCTTTAAATAATTTGCCCGCTTCATCTTGCGCCGCTTTCCAATCAATTCCAACTCCCTTAATTGGTTGGCGACCGATAAATACATTTTCGGCTAAAGATAAATCCAGGAAGAGTGAAGGTTCCTGGTAAATAACTGCAATACCTTGTTCAATCGATGCTTGCGGTGAGCCGACTTGGAAGGGCTTATTTCCTAGAGTGATTGTTCCGCCGTCGTTCTCGTGAACACCTGCCAAAATCTTTAACATCGTAGATTTACCAGCGCCGTTTTCACCTAGTAGTGCGTGAATCTCACCAGCTCTAATTGATAAATCAGTTCCGCGTAGTGCAATTGCGCCACCAAATCGTTTTTGGACGCCGGTCATTTGGAGAAGAAGGTCTCCCTTTTGTGCCACGTTGACTCCACTCTTAAATTGGATTTCATGATTCGCCTAAATGCGCTTGTGCATAGTAATCAGGTAGCACCCCCCTGCGCTAGGGATTGGCCAAGAAAGTTCGTCCAATTCACCCCTAATTTGTATAACGTTTTTTTATAATGATTCGCCTTTTAGAAACTCTTTTGTGCGCAAAACAAATATGGCAAGATCACTAAATCATGGCTACCTACCTTGCGCTAGACCTAGGTGCTGAATCCGGACGCCTGATGGCTGTGGATATTGGAGAAACAATTTCCACTAATGAGATTCACCGCTTTGAAACACCAGTTACAACCGATTTACGCAATCGTCGCTGTTGGGATTTTCCAAAGTTAATTTCAGAGATCAAGGTTGCGCTTAGTAAAGCTGCGCAAATTCCAGGTGCAAAATATGAATCAATCGCAGTTGACACCTGGGGTCTAGATTTTGGCTTCCTAGATGTAAATCAAAAGATCATCGATCTTCCAGTAAGCCATCGTGATCATCGCACCGATGGATTTCTAGCCAAGGCAGCAGACCTAGTTGGCAAGAAGCGATTGCATGAAGCAAGCGGCGCCCAATTACTTGAAGTAAATAGCATCTACCAATTACTTGCGATTAAAGAGTTATCCCCTGAGGAATTTGAAAGAGCAGCGCACCTGCTTTTGATGCCCGATCTAATTCTCCATGCACTCACCGGAGTAATAAAGAGTGAATACACAATTGCAACAACCTCTGGTTTGTATGACGTCGTAAGTAATAAGTGGGCGCTGGACCTGGCCCTGGAACTTGGGATTCCAACAAATTTCTTTGGCGAAGTCCAAGATGCGGGATCAATTCGTGGAAATTTGCTATCAGAGATCGCAGCCGAGACTGGAATAGGCGAACTTGTTTGCATCGCCACAGCAAGCCACGACACTGCAGCGGCCGTTGTTGCAACTCCATTTACCGCACCCGGAAATGCCTATATCTCTTCTGGTACTTGGTCGCTTATGGGAATTGAATTACCAAAGCCGCTGATAAATGAAATTACCTTGGAACGTCGCCTAACAAATGAAGGTGGGTTTGGCCGAAATATTCGCTTACTTCGAAACATTATGGGTCTTTGGGTAATTCAAGAAGTTCGTAGGGATTTAAAGAAGCAAGGCATCGAACTCACTTATGCCGAACTTGTTGATGCAGCGAAAGCACAAGCTGATCCCTATCGCACTCTCATTTATATCGATGATCCACTATTTCACCATGCCGGCGGCATGATCGAGCGAATTCAAAGTTATGCCAAGAATTCAAAGCAGCCAATTCCAAATTCACCTGGTGAATTGGCCCAATGTGTTTTCGTCTCACTTGCACTGCAATATTCGCGAATAGCCGATGTCTTACAGAAGTGCGGCGATCAAGAAATGAAAGCAATTCAAATTGTTGGTGGCGGCTCGCAAAATGAACACCTCTCCCAGATGACCGCAGATATCTCTGGCATCGAAGTTATTACCGGACCGGTTGAGGCAACAGCGATGGGAAATGCCATCGTGCAAGCTATTGGACTTGGCCAATTAGCAGGACTGGATGCTGGGCGGGAATTAGTTCGCAAGAGCGTTTCCATTAAGCGCTACGCCCCAACGCAAGATTTGGAATTACGCGCACACATCAAATCAATCCGACTACGCTATGACCAGTTAATCGATCGGGAGTTATAAATGAGTGAGATCGTAAAGAATCTAACCAATCTCTCGCTGCGCGCAGGTGATCCCGCCGCCGACCTAACAATTCTCGCTGAAGGCAATGCGGGCGCAGTTGATTTAGAAAACGATCGCTTCCTCGTTAAGGCAAGTGGCGTAATTATGTGTAAGGCCACCGAAGAAGATTGGGTCTACCTCCCGCTTTCAAAATGTATTGAGATCTTGGAAGACGCAAATAAGAATGGCATCTCTCAAAAGGGCGATAAAGCTCTTGATGATTTATTGCAAAACTCGGTAACGCCAAATGGCACTAAACGAAAAGCAAGTATCGAAACTTTGGTTCACGTTGTCGCATTCCATTTAATGGGCGCCAAGTGGTCACTTCACACCCACCCAACTCCAGTTGTTGCACTTGCCTCCAGCAAAGATGGGCCAGTGCATTACGCCGGAACTCTCTTCCCAGATGAGAGCGTTACCTGCGGACCAACCCCACTCTTCTTGCCTTATGCCGAACCAGGTTTAACTTTGGGCTTGGGCGTTTATCAAGGTGTTGCAAAATTTATGGACGAGCACGGGCGCGCTCCTGGTCAGATCATTCTCGGCAATCACGGTCTCTGCACTTCTGGCAGTGGCGTTGATGAAGCACTGGCAACTACTGAAATTGCGGTTAAAGCCGCACGAGTTCGAATCGGTGCCTTATCTGCGGGTGGAATTAGCTTCTTGCCACAGAGCGCTGCTGAAAAGATCGCTTTCCGCCCAGATGAAGTTGCTCGTCGCAAGTTATATGCCAAAGAAAATAAGTAATTAATGCAGCCAAAAGCAGTTACCTTTGATGTTGGCGGAATTATCTATTCTGATGATGTCTTTAAAGAGGCGATCTACCAAGCAATCGCTCATTTCAATAATGGCGCAGATCGCACCAAGTTCGAAAGCGTCTATGACGAACACCTTAAGTCGCACTCTGGCTCGCTTCGCACCAAACTCTGTATGGCATTCTTTGGTTCGCTCGAACTAAAAAAAGATATTATGGATTACGCCACCGAGCGTTGGAATTTCACCGCCCAAGATCTCTACCAAGATGCAATCGCATGCATCGATACGATCAAAGCAACTGGTGCAAAGATTGGTTTGGTCGCTAACCAACCACTTGCCTCCATCGAAAGCCTAAAGCGTGATGGCATTTATGAAAAAATAGATTTCCTCGGCATATCGGCAAAAGTTGGTTTAGAAAAACCAGATCCCGCTTTCTTTCAATTAGCGCTAAAAGAACTAGGTACAGAACCAAGAGATGCGATTCATATTGGCAATCGCTTTGATACCGATGTCTTGCCAGCAAAGAATTTAGGGATGCGCACCGTTTGGATTCTGCGTGGTGAAGCAAATCCCAACCCAGCACAAAGTGATTTGGACCAGGCCGATATCGTCGCGCCCGATCTAACTAACCTAGCAGAGTTGATCGCCAAACTTTCATGAGCCAAAGCTTTATCGGAGTTGATATCTCAACTGAAGGAACCAGAGCAATTCTGGTTGATGAGAACGCCAGACAAATAGCTCGTGCAACCACCAAACTCTCACCAGTAATTCGTGGAGATGATAATTCCCAAACTCAAGATGCAACTAGTTGGGTCGAAGCAGTAAAACGAGTTCTCGCAGAAGTTGTTGAAAAGAGCGAATCCCAACCAACGGCAATGGCAATTACTGCCACCTCTGGAACCTTTGTACTTACCAATAAGGCAGGAATCCCCGTTGCACCGGCTGCGATGTACAACGATGGCCGCGCCAACTCACCGCTCGAACGCGCGCGAATAATTCGCCAGGGTCTTTCCAATACGAGTGAAGAACTCTTATTCGCTCACACTCCAGAATTTGTTATCGCCGCCCTTACACGAACACCACTAAATCAAATCGCCACCGATTGGTCACACGGGTTAAAGAGTGGCGCAAACCATCAAACTCTCACATGGGAAGAAACCATCGAAGGCATTGAAATGCCAAAGATAGTTGCGCCTGGAACTTTCCTTGGAAAGATCAGTAAAGCAATAGCAGAAGAATTAAAGATTCCAGAAATGGATATCTATGCTGGAATGACTGATGGTTGTACGGGGCAAATTTCTGCCGGTGGCACAGAAATCGGTACTGCCGTAACCACTCTTGGCACAACCATGGTTATTAAGATTGTTGCGGATAAAGAAATCTCTGGTCCCGGTTTTTACTCGCACTTACTTCCAACTAATACTTGGTTAGCTGGCGGCGCCTCAAACCTTGGTGGAATTTCATATAAGAAATTCGGCGGCCTGCTAGAAAGTTTCAACGAGCGCGCAAAGAATCCAGCCACTTATCTGACCTATCCCCTGGTTGGTGTCGGCGAGCGCTTTCCGATTGCCAATAAAGAATTAGTTCATCTACAAAAAGGTGAACCACAAAGCCAAATGGATGAATACCGAGGAATATTGGAAGGTATCGCATTTGCTGAACGCCTTTCATATGAAATCTTAGAAAGCGCCGGAGCACCAATTCAAGGCGCCGTTTACACCGTCGGCGGTGGCGCCAAGTCACAACTTCTCTCTCAGATTCGCGCAACGGTACTAAATCGCGAGATCGCGCTACTTGCTGACTCTGGTTCTGATATCGGCGCCGCCATGATTGCAATTGGTGCAAGTGCCGGTGGCGATCTAGCAACATCGATTGCAAAGATCAAAATCCCAATAGGTAAGACGATTCAACCAAACGCATCACAGCTAGAACTACTTGAAGCGCGCTATCAGGAATTTCACTCACTAATCCATTCATATTTACCTTGATCGCATGTACTGTGAACCCGTTATGAGAAAACTGCTCTTCCTAGATCCCAGCGATAACATCGCCGTCTCCCTAGCCGATCTCGAGATCGGTGAACTCATCGAACAAGATGGCACGACGATTAAAGTTTTGAATAAGATAAATCGCGGCCATAAGATCGCCACCAAAGAGATTAAGAAAAACGATGGCATCATCAAATATGGCGAGCGCATGGGCCATGCCACTAGCGATATCCATATCGGCGAGCATGTTCACACCCACAACGTTCTAGGCGATCGCCTCTCAACCGAGCAAGTGGCAAAGTAAATGAGCACTGGCTACCTTCACGAAAATCGCGGCATCGGAATCCGCCATCACCAATTAATCCTTCCTTCCGTTGTCTGCTCCACCCACGTCGCCCGAAGAATTGCCAATGGCTTAGATGCAATTACCTTCGCTCACCAACATGGCTGCGGGATTATCGGTGGCGATGTCGCCGGCATCGATGACTTCTTCTCACAATTAGCGGCACATCCAAATGTGAGTTCGGTACTAGTGGTCGGCCTGGGCTGTGAAACTATTCAGAGTCAAGAACTCGGCGCAAAACTCCTCGAGACTAACAAATCGACTAGATACCAAATCATTCAAGAATCTGGCGGAGTACAAGGCACGGTTGATTCCGGTATTGCTGCAGCCAAGCAATTAAATGCTGACTTTCCAAAGAACCAAGTAGAAATAAGGAACGACCAAATCACCGTCGGTATCGATAACTCAAATCCAAAGATCGACACCACCGAACTCACCAACGCACTTAAGGCCGCCGGCTACAAAGTCGAAATCGTTACTGATTCCCATATCTCAATCGACAACTTTTCAAAGCTTATGGAGTTAAAGGCTCAAGTAATCATCTCCTTTCCAGATGAGAACCAACCAGCCTCTGGATTCCCATTGATTCCAGTAATTAATATCGCTGGCACCGGCCCGCTTCACCAAGCAACCAGCCAAGACTTTGATTTAACCAACACAAACTCAAGCCAAGAGATTCTTGATCTTCTTGCCAAAGTAATCGCTGGCCAAGAAACAAAGGCTGAGAAGAGCAGCGTCGGTGAAATTCGCGCACCTAGAATCGTAAGGAGCGTTTGATGGACTCGCCACTAAAAGCTTTTAAGCGCACTGATGGTCGATGGGGCCTTCGCAATCACGTTTTGATCTTGCCACTTCACTCTGCGCTTTCAACTACTGCCCGAAAGATCGCTGATGATGTGAGCGGTTGCGTAGCTCTCAATCACGATTGGTCTGGCGAAGTAGATAACGATCTACCTCGCGTCACAAAGACTTTGGCGGGCTCTGCAGCAAACCCAAATAACCATTCAGTTATCTTCTTAACTCTTGGTACCGATGTTGAATTAGAAATTATCAAGCAAGCAAAGGCGATAACAAAACAAACCATCATCGAACTTTCACTACCAAAACTCGGCTCGATTCAAACTCTCACCGAGCAAGCAACACAAGAAGCAATAAAACTTGCCAAAGAAGCAGAAGCAGAAGCCCGCGTCCCAGCGCCTTGGTCTGCGATTGTTCTTGGCCTTGAATGCGGCGGCTCTGATGCGCTCTCTGGAATTACTGCCAATCCAGCCCTCGGTGTTGCTTCAGATCGACTCGTAGAACTCGGTGCCACATCAGTTCTTGGTGAAACAACTGAAATTCTTGGCGCCGAACACTTACTTGCAGCGCGCGCACTCGACGAAGAGACCGGTAAAAAGATTGTTGCAATGGTTGCTAGATATGAATCATCAATTAACTATGAAGGAATTGATATTCGTGGCGCCCAACCATCTCGTGGAAATATTGAAGGTGGTCTTTCTACTCTTGAAGAGAAATCACTTGGCGCCGCTAAGAAAGCGGGCAACGCTCCCCTAACTGGTGTTCTTGAATTCGCCGATGTTCCCGCAAAACCGGGTCTCTACTTTATGGATACCCCTGGCCATGACATCGAACAATTAGCTGGCTTTGCTGCCGGTCACATCAATGTTGTTGTCTTTACCTCTGGTCGCGGCACACCAACAGGTTCACCAATCATGCCGGTCATTAAAGTAAGTACGAATACGCCGATGTATAAAGCAGTTACCGACTTCATCGATCTAGATGCCGGCACTATCGCCGATGGCATCGAAACCCTCGAAGAAACTGGCGCAAGAATTTTTGATGAGATTGTTGCCGTTGCTAATGGTCAAGAGACTAAGGCTGAGAAGAACGGCCACCAAGAATTTGCCCTTAGTCGCATGTATGAAACCGTAGTCCCACCGCTTTTTTCCTAACACCGCCGGCCAAGGCACGGGTGGTAGATATTAAATTAAGCTGCTTTCTCCTCGCGAGTCTTCTTTCCGCTAACCCAGAATAAGAAACCAACGATTACAAAGATTGCTAGCGGTACCGCTTCGGTCAAGAAGTACTTCCACTTCTCGGCCTGCGCCCAACCATCCGGACGGTAATCATTACCGAACCACGCGCTGCCAATTCCAGGGAAAAGTAACTGCGCCCCAGCAAAGAGGACCAAACAAGTAAGCCAGGCAGAGATGAACTTTCCAAATGGCGCCTTGTATGGACGTGGTTGCTCGGGATGTGAATTGCGAAGCTTCCAGAGCGCTGGATAAATAGCGAGATAGGACAGAACTGTTGTTGAAACTGCGATGCTGATGACAACGGTGAAATACTTGCCTAGATTGCCACCGCTAATTTGATGCGCCGCAAATACGGTAATTGAAGCCACTGCGCCAGAAAGAATATTTACGCGAACTGGAGTTCCGTGCTTTTCTGAAATCTCACCGAGCCAACGTGGCGCAGCCCCGTCATAACCAGATACGGCTAGTGCGCGGTCAGAACCCATAATCCAAGCAACGCCAGATGAAAGGGTGCAGAGAATAAAGAGAACTCCAGCAACTCCACCCATCACAGCTCCACTGCCAGTTAAAGTCGCAACGCCCTTTGCATCGACCGATCCACCAAAGACTGTAAATACCGTTTTGATTGCATCGATAAATCCACCAAGGCTGGTTACTTGATCGATTGGTAACACCATAAGCACACAGGTGATTGGCACACCATAAAGAACGATTCCGGCAATTGCCGCACGAATGAGTGAGTAAGGCACATCGCGCTTTGGATCGATCATCTCATCACCCGCAGCATTTGGAAGTTCAAAGCCACAAAGTGCGAAGATCAAGATTCCAGTCAAACCAACAAAGCCAGCATAATTAATTGTCATATCGCTCAAATGTGGCGTGTGAACACCATGCTTTGCGCCATACATAACTACAGCGAGGGTAAATACGCCAAGTAGTACAAATCGAGCATATGCACCAGAGATTGGGATGTACTTACCTACTTTGAAAGACAAGATTGTGGCAAAAGTACCAACCCAGATAAAAAGCATCGTAAATAGATAGAACCAGAAAGTACTAAGTGGCTTTCCATTTCTAAAGAAGGTTTCCAGAGTTGCCGCAGCAACCACAGAGAGTGTTCCACCAAACCAAACTGGATTAGTAACCCAATACAACATGTTGTTGATTGTTGCGACTAACCGACCAAAGGCAATACGCGCCCAAAGATACGGTCCGCCTTCTTGAGGGAATGCCGTTCCAAGTTCGGCAAAGAGAAGTGATTGCGGGATAAAGAAGGCCAATGCAAAGAACAGGAGCATCGTGATTGCCCGCGGTCCTTGGCTTGCTATCTGACCAACGCTATCGACACCAACCAAGGTACAGATGGTGAAGGCAAGAATCTCTTTTCGCCCGAAGGACTTTTTGAGGTGCTTGGTCTGTTCGACGGCATCGACGGTCGTATCAAATGCTGGTGCGTTCTGGCTTTGGCTCATGCGCAAAATCGTACCCGTTGAATATCCACAAGTTAATGCACGGGCAAGAATATTTTTGATAAATTCTGAGCTACTTAAATCCCCGGCTTAATAATCGTAATTCCCTTACGCGATACAGAAGAAGCAGAAGAGGTATCAAAAGTCGCCAACACCTGCGCCCCCTCTTCCAACCCAACCTCGCGAGTAACCAAGACCGACGGATCAAGTGCACCTGATGCAACTAGTGCCAACATCTCCGGATAATCCACCGCCGCCATTCCATGCGATCCCAGTAAATCCAACTCCCACGCAATTACTCGCGCCATCGGTATCGCACTGAGTCCATCCTCCGTAAGCAACAACCCCAATTGCAGATGCCGTCCCCTACGTCGCAATGACATTACCGACGCTCCAGCAGTCACTTCACTTCCCAACGCATCCACCGCCACATGTGCCCCACCAAGTGATTGCATATATGTAACTGGATCAACCTCGCGTGAATTAATACCAATAGCTCCCAAACCAACAGCCATCGATAACGCTTCCTCATTAACATCAACCGCATAAACAACTGCGCCAAGTGCCCGAGCAATCATCACCGCACTCAAGCCCACACCACCACAGCCATAAACAACAACCACTTCACCAGACTTAACCAAGGCCCGCTTAACCAACCCGCGATATGCCGTAGCAAAGCGACAACCAAGAGCCGCAGCTGTTGAAAAAGAAACACTCTCCGGAATCAAAACTAAATTAAAGTCAGCGTTATCAATCGCAACATATTCCGCAAAAGAACCCAAGCCCGTAAATCCCGGTTGCGTCTGCACTGGACAAACTTGCGCATCTCCCCTTAAACAAAACTCACACTTCCCACACCCACACACAAACGGGACCGTTACCCGATCCCCCACCTTAAACTTCGAAACCAATCCACCAACCGAACTAATAACCCCAGCCAACTCATGTCCAGGAACATGTGGCAACACAATCCCATCATCATGACCCATCCAGCCATGCCAATCACTCCTGCATACCCCAGTGGCCTCAACCTTTAAAACAACCCCAGCCTCACTAGCAACAGGCATAGGAATATCAACAACCGATATAGGCCCCTTGAATTGGGTGAAGTGGATGGAGTTCATTTAGCTAATTCTTAGGAAGTCGAGATTCAAAGTACTTCCTCGTTTCCTCGTTTGTGAAATAAACATAACAACCCTTCATTCCACGGCTCATTAAGGTCCTGTAAGTATTACGAATTAACTCATCGGCTTTTGCGTCGGCCAATTCTGGATTTATCTTTCGTTCTGACTTATAGCCAGCCAAAGACTTGTCGGTTTTTGCTCTACCTGCAGGATTAGTAATGAGTTTGTCCCCATAAACCTGCAAGTCCTCTCCAACTATTACGCCCACATAGTCCATCTCAAGTCCCTGACAAGTGTGGATACAACCCACTTCCTCGACGGAGTTTGGATTTAAGATCCATTCATTTCCATAACTAGCTAAGTTCCAACGCGCTTGATAGTTAGACTCAGAAATTTTAATATCAAATACCTTCGAATCTTTCTTGCTCTCCCAGTTCCAGCAATAACCAGCGACTACGCGGGATTTATTTGAATTTAAATTTTTTTCCCTTATTAACTGATGCAGTACGAGAGGAGAATCTATGACTTGAAAGTCGAATTTCTCCCGACTGAAGTAATTCTCGGGGATATTTTGTAAACCTAAAGTGTCATCAAGCCACGCCATGTAATCGTCGGAACCACCACATCTAAATTGAGAAACAAGTTCTAATATCTCAACGTCAGCACCTAACGCAGCTGCATTTGCCTTAATTCTAGATATCTCGCCTACGTCTGACCAAGTGACTTTCTGCGCTTCATCAATAAAGAAGACACTCAACTTTGAGGAAAAGATAATTTCCTTTGCCTGATCTTCCCCTAGATTCTTAAACATTCCCGATTTCATACGTAGGCGATGCGCTTCATCTACAATCAAAACGTCCATTGAATCTTTTTTGGTTTCCGTATATGAGCCGGAACCACCAAATAAATGTTTTACGGAATCTCCCGCAACTAAATTTTTTAACTTTGCTTGAAAGACATCCCGTGGTGCGGCGTTAGCGGTTACATACTTCACGTTCAATCTTTGGGAGGTTAATTCCGCGAGTGCATTGATAGAAATAACCGATTTTCCAGTTCCAGGTCCACCCTTAATTATTAGAACTTTTTTTCCACTTTTCTGAGTTTCACGGGCAGCCAGAAGAATTTTCTCATAGGCAGTTTTCTGCTCATCAAGGAGAACAAATTCATTTTGACCTTTAAGCATATTCCCAACAGCTTCCGCCAATTGCTTCGATGGCCTAATAACCGCAGCATCGACTCGCTCTAGAAGTTGAATCCCACTTCCTTTAACAATATTTTTCTCAATCAACTCTTGGAGTTCGGCGAACTCACCGTGCAGAAAAACGGGAGCAAGTTGAAGCGCATTCTCATAGCGGGAACTTGTTATAACCGATCGGTCTTTGCAATTATGTAGGTAGGCGCAAGCAGAAACACTTAGTGAGTTCTCGTATACATATTCGTTAAACATCTCGAGGTGCGACTTGTATGACCAAACTTGATAAGAAGGGTGAGTAACGTCTCTTAATCCCCCTCCAAGAACTGTCTTGACGTGTTCCTCTAGATCTGAAAATTGGATATCAGTCCATTGCTTCAATTCAATTATTACCAGGGACTCTTTATTTTGAGAGTCCAGCCCTGAGATAACAAAATCCAATCTAAAACGCCGGCCATTCAACCGGTATTCAATCGCAATGCCCGCGTCATCTGGGATCTTTTCAGAACGCATGATGTTCGACATGGCATTTCCAAGAGAATTTCGCCATGAGAGGTATTCACTCTCCCCGACAGCAAAATTCAATTTGGCTAAAACCGCATCACGAACTTTGTCCTCTATTACCGGGGCATCGAGCAAGAATTGACCCTTTGTTCCTAGGTACGCCAGCACACTCCGAGGTTAGTAGACACCGCCCCAAAAGGAAGAGGCTATGCAGTCCTATGAGTAAATGTTTCAACGAATTCGATCAAATTCCACCAAGAAAGGCTTTTTAGAATGATAATTTACCTATGTCCGACATCCTGGAAGAAGCCCTAAAACTTCCTGAATTAAATCCATTCCAAATATTGAAAAATGGCTTTTCAAATAATGCAGGACTTAGAGACGATCTTGAGACGGTAATGCGCACTATCGTCGAACGCCACAATCCATCTGATCGAGCAGAACGATTCGTATACGGCGGCGCGTGCGAGTGGGCCATGGCAACTGCATGTTGGGTTGCGGGAATCCATGTTTTCCCAGCCGGACATTCACAAAATGGGTTTGATCTCACGGAATACAAGGATGGCCTACTAGGTGTGCAAAAAGGTTTCCTCGTATGGCGCTTTGGGAATGGTTGTTAAGACACGCCCACCCAAGCCCCACGCTCGTCTGTATTAATTTAATACGCCCAAGGCGAAATGTCCGCTCTCCCTGAGTTTAGAGTTATACAGGCCTCATATGTAACCTTTACTCATGACCAAGTTAAGTCGTCCAGATGAGGGAGAAGTTGTTTCTCACCCTACATATGGAAAAGGTCAGATCAAAGAAGTTGCTCATGGGTCAATATTTGTATCTTTCTATGATTGGCCGGGGGTGTATGTATTTTCTATTGAAGACTTAAGGAATGGATTCAAGGGAAGTCCCTATCAGTCGGCCACCCCTCAAAAACAAGTCAAAGTCGAACTTCCAGATCGAGCATGGATTAATTCTGTGATTTCCAACAACTACTTGAAATCTGAAGAAATTATCTTGGAAAGACATCAAAAGTTGATTTCTCGTAATGAGATATCAGAACTTCAACTTAAGTGGGTTGCCAGCAAATTCGACGACTTAGATACCGCAAGTCCCGACACAGATCAATTAAAAGCAATTGCAGCAACAGAGAAGCGAGTCCTTGTTACTGCTCGAGCCGGAAGCGGCAAAACTCGAACAATAGTTAATCGGGCTATTTTTTTGACTGAATTTTGTAATGTGGATCCGAGTGAAATCCTTATTCTGGCATTCAATAGGGCTGCAGCAGCTGAGGTACTAAATCGTCTTACGACATTTTCCCCAAAATTCGAAAAATGCCATGTGATGACCTTTCATGCACTCGCTTATGGAATTGTCCATCCCGAAGAGGCTCTCTTGATTGATAACACCGAGCAACAAGGTTCAAGGATCCTTGCGGTCGAATCTATCGTGAAGAATTTGCTCGAGGATAAGGAATTTGCAGAAGACATCATGAGCGTAATGCTCAGTTTTTTTCGTACGGATTGGCACACCGTAAAAAGTGGTGGATGGCATTTACTGAATGATAAAGAGCAATTCCTGAATTTTCGACGGGGTCTCTCAAACGAATCAATGAGAGGGGAGACAATAAAATCGCTCGGCGAGAAGATAATTGCAGACTTTCTCTTCCAGCATGATTTCGACTATAAGTACGAGAAGTACTTCAAATGGGATCGGCCATACAGACCTGATTTCACAGTCGAACTTGGCGAGGATCAGGGTGTAATAATTGAATACTTTGGCATGCGAGGGAACCCACAATACGACTCTGAAATAATTGAGAAACAGGACTTTTGGGCAAACAAGCCTGGGTGGAAATTGCTGTCCTATTACCCTGAGGATCTCAATTTAGATTCACTTGAAGATCTAGAACATCGAATTGTCACAGATTTGACCGAGCTTGGATTGAGTGTCAAAAGGTTATCTGACGAAGAAATCTGGAAAAGAATTGAAAATAGAGGTACCTATCAATTCACAAGTACCGTGAGCAATTCAATTAGTAAAATTCGAAAAAGAAATCTGAGTGCGGAGCAATTCAAAGATATTGTTGATGCATATACTCCTCAAGATACAGCCGAATTAAAATTTTTAAAGCTGCTTGTCAGGATATTTTCTAGATACATGGAATTCTTAGAACAAAGTGATAACGACGACTTTGACGGTCTAGTGAATCGAGGTGTGCAAAAAATCGAAGAAGATCTGCTGGGGTTTGTGCGCAAGAAAACCCAGGGCAATCTTGGAGAGATTCGCTTTATATTTGTTGATGAATTTCAAGACTTTAGTGAGCAGTTCTTTAGGATAATCGATTCAATTTTTAAAAAGAATCATGAGGCCTCGCTTTTCTGTGTTGGAGACGATTGGCAGGCAATAAATTCATTCGCTGGCTCAGAACTTAAGTATTTCAACTCCTACTCGGATTATTTTGGCGATATTAAGAAATATTCACTTATGAAGAATTACCGCTCTGGGGCGTCAATTGTTGAATTATCAAATGGAGTTATGAAAGGGCTAGGTACCCCTTCTCTTGCAGAATCAGACGCTCTAGGATCAATACGACTTGCTGAGTTGAAACGACGGAATATTTCATCTAGCGAAGACTTAATTTATAAGGGTGATCGATTAACGCCTGCGCTCACCAAAATGTTGATTCAACTTGGAGGAAAGTTCTCTGTCGCAGTTCTTGGTCACAACCGAGTCAGTATCCCGTATTACGTAAAAATCGGCGAACAAAGAGGCAGCAGTCTCCTAGATAGATTCGGAGAAAAGGTTAAATCTATGCTCCCCCCAGAACTTTCTAAGAAAGTACTTTTTTCCACCATCCATGGATTTAAAGGGAACGAAGCAGACGTGGTAATTCTCTTGGATCCTATTGAGAGATCATTTCCCTCAATTCACCATACATGGCGGCTTCAAAGAATTTTCGGCGTATCGCACGAGGGTCTTGAAGAGGAAGAGCTTCGTCTATTTTATGTAGCCCTGACTAGGGCGGCTAAGCATCTTGTTTTGATTTGTAATGAGAGCAAGGAATTGACTCCTTTTCTGTCCAAAAATTCAAAAATTGAGAATCTCCAACCTATCGATTGGTCCAGAATCGACGATATTGGAATCGATGAAGTTATTGTCACTGTCCGTAGCAAAGGCTTTGGAACTAGAAATATCAGTGCAGAACTCAAAGATGCCAAGTATTTTTACAGAGTTGAAAGTAAATCTTGGACGAAATATCTAAGGGCCGAAAGCTTCAACTTGCAAAGCATTCAAGCAAGTAACTGGGGAGCCAAAGCGGATGATGTTTCTGTGACCATTGACTACCCCGATGGCCTTACTTCGACGACGTGGCGAATTTCTAATGGAAAATGGATCCAAGAGCCACTTGATTAGGAAAAGTGCACAAAGGTCATCAATATTCAAGCAATAGCTTCATCATAGAGATCTCACCTCCTGGGGGTAAAAAGTCAGAAAGGTTTGGCAATTGTTAGCAGTACGGTCATCAGTAGAAGCAGTAGTGTCAGGAAGGTTGAGCGATTTTTCTCTTGGAAAAGGTCGAAACCCCGTCTATTATTTCTTTAAACAAGCTCAGATTGTCACTGTCCTATAACTCTTAATCACCTGGCATGTCAGTGGCCACTTGTAACTTCTCTCCATGAAGAAGTTTCTTGGAATCTCGGTCTTCCTGGCTCTCGTTGGAGTCATGGCGATTGTTTCTATGAATCTTTCGGATTGGGTCATGTTTTGGGCCCCGAATAAAGTCCGCGATATTTCCTCGGAAGTGTTTCAAGGTTCATTTGCACTATTGTTGTGGAGGTACTTGACGCGTAGAGGCCTTCGATACTTAAAATTGCCAGCGTTTAATTGGCGTAATTTATTATTTTTGCTTCCAGCTATCTCTCAAGTTTATTGGGCCTTCGATTCTGTGTTTTATAAGACTTCCACACCCAAGCATTTGGTCTATTCGATTCTCGTGGTACTTGGGATCGGCTTTGGGGAAGAAATGCTTTGTAGGGGTTTTGCTTACGGGTATTTATCAAGGTTTGGGATTTTCGTTGGCGTAATAGGTTCTTCAGTTTTCTTTGGACTGATGCACATTACGAATGCAATCTTTGGTCAATCAATTTCTTCGACAATAGCTCAGATAATCAATGCGGCTGGGATGGGTGTTCTTGCCTGTGGGCTAATGCTTGCGATGAAAAGTATCTGGCCGGCAGTAGTTATGCATGCGATAAATGACTTGCCGATGACAATTATGGAAGTTAAGAAGATGAAGTTTGGAGTTTCCCCTATGGAGATACTTGGGACAACAGCTTGGGCGATGATTCCCGTTATTTTTGGTTTACTACTTACCTTGGTGGCATTGATTCGTGATACCGAATTGCGAGCTGGAACGTCCAAATTTGATTTGCAGGTACTTAAACTTCTCGAACGTATGGGTAAGCGTATTATTAGCGAAGAGCCAAAGTTAGAGCTGCCTTCTTCAAAGCTCAGTTAGGAATACCGGGATCACGATCTCGTTGTATTGCATAAAACCTGGTTTGAAGGGTGGATCAAAGCGGCAGATTCGAGTCTCCCCGGAGAGTGCAATATTTTGTTTTGCTGCAGCGGCTCTGAGTTCGTGAACTTTCTTCTGTGAGAGCTCGGAAGTTGCCTTTCCACGAAATGACATTGCGATACAAGTTTCAGCATCTAATTCCCGCAAAACAACTTGCGGATCATTGGGATGTGGCAGATGGCCAAAGGTGCTGCCAGAGGGCATGACAAAAGAGACAAACCATTCATCGGAATCGATCTTCTCCGCGCGTTGCGCCGCGATCACGGGAGCTGTCATAGCAATCTTCTCGGACTTTTTATTGCCCTTGGAGATGTATTTAAAGAGCGAGGAGAAGGCCGTTCCTGATGCATCGGCGTAATTAGCTGAAACTTTCACTTCAGCAATTACACATGGTTGATATTCACGTACTTCAAAATCTTTATAGGTTTCAAGGACTCGAAATTCTTGTCTCTTTGTCATGGTCTGATAATACTTTCAAAGAGCTGATGGATTTGAGAAGTGAGTAGATCATGAGGGGATCGAGCGGAATTTAATGGCAGTTAGGAAGTACTCTCTTTTTAAGAAACCTTGTGAAAGGGGAGAAAAATGAGCGCTGAAACTAAAGAGAAAGAAACTGGTTCGGTCTGTATCTTGTGTAAGCAGGATCCATGCATATGTCTGAAAGAGCTTATGTAATTAGCAAAATGCCAATTAGCGCTACCTTTGCCTTGTGGGAACACATGGTCGCCTCGCGCTAGTTGGTTCTGGTGAGTATTTGCCGGTTATGGCCGCGCTTGAGTCATCGTTGTTGAGTTCTGGTCCTTCTAGAAAGTATGTGCAGCTAGCTACTGCTGCGGGGCAAGAAAGCCAAGATCGATTGGCTTATTGGTTTCAAAGAGGGAAAGAACAGGCAGAGCGAATTGATGCCGAGCACGTTTTCCTACCTGTCTTTAATCGCGAGGATGCGATGCGCGAAGATTTAGTTCCTTTTATTGACGGTGCGGGGTTAATTTATTTAAGTGGCGGTGATCCGCATTATTTGGCGCGGACTTTGCTCGGGACTCCAGTCTTTGATGCGATTGTTAGGAATTGGAAAGCCGGATCTTCTTTGGCAGGGTGCAGCGCAGGTGCGATGGCGCTGGGATCTGATGTGCCGAACTTTAGAAAGATGAAAGAGCAAGGTGAGGTTGGATTAGGCCTTCTCCCCCATATTCGTACCATTCCGCATTACAACAAGTTCTTTAAATGGATACCTGATGCGGCGGCTCAGTTGTTTTTAAAGGCACCAGAGGGTGTTTGTGTGGTGGGGATTGATGAAGATACTGCGATGGTTACATCTGATTTAATTTCGTGGGAAGTTTATGGGGATGCGGGTGTGCACTTGTTGAATGGGGCTGGGAAGTATTCAGCTGGCGAGAAGTTCGTACTACCGGTAATGCTCGAACCAGGTGCGAGCTAAGGCCAAGATCTGTGGCTCTGTAAGAGCAATTACGTCGGCTTCAATCGCATCGACAATTTTTTTCGCAACTTCTGGGTGCTTGCGCTCGGCGAACTGAATGAAGTGCAGCATTTCGCTGGCTTTTCCAGCTCCATGGCCAATTAGAAGTATTTCATTTTCACTGGATACAGCCGCGCAGATTTCATTGAAATAAGTGATGACCTGAGTCGACTCTTTTGTTGCATTAGAGAGTTTTGGATCCGTGCGAAAATGGTGGTGATTGCCAGAGGCGGGCACGTGAATCTTTTCGGGTTTCTGCCCCTTGTCGATTCCAGTGGCCCAAATTTTTGCTTCGCCATGAGTAAGTGTTACGACTACGAACTTATTGGAAATGTCGGTCATTTCAATCTCCCTTGTTAATTTCACAGTACTCCTGCGGGAGGGAAAAAGCGCCTGCTTTACCTAGACGAGAGTGTCAGCGCTCACTCATTTTCTTCTCGGTGCTCGGCGTTATAGGTGCGGATTTGTTGAACAACGCCAGCAATTGAGAATGCGGCGAGAACTCCGACAACTGCGAAGAAGATGTAATAGGTATCTCTGGGAACGTGGCGCGCAAAGCCGAGGATGTAAATATCAGGAATGAGGAAGTTAAATGCTGAGTAAAAGCCCCACTTTTGAATTTCGCGCATCCGCTTCTTGTAGACAGAGACGGCAAGGCGGGCTGTAGATAGCCCATAAAACCAAGAGGTTATGAGGTCGACAATAAAGAAACCGATTGGGTTTACCCCGTACTTGCCGAGGGTCTTCCAAACTACAAAGGTTGCTGCAAAGGTATAAAGCACGATGGTGCTGGCCCAAATACGTTCCCAAAATGTTTGGCGCTTTGAGCGTGGGGCATCTTGCGGTTTCTCTTTCTTGAAGTTCATTTCCTAGACCAAAATGTTTACAGCTCTTGCAATTACCAGACCCACGACTACTAGTGAGGTTAGGGATTGCAAGAACATTAGGGCTTTGGCCCATCGCGTAAGAGGCATTGCATCGGTGGGGCTAAATGCAGAAGCGTTTGTAAAAGAGGTGTAGAGATAATCAAAAAAGTGCGGGGTCCAATGCTCTGGTGCATATTTGGGATCGCTCATTTGTGGGAATAAGAAATCGGGAAATTCCTTCTTGGCTTCGGCGCGAGCACCTGGGCCGCCGCGGTCTAAATCCCAGTACCAGAGGCTAAAAATAGTGATGTTGCAGAACCAGATGGCTCCACCTGATGCGAGAAGTGTTGAAGCTGATTTGATGTGACCAAAGATTAGGGCATCTATTAGTTTGACTACAGAGATTGAATTAAGGATCGTCATTGTTGATGTGACGGCAATGCCAAGATATCTAGTAGATAACTGGTGCTTTGAGATTCGAATTGGGTTTGAGGATATGAGTGCTAGCAAAAGAATGAATTGAACGATTGCCGCAGTCTTCTTGAGTTCGAATGAGAATTGGGTTGGAATCAAGAATTGAATCGTGATTACCGTAAGTACTACGGCCGATACTGGCCAACGGTATTCGCCAAGGTGGGGACGGTGCCAGTGAGGTAAGGACATAAACAGAGTTTACCTTTACAGAAGGTGTAAGCCGCGAGAGGTTATAAGGAGTTGGGAATACGTTAAGCCATTTGTAAGGACTTCGATACTTGTTGCTTTTAGATTCTTAGTTGGCTTTGTATTCCACATGGCATAGCCGCCGTATTTTCCAATATTTGCCGTATTGCAGTTTTTCCATTGCTTTGCATTTGCTGGATCGCAGAAGGCGACAATCTTTGCTTTGACCCCATTGATAGTTGCTGTAGCTACTTGAACTCCAAGGCCCGGATTTGAACATTGCACGGTTGCATCGGTTTCTATAATCTGAATTTGTGGCTTATTCTTGCCGTAAATCGCAGCAAGCCATGGCTCCTTTGCGGTGCCACAGGTAAGCAGTTTGAAGGATGTCAGTTTTATATTTGCTGTCGTTGTTGGCTTCCATACTTGGTAGGTCAATCCGACTTGAGCATCTTGGTACTTATCCCCCGAACCGGAAGCCATTACTGGGCTTGCAGCAATGATCTGGGTGGCGATCAAGGTGGAGAGGATTGTTTTATGCATAGTTGATAGTAACTCGTAGATAGACTGCGTGCGTGCATGAATTTAACAGTGAGGTTGAAGAACTAGCCAAGGAAGTATTGGCTTACTCCCTCCATCGATTAAAGAGCGATCCACCTTTGGATGGACCACGCAGCGCTGAAGATTTATTTAAAGAAGTTGGAAATACAATCACCGCTAAAGGTTTAGGTGGCCATCAAGCACTCGAGGTCTTTACCTCTGTGCTTGCAAAGGCATGTATCTCCACAGATCATCCGCGCAACCTCGCTTTTATTCCATCTGCCCCATCTGAACATGCAAACTTGTTCGACCTAGTTGTTGGTGCTTCATCTTTATATGGTGGCTCCTGGCAAGAAGGTGCGGGCGCTGTATTTGCCGAGAACCAGGCATTGCAGTGGTTGATTGATCTTGCAAAATTGCCTTCATCTGCCGGTGGCGTATTTGTACAAGGTGGCACGATTGGAAATCTCTCTGCGTTAGTTGTTGCACGGGCGCAGGCGCGTAAGAAGCATCCTTTGGTAACACGCTTTGCTATTGCATGTTCGGCAGAAGCCCATTCATCGATTGCATCTGCGGCAATGGTGATGGATGTTGAGTTATTAAAGATTGAAGTTTCTGAATCTGGAAAATTAATTGGCGAGGATGTGGCATCTGCGATTGATGCTTTTGAAGCCCTAGTCGATGTTCGAGTATGTGCGGTAGTTGCTACTGGTGGCACAACAAATCTAGGAATCATTGATGACATTGCCGGGATTGGGAAAGTCGCGCGCGATCGTGGAATTTGGTTCCATGTTGATGGCGCTTATGGCTTGGCTGCATTATGCGCCCCATCTGTGCGATCACACTTTGATGGCGTGGAGTTAGCTGATTCATTCATCGTCGATCCACACAAGTGGCTCTTTGCGCCATTTGATGCCTGCGCCTTGGTATATAGAAATCCTGAATTAGCAAAAGAAGTGCACCAACAAAAAGCTTCATACTTGGATACCTTGCACGATGACTCGTGGAGTCCATCTGATTATGCGATCAATTTAACGCGCAGAACCCGTGGCCTGCCATTCTGGTTCTCCTTGGCGGCAAATGGAACCGATGCCTATACGCAGGCAGTTGAGCAATCAATCACGGTAGCAAAGCAGGCCGCCGAGTTAATTAAGAACCATCCAAATCTGACTTTATTGTGCGAACCAGAACTTTCGATCGTGGCTTTCACGGTAAATGGCTGGAAAATAGAAGATTATGCAAAGTGGAGTGAGTCTTTGCTAGAAAAGCAGATCGGCTTTATTCCCTATTCATCACATAAGGGGCAACCAATATTGCGTTTTGCAATTGTGAACCCTTGGACAACTATTGCCGATATCGAATTTATTCTGGCAACGCTCTAGGCTTTACCGATCTAAAAGATTTTGTAGCGGGTTATACGGCTTGCCACTGCGACGTTTTGCAATCGCAGAAAGAGCTTCTAGAACAACTCGGTTAGCCAAGATCGCAGTGATATCTGCGCTATCAAATGGTGGCGCAACTTCAACTACATCAATTCCAACAACTGGAAGTTCGAGACAAATTCTTCGAACTGCTTCGAGTAATTCACGGCTTGTCATGCCACCAGGTTCTGGCGTGCCAGTTCCGGGCGCCATTCCAGGATCAACCACATCAATATCGACAGAGAGAAAGACGCCATCGCATTCGTTGGTAAGAGTTGCGAAAGATTCGTCGAGAACCGCCATGAGCCCGCGATGGTGGATCTCGGTCATCTCATAAGAACGCATTCCTTGATCGCGCATCCAATTAAGCGTCGCATCTTCTGGCCAATAGCCACGTAGTCCTAATTGCAAGAAGCGATCGCCGCGAACATAACCATTGTTGATGAGATTACGCATTGGAGTGCCATGGCCGACAAGTGCGCCAAATTGTGATTCGCCGGTGTCAGCATGGGCATCGAAGTGAATCATTGATATTTTGCCTTTGCCGCGGTGCTCGGCAATTCCTGCAACATCTGCAGAAGCGATCGAGTGATCGCCACCTAGAACCACTGGAATGATTCCTGCGCGACTAATTTTTTCGGTAGCTTGCTTTAGGACTTCGAGTGACTTAACCAGATCGCCGCCAGGCATAAGTAAATCACCGGCATCAAATACTTTTAGATCTTTCAGGCCATCGGTGCGAAGCGCTAAGTGCGGGCGTTCACCATCGTGCGGTAGATAGTCCCCACCACGAATAGCTTGTGGACCAAACTTTGCGCCAGATCTATGTGAGGTGCCAGAATCAATTGGCGCACCGACAATGATTACATCCGCCCCGTCGTAACTCTTTGGATCATCTAGATCACAGGCCGGAATACCAAGAAATGTGAAGTTTGGGCCATACATATTTCCATGGTTGGTCATAGGGCTAAAACTACTAGATAAGTATTAAATTAAAAGCCTTCGTGCTTATTCTTATCGGCAATCCAGTCCATTAGGGCAAAGAGAACGCCAGAGATTACGAAGGTGATGTGAATGCCAATTCGCCACTTGAGACCATCTGAAACTGTGTCATTTGCGGCCATGAAGTCTTTGAGTAGTTCGATAACTGAGATCGCAACCAAAGAACCGATTAGCTTGATCTTTAGACCTGAATAGTCAACTCGGCCCATCCAGTGAGGACGATCAACTGCTCCCTTGGCTGATTCGATCTTCGATACAAAGTTTTCATATCCAGCAAAGATAACAATGAGAATTAGATTTCCAAGCAAGGTCATATCAAGCAGACCAAGAATTCCGAGAGTTACTTCATGAAGATCATTTGAAGTTACGTGCCTTGCAAAATCCCAGAACTGTTGGCCGAACTTGATCATCAACATCGCAAGCGCTGCCGCAAGGCCGATATAGAACGGAGCCAAGAGCCAACGGCTACCAAAGAGGGTCTTTTCGATTAAGACCTCTAGTGGGTTAGTGGAGCGGTGGCCATCTGCATGCTTCTTTGTCATGTTTATAAGGTAGCAAAGACAGAGGGTAACTCCCCTGAACTCGGGCGGGGTGTCGGTGGGGCGGGTTAAGTTATGGCTATCTAGAGATCGGGGTGGAAGGTGTTTAACTTCTTTAAGAACATCAAATTGGATGTGGAGTATCGCGAGCTAATCGAGTCGCATAATCGAGTAAAGGCCGATGCTTCAGAGATTCGTGATTTTCTTCTTGCCGTTCTAGCGGATGCGCAAAATGGCGTTGAGAAATTTGGTGATGCGCGTTTGCTCGAGGCGAGTGAAATTATTGATCGAGTTGGTCCGGGAGCTTTCTATTGGATGACCGATATTGCTGCCCAGATGGTTTTGTTATCGACTGCAAAATTTAATGAAGTTCCCACAAGCGTTGATATTGCTTTGAAGGCACCTGTGGAAGCTGAAGATATTGTTTTGGAAGTTATTCGCGTTTAATTTTCCACACTTTTTTAGTTTCCACAGAACTCCATTTTCAAAAAGTATGAGGGATTATAAAGAACTTCACTTCGTTGGTGAAGCGAATTGATTTAATCAGATTAATTAATAGAAAAGCCAGAGAGGTGGGAATACCCACCGTGTATTTTGTAGAATCTAAAAAACACACTCGGTGCTTTGTAGGAAGTGCCAGCACATCAATAGGTAGACATAGGGAAATTCGAGATATTGATTTGAGAAGTATTATGAAAGACTTAGAGCCCGAGTTTGGAGCAAAATGGTTATAACTATGACAAATCAAACCTATGGAGCCTGTGTGACAAAGTCAGGGCGCTATTGGAATATTGATCTTGGTTCCGTTGGGCACACCTCAACCAAGAAATCTTATGAAATAGATCTTGTGGCGAGAGATTACATCTCCCTTCAACTTAACTTAAAGCCCTTTGATTTTAATATTGCTTTTGAATTTCCAGGTGAAAAACCGGAAAACTTTATTCCGACTCAATTTGAGTCTTTTATGATCTTTGTTAAAAGATTTCTTAGGATTAGCTAACTTTTTAGCGAGAAGGATCCACCAGAATCTTTGGGCCTGGGCCAGCGCCTTCGGGGCGCTTGCCATTAAAGATATCGATCGCTTGATCTAGCCCGACAGTTCCCCCAACTAATTTGCCGAGATCAACTTTTCCGGCTCTCATAAAATCAATTGAGTGTTGGAGTCCCGGTGAAGC
>CANBVR010000015.1 GCA_947372965.1 Actinomycetota bacterium
GTTGCGCTGTGATGTCCATACCAAGCACCAACCGATAGCAAACCAACAACTACAACTGCTCCAGCTAGTACGCGCGTGTACTTATTGGTCCACTGGTACTTACCCTTTGCCAATTCTTCTTTTAAATGATCATCGACCGGAGGGGCGAATAAATCAAAACTTGGTAGATCGTTATTTGCTTCATTATTCATGACGGAGTGCCTCGATTGGTCGTAGTGATGCGGCGCGTGAAGCTGGATAGCCACCGAAGAAGACACCGATCAAGATGCTTACTCCGAAAGCTAAGAAAACTGACATTGGAACGATTGCTGGTTTCACACCAAGAATTGTGAATTGCGAACCGATAAACCCACCCAATACCCCCATGAGACCACCAACTAACGAAAGTATCGTTGCTTCGATTAGGAATTGAGCCAAAATAATTCGCTTTGGTGCGCCGATCGCTTTGCGAATACCAATTTCGCGCGTGCGTTCCACAACGGTTACCAACATAATATTTGTGATTCCGATGCCACCAACAAGTAAGGAGATTGCGGCAACGGCGCCTAGTAGAACTGTAAATACCTTGCTATTGCTGGCGGAGGTTGTGAGAAGTGAAGCCTGATTAAATGTTTGATAGTCACGACTATTTGCGTTCGTTACTCCATGCCTTGCATCGAGAATTGTCTGGATCTCGGTCTGTGCGGCATCAGTAACTTTTGAAGATTTGGCTTCGACAATTATCGAAGAGAGTCCAACATAGCCAGTAATTGAATTTTGAATCGCAGTGATTGGCGCAATAAACAAACTATCGCCATCCTGGAACCCAGATGATCCCTTTACTTCAGTAGTTCCAATAATTGTAAATGGAATCCCGCCACACTTAACGGTTTGTCCAACTGGGTTATCGCTACCAAATAATTCGGTCGCGGTTGTGTTTCCAATAACTGCGACTCTTCGCCCTTGTGTTACATCATCATCATTGAAATACGAGCCTTTAACAACTTTGGTATTTGCTGCCTCAAAATAGGTCGGCCAAACTCCTGAGAAAGTACTAGGCGTGGAGGTAGAGCTACCGTTAACGCAAGTCGAGTTGGCATTCATAATCGGAGAAACTTGTTTGATATCTGCGGCATCAATTGGATTCATTAAAGCTTTGGTATCCGCAATTGTTAATTGTTTTGCCGAACTTGCTGAATTACGTCGACTCGCACTTTGAAAACCGCCGCCGCCAAAACCACGAGCGCCAGATCTAATTTGAATTGAATTAGTTCCAAGGCGATCGAGTGAAGACTGAACTTGCTTTGCCGAACCATTTCCAACTGCAATTAAGATGATTACCGACATAACGCCAATCATTATTCCTAGAGTCGTTAACCCAGTGCGCATCCGATTGATAGTTAGGCCACGAAGTGCAAAGCGGATAATTTCTAAGAGGTTCATGAGGCCTTCTTTGCATTTATCTCATCGCTAATGATTTTTCCATCGCGCATTCTGATAATCCGCTTGGCGCGGTCTGCGACATCATTTTCGTGAGTAATAACTACCACTGTTCGACCGGCAGCATTAATTTGGTCAAATAAATCCAAGAGATCATGGGTGGACTTTGAATCAAGCGCCCCGGTTGGCTCATCGGCTAGTAAAAGTGAAGGCCTAGTGGCTAAAGCTCTAGCAACGGCAACTCTTTGTTGCTGGCCACCAGAAAGTTCGGTTGGTTCATGGTCCATGCGATCGGCCAGACCGACGACTTCTAAAGCCTTGGTTGCTCGCATCTTTCGTTCTGCAGATTTAATTCCTTGATAAGCCAATGGCAATTCAACATTTGCTATTGCAGTAGTGCGTGGAATTAAATTGAAGGATTGAAAGATAAAACCAATCTTTCGACCACGGACGATAGAGAGTGCATCTTCATCCATCGAACTAATTTCAATGCCATCTAAGAAATATTCGCCAGAAGTTAGATTATCCAGCGCGCCCATAATGTTCATCAAGGTTGATTTACCAGAACCCGATGGCCCCATGATCGCAACGTATTCGCCAGATTCGATTTGAATACTGACATCGGCCAAGGCAAAAATTGCTGATTGGCCGGCTCCGTATTGTTTTACGGCGTTACGAACATCTATGACGGTATGAGTCATATTTACTTAGCCACCAAATCCACGGCCAGCTCCGCCGCCGCCAGGTCCAGCAACTGCGCCGCCGAGACCACCAGTTGTGGTTGGGAATCCATTAGTTGTTGCCGTTGCTGAAGTTGTGCGAAGTACAACTTTAGTTCCAGCACTTACTCCAGAAATTATTTGATCTGTGGCATCACCCTTCAATCCAACTACAACTGGTGTTGGAGTTGTTACTTCTTTGCCATTCTTGTTAGTGATGACATTAAGGATTGATAAGCCACCTCGAGTTGTAATTGCTTGGGAGGCAACTTGAAGCACGTTAAAGGCAGCACCAGTCGTAACCGTTACGGTTGTGGTCATTCCTGGCTTTAGCGTTGGAATCTTGTCGGTAATTGTGAAGAGCGCCTTGTAGGAAGTGGCACCAGATGTTGTAGTTGGAAGTGGATCGATTGAAATAACTTTTCCAACTGCGCTCACATTTGAAAGTGCAGAAAAACTAAATGAAGCATCCTGTCCAACTGCAAGTTTTGCGGAATCTGCTTCGGAGAAGCTAGCAGAGACTTGAAGTGAGGAGACATCGGTCAAAACGATAAAGCCCGATACTGCGCCAAGGGTTGATGAGGAGGCAGTCGGTGCATTTTGTCCAGCGCCAGCACTAATTGATGCAACTCTTCCAGATACCGGAGCGCGGACAAAGGTTGCTTCAAAATTCTTTTGGGCAACTAAGAGCCCAGTCTGGGCAACTGAGAAATCAAGTGCTGTTGGGTTATCAGTTGTAACACCTTGTTGCGCTTTGAATAAGTCATAAGCATCTTGTGCAGCGCTTATGGAACTTTGATCCTTCGCTAATCCAATTCGCTGTGAAGCAAGGGCGCTAGTCCATGAGTTCTGTAATGAAATTGAAGTGGAAGTATCTGAAATTGCTGTACTTGCTTGATTGGCCACAGCCGCGTCATAACTTCTTTGGGCTGATTGGTATGAGTTGTAGTCGCTAATAAGTGTTGTGCAGTTTGAATTTATAGTGTTGAGCGTGGCACACCATGCCAAGGTAATTCCATTTGGACCATAGAAGCCCGCATAGCTGTCATAAACACTCTTTGCTTGATTAAGGGTTTGTAGCGCCGCATCCAAAGTAGCTTTGTTCGCAGTTGCCTTATATGGAGAACTTGCAGAGGCATCATCAATTGCACGTCTGGCTGAATCAACAGTATTTTGATAAGTCGTTGCGTTATTTGCCGCAGTATCTTTGGCAGTTTGAATTGCTGCTTTGGTCTGCTTGAAATTAATTTGCGCCGTCAACAAAGTTGCCTGAGCCTGGCTTAAAGCGTTTTTCAAAGTTGCGTTATCAAGTTGTGCCATTGAAGTTCCAGCCAAAACTTTCTGGCCAACCTTTACATTAATTTTGGTAATTTGCGCGCTAACACTTGGTGAGACTCCAACATCACCTGGACTCACAACTGTTCCAGATGCAGATACCGAAGAGGTCACATCGCCCACAGAAACGCTCGTGGTGGTTGTTGTTACCTTTGCTGCGGCGGGATGAAGAGCCGACCAGCCCCACCATCCGATTCCTACGACCACTAAAGCTAGAACTAAATTTATGGAGAGAATTCGAATCCGCGACTTATTCATGGGCCAAGACTAGATAGGCGGGGCCGTCTATTGGCTATTTTTCCCTGAGCAGATACTGAGAGTAATTAGTTAACGCGGGCGTTGGTGCGGGCTTCACGCAGGCGGCGAAGACGCTTTACCAACATCGGGCTGGCCGCGAGGGCATCATCCCGGTCGATCAAGTTATTGAGCAGTTGGTAATAGGCAGGTGGCGCCATATCAAAGAGCTCTTTAATTGCTGATTCTTTTGCGCCGGCAAACTTCCACCATTGACGTTCAAAATCAAGAATTCTGGCTTCTAATTCGGTGAGAGTGGACGGAGCTATTAATTGCGAGAGCTCAACGTTTTCCATAATTCATTAATTATAGGCGAGAGCGCTGACAATTTCAGGTATTTCGCGCGCTCTTTGCAATATTTCGAAGCATGGTTGGGAAGATAAAAATATGGAAAGGTAGGACGGCATACCAATACAACTGACCACCTAGACCTCGTGGTGAATAACTTGCGGTCTGGGTAATAATGGTTTTGGTTTTACCATCTTCAATAACTGGCTCAACATTAAATTCCAACCAAGCTTTTCCAGGAAGAATCATCTCGGCATAAAGTTTTAAATGCTTTCCCGGCTCTAACTCTTCTACGCGCCAGAAATCAAGGCTGTCACCGATTCGCAAATGATCCGAGTCGCGACGGCCGCGGCGCAATCCAACGCCACCAAACATTCGATCTAATAAACCACGCAGGAACCACAAATAACCAGCGCCATACCAACCAGTTTCGCCACCGATTGTTTCAACTCGGGCCCAAACTTTTTCAGATGGTAGGTCAATAATCAAAGAGCGATTATCTCGGTAGGTTGTTTCACCAGCCCAATCAGGATCATTTTGTGCCTTTGCCCATGGCGCAGGTTGCGCGGTTGCATCCGACCATCTGGTTTCAACATCGTGCGCAGAAATCTTAGAAAGCGCCAACTCAATTGATTTGGCTAGATGAAGCAATCCTTCTGGTGGCGGATCAATAATTCCATTAAGTGATTTCTCTGGATCAGCAACAACTTCACTAATTAAGGATCCAACAAGTGGGCGAGCCAGTGCTGTTGGCACTGGGGTTACTAGGCCAATCCATAAACTAGATAAACCAGGTGAGAGAACTGGAACTTTAATAATCCAACGCTTTCGAAGGCCAGATAACTTGGCGAAAGTTTGCATCATGTCGGCATAGGAAAGAATCTCTGGGCCACCGATATCAAAGACGCCATCGACTGGTTTTTCGAGGGCTGCGGCATGCGATAAATACCAAAGGACATCGCGAATTGCGATCGGTTGCGTTCTATTTGAAACCCATTTTGGCGTGGTCATAATTGGCAAACGGTGAGTTAAGTGGCGCAACATTTCAAAGGATGCTGAACCGGAACCGATAATAATTCCAGCGCGCATTTCTAGAACTGGAACTTTACCTTCGGTAAGTACGTGGCCAGTATTGGCACGTGATTGCAAGTGCTTACTTATATGTTTGTCATTTGCAATACCACCAAGATAAACAATCTGCTTTACACCAGCGGCTTCGGCCGCCTTGGTAAAATTACGAGCCATCGTCGCCTCGAGTTCATCGAAATTTGAGCCCATATTTATGGAGTGCAAAAGATAGAAAGCGGTGTGAATTCCTTCTAACGCTTTCTCTGTTGAGGCATAATCATTTGCATTTGCAACTGCTACTTCAACTTGATCCATCCACGGTTGTCCTGAAATCTTTCGCTTTTCGCGAACCATTACGCGAACTTGGAAATTTCCAGTTAACAATTGGCGAACTAATCGGCCACCAACATATCCAGATGCTCCTGTGACAAGGATCTTTTGACCACTTCCGAGATTTGATTTGGCGGAGTCCATAGGGTTAACAGTAGACTCAAACAATGGCTAAAGTGCGCGTAGTAATCCTCGGTGGTGGTTTTGGAGGGATGGCCGCGGCTAATTCCCTTGGCGAAGAATTCGATGTCACAGTTGTTGATCGTCACAATTACCAAACATTTCTCCCTTTGCTCTATCAGGTCTCTACCGCTGGCTTAGCCGCAGATCACGTCGCCTATCCAATTCGCGGGGCGCTACGTAAAACCAATGGAAAATTTAGAATGGGCTCTCCCATCTCAATAGATCACAAGAACAAGACGGTAAAACTTGATAGCTCTGAAGTTCTCGCCTTCGATCACTTGGTAGTTGCCCTTGGTTCGGTTACCGCAGATTTTGGAACCCCGGGCGTTGAGGAATACGCCCTTGGAATGAAATCTATTCATGAGGCTTTGGAGATTCGCGCAGAAGTAATGCGCCGCTTTGAAGATCTATGTCGCTTTGAAGATGACACACAATTGAATATCACCGTTGTTGGTGGCGGACCTACCGGAGTTGAGATGGCTGGGGCGTTAGCTGAACTTGTTCGCGGTCCATTGATGAACGATCAAAAGCATGCGGCAAAGCATGTAACAGTTTCACTTATTGAAGCTGGGCCAAGATTGTTGCCAATGTTCTCGCAATCTCTCTCTGATAAGACCAAGCGCGAACTTGAATCTCTCGGCGTTAAAGTTTTGGTTAATACTGCGGTTAAAGAAGTTGAATGGCGCAAGATAGATTTGAAGAGCGGCGAAAGCATTCCTTCGGAAGTAACAATTTGGGCCGCAGGCGTTAAAGGAAATCCGGCAATGGAAATTCTCTCACTGCCGCTAGATGGCACCAGATTAAAGTCGGATCCGACTCTGCAAGTCTCTAACTATCCATATGTCTGGGGCGTTGGCGATGTCACCGGAGCTAAGGGCAAAGATGGTCGCTTCTTGCCGATGGTCGCACCAGTTGCAATGCAACAAGGTCGTTTTATCGCCGCACAAATTCGTCGAGTTGTTAAAGGCCAAGAGCTAAAGAACTTCTCATACAAGGACAAAGGAGCGATGGCCACAATTGGTCGTCACAAAGCAGTTGTCGAGGTTAAGAAGATTAAATTCTCTGGCTACCCTGCTTGGGTTACTTGGCTCTTCTTACACTTGTTCTATTTAATGGGTGGCCGTAACCGAATTGGCACCATCGCTGATTGGATGTGGAATTACTTCACCTTCGATCGCGGAAATCGCCACATTATGGATTCAATGTAAAAGTGGCAAATTTCTTCTCCAAGAAGGGCTACCTAAATTTACGTGGCCATCAAGTTTGGTCACAGCAATGGAATACCTTTCGCAAGAACTCAGAACCAGTCCTGCTTCTTCATGGAGGTTTAAGTTCAACCCAATCCTGGGATTACACAATTCTTCCCACTGTTAAGAAGCACCAAGTCTTTGCCTATGATCGTTCGGCTCATGGCCGTACTGGATCACGTGAAGGTTTTTACCACTTTGATTTTCAAACTGATGAAGCTATTGCCTACATCGAAGATGTCGTAAAAGCGCCGGTTCATTTAATTGGTTGGAGCGATGGCGGCATTATTTCTTTGATGATCGCCTTGAAGCGGCCAGATCTTGTTCGATCTATTGTTTCAATTGGTACCAATTTCCACTGGAATAGTGGCCTGCCTTTCAACGAGCAAAAAGAGGAAGAACAAGAGATCGTAATCTCCGATGAAGATCGCGCCCGTTTTGCCAAAACATCACCCGATCCAGCCCACATGCAAGAGGTAATCATTAGAAAAGCCTTTGATGTTTGGGCCAAAGAACCGAATATGACTCCGGAGGATCTAAAGAAGATTTCCTGCCCAGTCCTTGTTCTTACTGGGGATGATGAACCATTTACAAATCTTCACACCGTCGAACTCTATGAATCTCTACCAAATGGTCGCCTCGCAATAATTCCGGGAGCCTCGCACTTTGTGGTCAAGGAAAAGACCAAGTTGATGCAATCAATGATTGTGGATTTCTATAAAGATATGTCATTCCCAATTACTAAATGGCCGCGCCTGCGCAAGGAACGAACCGAAAAACTTCTAGAAGTACTAAACGAAGAAGGCTAAGAAATAATTCTTAGCTCCCCCATTGCCCCGCTTGGCACAAATGGATCGCGCGGGCGAATGGCAGTTAATTTTTTGTAAGCACTTCCCTGAATTGGTCGTTGATCAAGCTCGCCCTTATTTGGCCACATCGACATTGCTCGTTCGGCTTGCGCGGTAATTGTGAGCGATGGATTAACTCCCAGATTTGCCGTAACACTTGAACCATCGACGATATGCAAGGTCGGATAATTCCAAACGCGATGATATGGATCAATAACTCCGTTACCTGCATTCGACCCAATGACGCAGCCCCCAACAAAGTGAGCGGTAAATGGCGCTTCGATTAAATCACCGAGGGTTCCACCCGCGATGCCACCACGATTCTTAGCAATTCGCCGAACGACTTCATTTGCCGCAGGGATGTAGGTGGCATTTGGTTTTTCTGAATCATTTACTGAAGTAAGGCGCCAACCAAAGATTGATCGCTTTCCAAATACTTTTACGGAGGAATCAACGTTCTGCATGACTAAGGCAATTACCGAGCGCTGGCTCCATTTTCTAACATCTAAAATTTTCCTAATAAGTCCTGGATTTTTAGCAAAGCTCTTAACCCAAGCTCGGCGACGGGCCTTGCCAGTTTCACCATCGGTCATAATGGTTTGCAAAAGTCCCATGGAGTTGCTGCCGATTCCATATCGAACTGGCTCTACGTGGGTATGTTCATCAGGAAAGAAGGATGAAGTGATCGCTGAACCCTTACTGTAATCAATATCGGTATTTGGCATGATGGCGCCGGTTAGCGCTTCACTATTTGTTCTAGATAGCTTTCCAAGGAAATCAGAGAGCTTAGGTAAAACGCCATCGCGTTTCATCTTATGAAGCAATTTTTGAGTGTTATAGGTTCCCGCGGCAACTATTACTTGGTCTGCGCTATAAACCTTTTTCCGGCCAAACCAGGCAGAACTATGGCGGGTATAGACCTTCCAAGTGCCATTTGATTGTTCTTGAATCTTTACAACAGTTTGTTCTGGAAAAACTTTGGCCCCTGCTTTTTCAGCCAGCCCCAAATAATTCTTTGGCAAGGTGTTCTTTGCGCCGTGGCGACAACCAGTCATACAGCCACCGCATTGCATGCAACCATAACGAGTTGGTCCGACCCCGCCGAAATATGGATCTGCCTTTTCAATGCCAGCACCATCACCAAAATAAACGCCAAGTGGCGCCATTTTAAAAGTATGACCCACTCCCATTTCAATTGCGACTTCTTTCATCGCCTGATCTGATGGTGAGAAATATGGATTTTCGGCAACACCCAGCATCCGAGATGCTTGGTCATACCACGGCAAAAGTTCTTCTTTCCAATCTGTAATCTGTGCCCATTGCTTATCGTTGAAATAAGTATCTGGTGGAATATAAAGAGTATTTGCATAAACAAGTGAGCCGCCGCCAACTCCAGCTCCGCAGAGAATTAAGACATCTGGAAGCGCGTGAATTCGCTGGATACCGCGAAGGCCAAGCCGTGGGAAGAATAAAAACCTGCTTAGGCGCCAAGAAGTTTTAGGGAAATCTTTATCCTCAAATCTACGACCTGCTTCTATGACACCAACTTTGTAACCTTTTTCAGTTAACCGAAGCGCACTTACTGAACCACCAAAACCTGAGCCAATAATTAAGACATCAAAGGATTTATCTGCTGACTTCATTGTCTATTCATATCATTGAAGGGCTACCACTCAAAGGTTTTTCGTAACCTTTTTTTCACGCTCAAAATCACAATTACGTGAGAGGTAGCACGCTCTTGAAATTGGAATTATGCAACGCGCTAGGGCCAAAATTGAGGCAAGAGTTTGAAAGAAAAGAGGAAGTACATGAATGCATTAGACCTAGCACGTTGGCAATTCGCCATCACAACGGTTTACCACTTTATCTTCGTACCAATCACAATTGGTTCAGGATTTCTAGTAGCGGCGCTTCAGACCGCTTGGTATCGAACCAACAACGATAAGTGGCTTCGAGCTACCAAGTTCTTCGGAAAGTTATTCCTAATTAACTTCGCGATTGGGGTTGTGACCGGCATTGTTCAGGAATTCCAATTTGGAATGAACTGGTCTTCATATAGCCGATTTGTCGGGGACATTTTTGGCGCTCCTCTTGCAATGGAAGGTTTACTTGCATTCTTCCTCGAGAGCACCTTCCTTGGCATGTGGATCTTTGGTTGGGATCGCTTGCCTAAGAAGATGCACTTAGCATCAATTTGGTTAGCCTCAACTGGAACTCTTCTCTCTGCCTATTTCATCTTGGCCGCAAATGCATTTATGCAGCACCCAGTTGGTTATGTTTATAACCAAACAACTGGCCGCGCGGAATTGAAAAACATCTTTACCGTTCTCTTTCAACAAACTGCAGTTTCCGCATTCGTTCACACCATCACCTTTGCCTTCCTCACTGCTGGCGCACTATTTGCCGGAGTGAGTGGCTGGATGATTATGAAGGGACGCGATGTTGAGATTGCTCGTCCAATTATGAAAGCTGGGCTCATAACGATAATCGTTTCCTTCCTGTTGGTCGGAGTATCAGGTGACTGGACTGCTCGCATAATGACTAAGCAACAACCAATGAAAATGGCGGCGGCTGAGGCGTTATATGACACCAAAGCAAATGCCCCATTCTCACTATTTACCGTTGGAACTCTCGATGGAAGTAAGTCGGTCTTCCAGATCGGCCTTCCTTCAATCCTCTCCTTTATGTCTACAGGAGATGTAAATGGAACTGTCGAAGGTGTAAATGATTTACAAGCCAAGTACGAGAAGCAGTACGGCCCAGGAAATTACAAACCAACTATTGCACTTGCATACTGGTCATTTAGATTGATGATTGGCTTTGGCTTCATAGTTGCCCTCTTTGCTGCGTTCGCACTTTGGCGCACTCGAAAGGGCGCGATGCCAACAAGTAAGTGGTTTGCTCGCGCACTAATCGTTCTGCCATTTCTCCCAATTCTTGGAAACTCATTCGGTTGGATCTTCACCGAATCAGCTCGCCAACCATGGGTTGTCTTTGGATTGTTTAAGACGGCAGATGGCGTTAGCCCAGGCGTTAGCGCCGGAAATGTTCTCTTCACAATGATCACTTTCACTCTTCTCTACGGAGTGTTAGCGGTTATCGAATTCGGCTTGATGGTTCGCACCATCAAGGTTGGAATGGAAAAAACACCTGCGAAAGACGCAGATGCAAAGACACTAACAATGGCTTACTAAGGGGGCGATTAGAAAATGTCATTCAATACTCTGTGGTTCGTATTAATCGCCGTTCTTTGGATCGGTTATTTCATTCTCGAAGGTTTCGACTTTGGTGTTGGAATCCTTCTAAAGACTGTGGCTAAGACACAAGCAGAACGTCGCACAGTTCTCACAACGCTTGGACCAGTTTGGGACGGCAACGAGGTTTGGCTTCTCGTCGCAGGAGGCGCAACTTTCGCTGCCTTCCCAGAGTGGTATGCAACGCTTTTTAGTGGATTTTATTTACCACTATTTCTAATTCTGGTCTCACTGATTGTTCGTGGTGTTTCCTTTGAATACCGAAGTAAGTATGGCAAGCCAGAATGGCGTGGTCGTTGGGATAACGCAATTGTTATAGCAAGCGCGCTTCCCGCAGTTCTCTGGGGCGTGGCCTTTGCCAATATTGTTCGCGGCGTTCCGCTTGAAAAATCTGCATCTGGCGCAATTGAATACTCTGGCGGTTTCTTTAACCTCTTAAATCCATATGCAATTCTCGGTGGATTAACTACCTTCTCACTTTTCGTAGCTCATGGCGCATTCTTCTTGGCGCTCAAGACTGAGGGTGAGATTCGAGTTCGAGCAAATGCAATCGGACAGAAGATGGGTCTTGCAACTGCAATATTTGCCGTTGCTTTCTTGGGATGGACAATTACATCGCTAACTTCTGATGTAAAAGTTGTTACCGGTTCGCTAATCGTTGTGGTTTGTTGGTTGAGCGCACTTGCCGCAAATTATAAAGGACGCGAAGGTTGGGCCTTCCTATTCTCAGCAATTACAACAGCATTCGTTGTAATAACTCTATTCTCTGGTCTCTATCCAAATGTTATGCCAAACCGCATCGCGGGTGGCGTTGGACTAGATATCTTCAATGCTTCAAGTACGCAATACACCTTGAAGGTGATGACAGTTGTTGCGGTTGTTATGACCCCAATCGTCTTGATCTACCAAGGTTGGACTTATTGGGTATTTCGCAAGCGCATTAGTCCTTCTCAGATTGCAAATGCAGATTCTGGCGTATTGGATCAGATTCACTAGTGAAACCATTAGATCCGCGACTACTGCGTTATTCGCGCAGTAGTCGCGGCTTTCTAATTACTACGGTTGCAATTGCAATCGTCAGCGCTTTTGCCACCATCTTTCAGGCGCTTTTGATCACCAATTTAATTATGAGTTTTTTCCAGCGCCATGAAAGTTTTTCAAGCAATCGAAATTTAGTAGTTGATTTGGCAGCAATCTTTCTTGTCCGTGCCAGCCTGGCATTTATAACCGATCGGGTAAGTACAGCTGCAAGTTCCAAGATGAGAAGTGAATTACGTAATCAAATCATGAAAAAGACCCTAGATAGCGGCGCAGTTGATGTGCAACGCCTCGGGACTGCAGGACTCTCGGTTTTGATTACTAAGGGGATAAATAACCTTGATGGATACTTTGCAAAATTTCTACCGCAATTATTCATAGCCACGATAGTGCCTTTAATGGTTGGACTCACTATTACCTTTCGTGACTGGAAATCTGGATTGGTCATAATCTGCACAATCCCTTTGATTCCCCTTTTCGGGATTTTAATTGGCCGCTTCACTGCTAATGCAACAGCAAAGAAGTGGCAGACCTTGGGGCTACTTAGTGGATATTTTCTAGATTTATTAAGCGGACTTACAACGCTCAAGGTTTATGGCCGCAGCAAGTTGCAAGGTAAAAAGCTAAAGCAGGTAGGCGATGATTACCGAAGTGAAACCATGAAGGTTTTAAAGCTCTCATTCCTTTCATCACTAGCCCTAGAATTAATCTCCACACTATCTGTAGCACTGCTAGCTGTCTCTATCGGACTGCGATTGGTAAGCGGTTCCATTTCACTTTCGGTTGGTCTTTTCATATTAATTATTGCCCCAGAGGTTTATTGGCCAATTAGACAAGTTGCTGGATATTTTCACGCCGCATCAGATGGCATGGCTGCCTTTGAACAACTTTTTGAAATTTTAGATCGCAAAGATGTATCTGGTGGGATCACACTTTCCAAAATCGATGCAATAACCTGGAGCCAATTGACGGTGGATTATCCAGATCGTTCAACGGTGCACATCCCTTCCGGGCAAATATCCGCAGGAAGTGTTCATGGACTAATTGGTACCTCTGGCAGTGGAAAATCTACGCTCGCATCAATCCTTCTAGGATTTTCAAAACCAACTACTGGCGAAGTCTTAATCAGTACAGATCAAGGAACCTTCCCACTTTCTGAAATTGAATTAAGCCACTGGCAAGGCCGCATCTCCTGGTTACCGCAAGAACCTAAATTTCCACTTGGAAGCGTTGCGGCTATCTTGAAACATGCCAAACCAGGCGCGCTTGAATTCGAATTAGTTGAAGCACTTTCTAAAGTGGATCTGGATATCTCTGATCTTCCAAATGGATTGCGTACCGAACTAGGGACAATTAATCAGCCGCTCTCCCAGGGTCAGCTTCGAAAAATCGCACTTGCCAGAGTCATCTTAAAGCCGGCCGATATCTTGATCCTTGATGAACCAACCGCATCAGTCGATGATGTGAGTGAAGAAATTATTTCTAAATTACTAGATGAACAACGAGCCAACGGCAAACTTATCTTGCTGATCACTCACCGAAATGTCATGATCGCGGGCGCTTCTGCCGTAACAAATATGGCGCGTGCTCGATGAAAAATATAATGAGTTCACTTCGGCCACACTGGAAACAATTAAGCCTCGGCGCAATTCTTGGCGGAGCATCCTTAATAGCAGCCGTTGGTTTACTTGCAGCAAGTGCTTGGTTGATCTCCATGGCATCGACGCGTCCCCCTATCTTGGTTCTAGAAGTTGCAATAGTTGCCGTGCGATTTTTTGGTCTATCTCGAGGATTTCTCCGGTATGCCGGTCGAATCTCCGAACACGATGCCGCGCTAAAAATTCAAACAGATTTGCGAATCTCGATCTATCAAAAGCTTTCTAAATTCTTACCGCAAACTTTTGTAGGAATGCGCCGGGGAAATCTGCTCTCTCAAATTATTAACGATGTCGAACAGGTGCAAGATCTCTGGCTACGAATGGTCTTGCCATGGCTTGCCGCCCTGATCTCAGGTGCTGCCGGAATCGGAATTATGTATTGGTTGGCTCCAACAGCGGCAAATGCAATTGCCTTGATTTTTCTGCTCACCGCGCTCCTTGTTCCACTTATTTCAACGCTTTCATCCGGCTCAAACCTTGCCCGAGATAATGAAGCCGCGCTTTTCGATCAGGTAATGCAGGTAGCGGAGAGTGCAAATGAAGCGCTGATCTTTAACTTCCGTGAGGAATTGATGGAAGATTTAATTCTCCACCAAGACACAATTGAGTTTTATGAAGTCAAGAAGGCCAAGCGAGCTGGATATGCCAGCTCTTTCTATATGTTGGGTTTGGCAAGTGCAGTGCTTACTGGACTTTACTTCGCAGCCCAAGGTTTTGCCCACCACAACTTGGCAGGCGTTAATGTCGCGGTAATTGCTTTATTGCCGCTTGTTATCTTCGATGGCCTAAGCACACTTCCATCTGCCTTTTCGCAAATGCGCCAAGTTATCGAAGCAGCATCTAAGTTAAATCCCTATTTGGAATCTGGGATCGAAGAAAAAGAAGTTAGCCCCCAACTCCCACTTTCAAATAAAGTAAGCATTGAGTTTGTAGAGGTTTCCCCAATTCTTGATGGCACCAGCCTGAAACCTATTTCTGCCAGCATTATTCCTAGCCAAACTCTGCTCGTAATGGGCAAATCAGGTTCCGGAAAATCTTCACTAATTAATGCGCTCCTTGGCTTCTTGCCGTACACCGGAAAAATTACAATAAATGGCGAACCACTAGCCGCAAAACATGAACCACTCTTTTCGACTTTACTTCAAGATGATTATCTATTTGCCACTTCGATCCGAGAGAATTTAAAGATTGGCAAGCCCTCAGCAAGTGACCGGGAAATTGATCAAATTCTTGAAGTTGTAGAACTCGGTGATTTGGTTCATCACTTACCAGAAGGTTTGGATACTCATGTTGGCCCACTTGGGTATAACTTTTCCGGTGGCGAAAAACAGCGTATGAAATTAGCCAGACTCTTGCTTCGCAATACCCCAGTATTTATTCTCGATGAACCATACGAATATTTGGACTCATTTCAAGTGGATCGGATCGCCAAGAAGGTAGAGAAGATTTTGCATGGCAAAACAGTGATCATCATTAGCCACTTAGATCTGCCGATTACGGCGAAAACGCTCTTATTTGCTGGAGCCCCCCGTCAGGATTGAACTGACGACCTTCCGCTTACAAGGCGGATGCTCTACCACTGAGCTAGGGAGGCGAAACTGCGTGGCTAATTATGGCACGTACTTTTGGTCCTGAATAACGCTCAATAAGTGGGTATCTTCTGCCTATGCGCCTTGGAGTTTTAGATGTTGGATCAAATACGGTCCACCTCCAGGTCTTTGATACCCACAATGGCGCCCGCCCCAATCCGACTTTCAATTACAAGGAAGACCTTCGCCTAACTGAATATATTGATTCTTCAAATAATATTTCCACAGCCGGAATTGATGCCCTTCGAACTGCAATCAAAAATGCAACAACTCAAGCCAAGGCTGTGCAAACTAAAGAGTTACTACCATTTGCAACCTCAGCTCTTCGCGAAGCTGCAAATGGCCCAGAAATAATTGCGGCGGTAAATAAAGAATTTGATATTGATCTACAAGTTCTCACTGGTGAAGATGAAGCAAAACTCACTTTCCTTGCCGCCAGGCGATGGTTTGGTTGGTCAGCCGGACGTTTACTAGTTATCGATATTGGTGGCGGTTCCCTTGAAATTGCGTCAGGTATTGATGAAGCACCTGAAGTTGCGGTTTCGCTTCCACTTGGCGCCGCACGTTTAACAAAAGATCATCTCACCGGAGATCCATTCACTTCAAAAAGTATTCGTGCCCTTCGCGACCATGTAGAAGCTCAGTTAGAATCAATTTTGCCCGCACTGGTACAACATCAAAATTCTGACCGTGCGATTGCAACTAGTAAAACTCTACGAACTCTCGCCAGATTAACGGGTGACTGGTTTGGTGGAAATGGCAAAGCTATTACCTTGGATTCCATTCGAAAGATGCCAAGCAAACTTGCTGACATGACTCTGGAAGATCGAATTAAACTTCCCGGAGTTTCAGCAAACCGAGCCCGTCAGATCACAGCCGGTGCATTTGTTGCCGAAAGCGTTATGCGTAATCTCGATTTAGAGAAGTTGGAAATATGCCCTTGGGCGCTACGTGAAGGCGTTATTTTGAAATATATGGATTGGACTGAGCGTTAAAGTCTCTCAGACCACCGGCGCTGGAATGATTTCAATTCCAACAACCTTCTTCTTTTTAAAGAAGATTACCCAAGCATCACCTGGAAGTAGCTTTGACTCTGGCAGATCAATCTTTGATTTCTTTGTAACTTTCTCAAGCATCCGCGGCAGAATCGGATTATGGCTGCAGAGAAGGATCACCTTTTTTTCCGTAATAACTCGCTCTGCTAACTCCTTGGCATAATCCAAAGCCTTATCTTTATTCTTTTCAAAGGTGTATTCACTCAATTGATTAGTAACAACTGGGTCCAGGCCAAGTGCCTTGGTCATATGAATTACGGTGTCATAACAACGGACTGCATCTGAAGTGTGAATCTGCGTTGGGGCATAAGCCTGATAGATCGAGAGCATGCGCTTTGCTTGAAGTTGGCCCATTTGGTCAAGTGGGCGATCTTCATCCCCGCTCTGCCACTCCTTGCGGGCTAAAGCTTTGGCATGACGCAACATTATTAAAGGTGTGGCATCAAAATCCATTTCGATAAATTTACTTAGGATTTCGACATCTGATTCACGAGATAACTTTTCCAGCGCGGCATCTAATTCAATCCAAAGCAATTGATCGACTTCACTATTTGGTTGGAAATGTGAACCGTCCTCAATTGCTTGCGCGCTCCAATAGGAAACTTCTTTTTCACCATCAACTGAGTAATACTTAATTTGATCGATGTATTGACCCATCCGAACTTGTAAGCCGGTTTCCTCCATAATTTCGCGATAAGCGCAGGCAAGTAAAGTTTCATTTGAATCTACTTTGCCCTTAGGGAGTGACCAATCGTCATAGCGAGGACGATGAACGATTGCCGTTTCGATTTCGCCTATTTCATTTTGGCGCCAAACTACGCCACCAGCGGCACGTATCATCTCGCTCATCCCCGATCTCGATACCATCTAATAACTTGCGAGTGGAAATCTTCTAGGCGCTGCCCATCGGCGTTATTTACTACGCGCTTCCAATTTCCATCACTTTGCATATGCCAACTAGGTGTTATTGGTGAGAGATAACCATCAAGAGCGCGTTGAAGCATTCGTTTGTGGTCAACTTGGGTAATTCGAACCATGCTTTCAACTCGGCGATCTAGATTTCGATGCATTAAATCTGCGCTGCCGATCCAAAATTCCTCTTCCCCACCATTAGCAAAATGGAAGATTCTTGAGTGCTCGAGGAATCGACCGAGAATCGAACGGGCTGAAATATTTTCAGATAGACCCGGTACGCCCGCGCGAATGGCGCAAATACCTCTAATAACTAAATCAATCTTTACGCCAGCCGATGAAGCCTCGTATAGTTTTTCAATAAACTCTTCATCCAAAATAGAATTTAGTTTGAAGCGAATGAAGGCTGGCTTTCCAGCTTTTTGGTTATCAATCTCGCGTTGGATCCGCTCTAATAAACCACTTCGTAGAGTTCGTGGCGCAACAAGCAAGCGATCAAAAGAAGTTTGCGGGGCAAAACCAGAAAGCTGGTTAAAGAGTTTATTTACATCTTCGCCCAACACAGGATCGCTACTAAGAATGCCAAAATCTTCATAGAGCCTTGCGGTCTTTGGGTTGTAATTACCGGTGCCCATGTGAACGTAGCGGCGAATTCCACTTCCCTCTTGGCGCACAACCAATGAGAGTTTTGCGTGAGTCTTAAGGCCAACTAGGCCGTAAACAACGTGAACACCGGCATCTTCAAGCTTTCTAGCCCAGCGCACATTTGCTTGCTCATCAAAGCGGGCGCGGATTTCAATTACAGCAAGAACCTGCTTGCCAGATTCGGCTGCCTCAATCAAGGCTTCGACAATTGGAGAGTCGCCAGAAGTTCTATAAAGAGTTTGCTTGATTGCAAGAACATTTGGATCTCGCGCTGCCAATTCGAGGAACTTCACCACCGATGAATTAAATGATTCATATGGGTGGTGAACTAGCACCTCTCGACGACGGATCGAGTCAAAAAACTCTTCAGATGAATCTGGATCCACCTCACGCAGATCCCAAGCAACTTGATTTCTAAATGCGGGGAATTTGAGAGCAGGTAGATCAAGATCAGCGATCATATTTAATCCCGTTAAATCCAATGGTTCTGGATAACGACTTATGTCCTCTTCTTTGATTGCTAATTCATCTTTCAAGGTCTCTAGCAATTCTGGATTTATATCAGGTGATACCTCTAGGCGAACTGGTGGGCCAAACTTGCGGCGCAACAATTCTTGTTCCATCGATGCAAGAAGATCCTCTGATTCTTCCTCTTCAAGTTCTAGGTCAGCATTTCGCGTTAATCTAAAGGTGTAGCAATCAACTATTTCCATTCCGGGAAAGAGTTCTGAAATATTTGCAGTAATAACCTGTTCGAGCGGAACAAAGCGACGATCATCAATATTTGTAGTTTGAACAAAACGTGGCAGATTTGACGGAACCTTTACGCGAGCAAAAAATCTTGCCCCACTCTCTGGGTTCTTTACAACTACCGCAAGGTTTAGTGAGAGACCTGAGATATATGGAAATGGGTGAGAGGGATCGACCGCCAGTGGTGTTAAAACTGGAAAAATTTTCTTCTGAAAGTTTGCCGATGCGACGGCTTTTTCCTCTTCCGATAATTGCTCCCAATTTAATAAATTTATATCGCTCTCGATTAATTTAGGAAAGATATCCTCGTGATAACACTTTGTTACTCGACGCATGAGCTCTTCGGTTTTATCGGAGATTGCGGTCATCAGTTGTGTAGGTGTGTAACCAGCGGTATTCGGCTTGGTTACTCCTGATTCCAATTTCCGTTTTAAGGTCGCAACTCGAATCATGTAAAAGTCATCGAGGTTTGAGGAAAAGATGGATAGGAATCGACAACGCTCCAAAAGAGGTGTCTGTGGGTCTTCGGCTAATTCCAAAACTCTTTGATCGAAATCCAGCCAACTAAGTTCGCGGTCCACCAAAGTCCCGCGCGGATTTGCCGCTAGTACCGGGAAGTCTTGGGGAGCCATGGAGTTATTGTGCTTTAACTCTATGAACGAGTGGTAACGAGAAGGTGAGCATTGGCCAAATCACGCTCAAGTTACGCCAAATTCAAGAGTAGCCGCCGTTCGCCAAGACCTCCCTTCCGTTCACCCAAGATATCTATTCATGCAAGCAAATCGAATCTAGAATTTACGCGATGAAGAATCCATTTGGCCACGACCTAGCGATCGATATCGGGACTGCAAATACTGTCATCTATCAATCGAATAAAGGCATTGTTCTTAATGAGCCAAGTGTGGTTTGTATTAATACTGACAATGGAAATGTGATGTCGGTTGGAAATGAAGCTCGCAAAATGGTTGGCCGCACACCAGATAATATTGTTTCGATCCGTCCATTGAAAGATGGCGTTGTTGCAGATTTTGAAACTGCCCAGAAGATGTTGCGGATGTTTATGGAATCTGTTGGATCACGCAGATTGCTTTCCAAGCCAACAGTAATTGTTGCAGTCCCGCCAGTTGTAACATCGGTAGAACATCGTGCAATTAAAGATGCGGCATATGCCGCAGGTGCCCGCAAGGTTTACATCATGGAAGAACCCATGGCTGCTGCAATCGGCGCCGGACTGCCCGTGCAGGAACCAATGGGATCCATGATTGTAGATATTGGTGGTGGCACAACCGATGTTGCCGTTATCTCTCTCGGCGGCATCGTTACCTCCCGTTCTATTCGAATCGGCGGTGATGCTCTTGATGCTTCAATTGTTGCTTATGTTAAGAATCGCTTCAATTTGTTAATTGGTGAGCGAACAGCTGAAGAGTTAAAGATGGCGATTGGTTCGGCATTTAAATTAAAGACTGAATCATCGGCTCGCGTACGTGGACGCGACTTAGTAACTGGGCTACCAAAAGATATAGAAATCGCACCAGAAGAAGTGCGCGAAGCGATTGCTGATGGAATTTCCAGAATAATCGCAGCAATCAAATCTACCTTGGACGAAACTCCACCTGATTTAGTCGCCGATCTTTCCCGTAATGGAATTGTGCTTGCTGGTGGCGGTGCACTTTTGCATGGTTTGCCAGAACGACTTCGCCACGACACTGGGATGCCAGTATCCATTAGTGAAGATCCACTCCATGCCGTTGTAAATGGCGCTGGAAAGTGTGTTGAGAATATTGAGATGTTGAAGCAGATTCTGATTCCAGAATCAAAAGGTTCTAATTAGCTCCACTTAATTGGAGTTGCTTGTTTCGAACTTCGCCCATCACCAGATGATTTCCCGCGCGCTCTTCGCCAGATCCATGGAATAACAAAGGTAATAATCCAGATTGTGTTTTCACTAATTCGCTTTAACTTTGGTTTTGGTTGGGCTTGCGGCAAAGGAATTCGCCAACTTTTATCAAAAGGATAACCCAATTTTTCTAAGACCGATTGCGCTAGCCGCCAATGGCCTTTGGCATTTAAGTGAAGGCGATCGGTATGAATAAAGCGACGATCGGCTAGCCAAGGCGCATCTTGAGCTTCATTTAGTATTGCGCCGTATTTCTTAGCTGTTTCTCGAACATCAATATTGAAATCACTAAAACGCTTGTGCCAAAGGTCTGCTGTCTTTCCTTTAGCATCGACTCGATCTAGAACTGTAAATAACATAACGCTGGCGCCAGTTGCGGTTAACTCTGCCACGGCATCGTGATAGCGCTGCTTTGCAAGTGCCGGATTGTAATTTGGGCGCAAACCATCATTGGCTCCGGCATGAAATGAGATCAAAGTATCTTTGCCGGTCACAAATTTCTTTGCAGCGCGAATCTGATCATCAATTACTTGTTGGAGTAATTTTCCACGGATCGCAAGATTTGCATATGTGAAATCTGGATTTCCTTCGGCCATCACATCGGCAACGCGATCTGCCCAGCCGCGATACTCGCCATTAACCTTTTCATCGCACATACCTTCAGAGAAAGAATCTCCAAGGACGATAAATCGGTTGTACTTCATGGCTTACTCCCCGCGAATTTCCGCAATCTTATAAAGCGTAATTGCGGTTGCAACAGAGGCATTTAAGGATTCGACATCAGATTGCATCGGAATCGAAAGAATCAGGTCGCACTTCTCGCGAGTTAAACGAGAAAGGCCTTTTCCTTCTGAACCAACTATCAAATAGACCGACTCCTTGGCAAGTGAAAAACCAGGCAAGTTCTCTTGTCCTTCGGCATCTAAACCAACAACAAAATAACCTTCCTTCTTCGCATCTTCAATCGAGCGAACCAAGTTTGTTACTTGGCAGATTGGTAAGCGTGCTGCGGCGCCGGCTGATGATTTCCAAGCTGAACCGGTCATAGTTGCATTGCGACGTTCTGGGATAACAACGCCGTCTGCGTTAAATGCAGCAGCAGATCGAACAATCGCACCGAGATTATGTGGATCGGTGACGCCATCTAAACCAATAACTAAACCTGGCTTCTTAGCGCCCTTGATGATCGCTTCGAATTCTTTATATTGAAAGGGCTTGATGATTAACGCAACACCTTGGTGGTTTGTTGTTCCAGTAACGCCATCTAATTGACCACGTGGGACTTCTTTAATTGTTAATCCTTGATTCTTTGCTAGGCGAAGAGCTTCGGTCATTCGCTCATCCATCTCAACGCGTTCGGCAACCATCAATTCCTTTGCCGGAATCTTGGCGCGCAGCGCTTCGACTACTGGGTTGCGACCAGCAACTGCATCTTCTGAGGCGCGAGTTTCTAACCGGGATTCTGGTTTGCGGGTGGTGGTTCGCTTTGCTGCTGGACGATTTGGCTTATTGCCATCTTCATATCCAAGTTGTTCGCGACGCTTACGTCCGGGCCTCACCATTTAATTAGCCGTCCATCTCGTGCCATTTGCAGTGTCTTCAATTGTGATTCCTAACTTTGTGAGGGAATCGCGAATGAGATCACTCGCGGCAAAATCTTTTCGTTCACGTGCTGAAGTACGTTGTTCGAGGGCAAGTGAAACCAAGCCATCTAACAATTCTTTTTTATCGTTTCCAGAAGTTGCAAAGACAGGATCAAATGGGTCGCAGCCAAGTATCGCAAGTGCGCCACGAACATCGCTGGCCGCAGCAGCTAATTCCTTCTTATCGTTAGCGGTGATCGCTGAATTTCCGGTCTTAACTAATTCTGAGATATTTGCCAGAGCTGTTGGAACCGCCAAGTCATCATTCATTGCTGCTTTAAACTCTGGCGAAATAGTCTTTCCAATTTCACTTCCAAGTATTTCTGCCGCGCGAATTAAAAATCCTTCGATCCGACGGAAGTTCACAGATGACTCTTCTAGGGCTTCAAATGAAAATTCCAACATCGAACGATAGTGAGCTGAACCTAAGTACCAGCGTAATTCGATGCCGCGAACTTTCTTTAATAACTCTTGGACTTGAAGTGAATTACCAAGTGACTTGGACATTTTTTCACCACTGGTTGTTACCCAAGCGTTGTGCATCCAGATATTTGCAAACTGCCAACCAGCAGATTGCGACTGTGCGATTTCATTTTCATGGTGCGGGAAGATTAAATCCAGGCCACCGCCATGAATATCAAAAGCTTCCCCTAAATAAGCGTGTGCCATTGCAGAGCATTCAAGGTGCCAACCGGGACGACCCGCTCCCCATGGAGTTGGCCATGATGGATCACCCGGCTTTGCCGCTTTCCAAAGTGCAAAGTCACGTGGATCTTTCTTATGCGTTAGATCGGCATCTTCAGCTGGTTGGAGATCATCTAACTTTTGATTTGAAAGTGTTAAGTAAGAAGAAAGTGAACGAACATCTAAGTAAACATCGCCATTACCTGGCGCATAGGCATGGCCCCGGGAAATTAGAAGCTCCATCAATTCAATCATCTGCGAGATATGTCCGGTAGCGAGTGGCTCGTAGGTTGGCGGCAGAACATTTAAGGCGGCGTAAGCATCGCAAAATGCCCGTTCATACTTCATCGCAACTGCCCACCAAGGCATCTCTTCATGAACTGCTTTATGCAAAATCTTGTCATCGATATCTGTGACGTTTCGGATGAAAGTAACATCGTATTCACTTGCAATAAGCCATCTACGCAAAATATCGAAGTTAACGCCTGAACGAATATGGCCAATATGAGGTGGGGCCTGAACAGTTGCACCGCAGAGATAGATTCCAACTTTGCCAGGTGTTAATGGTTTGAAGGTGCTGACTTTGCGATCAGCTGTATTAAATAGCTGTAGGTCGGCACTCATAGGGAAAGTTTACCTGTACTTATTAACGCTTTAAGACGACTAATGATGTTGCAATTGCACTTAGGCCCTTGCCTTCGCCAGTAAAACCAAGTCCATCAGTTGTTGTTGCGGTTACTGAAACAGGTGCGCCACCGAGCGCCGATGAGAGCGCCTTTATTGCTTCGGCGCGACGTGGCCCAATCTTTGGCTTATTGCCAACAATTTGCACGGAAACATTATGAATTTCAAAACCAGCAGCCGAAATAATTGAAAGTGTTTCTGAAAGTAATTTAGCTCCGGCAGCCTTTGCATACTCTGGGCGGTCTACCCCAAAGTTAGAACCAAGATCACCAAGTCCGGTTGCCGCAAATAGTGAATCGCAGATTGCATGGGCAGCAACATCGCCATCTGAGTGTCCATCAACGCCTGGATGGCCTTCCCAAAGAAGTCCGGCTAGCCACATTGGCCTAAATGGATCATCAGAATATGCGTGCGCATCAGTTCCAACACCAACTCGTAGGTCTACTAATTCGCTACCAATTAAATATTTTGTTGCAGTTTCTATATCTTCTGGAGTTGTAATCTTTAGCGCGTTAACTTCACCAGGAATGGTCTTTACATCAATATTTAAATTCTCTACTAACGAGGCGTCATCTGTTCCCTCAAGATCTTGTGCATGAGCCCAGGTAAGAACTTCGCGGGTAAATCCTTGAGGGGTTTGTACGGCTCGAAGCTTTGAACGATTCGGGGTTTTGGTTACATAACCTTTTTTATTTACTTTCTTGACGGTATCGGTAACTGCAAGAACTGGGATTACGGCTTGTTCCCCGGATTCAAGTTCGGCAATTACTCGTTCAAAGAGTTGGGTTGAAGCTAGAGAGCGGGCGGCGTCATGAACTAAAACGTATTGAATATTTTCTCGAACCCTAGCGAGCGCCAATTTCACAGATTGGGTACGTGTAGTACCGCCAGCAATTACTTCTACTAGATCACCAAAGAAGGTACGAATCTGATTTACATATTCCGCAGGTGCGGCAACAATTATTTGCGAGGCAATTGGGGTAGCCCTAGAAACTGCGTGCTCAACTAAAGTCTGCCCAACTAGTTGGACAAGAGCTTTCGGTAGATCTGCGCCAAGTCTTTCACCACTGCCAGCGGCAGGGATGATTACCGCAGTATTAGGAAGCAAGGACCTCATCTAGCATCACGCCGGCCTTCTCTTCATCGGTACGTTCAGCTAGAGCAAGCTCTGAAACAAGAATCTGCTTTGCCTTTGAAAGCATCCGCTTTTCACCAGCAGATAGACCACGGTCTAAATCGCGGCGATAAAGATCGCGAACAACTTCAGCAACCTTGATTACATCGCCAGAAGCTAGCTTTTCAACATTTGCCTTGTAACGACGAGACCAGTTTGTTGGCTCTTCGGTATATGGCTGACGTAAAACGTTAAATACTCGATCAAGACCTGCAGAATCAACCACATCGCGAACGCCTACTAGATCAACGTTCTCTGCTGGGACTCTTACAGTTAGGTCGCCTTGGGCCACCTTTAGAACCAAATAAATCTTCTCTTCGCCTTTAATGGTCCGGGTCTCAATTGCTTCAATGAGAGCCGCTCCGTGATGGGGATATACAACGGTTTCGCCGACCTTAAATGACATTAATTTGGCCTTTCGATAGAACCCAAGGATACCATTACCCAATGCCTCGCCAAAACTCGAAAAGTCAGCCAAAATCAATCGCTTCAGCCCTTCTAGCTGGTGCCCTCATTATCACCCTTACTGGATGTGCGAATGGTGATGACGCCCCAACTCGAATGATCAAGCAAGTAACTGATGGCGTCGAAGCAGTATCGGGCGAAGTTAAGGCAACAAATGTTCTTCTAGTTGCACAAGCAGATGGTTCTGCTGTTCTTATTGCAACTGTTGTAAATAACGGTTCGGCAACTGATTCAATTCAAAGCATTACTGCAAATGGAATACAAGGAATCAAAGCACCTGTTGATTTAACTACGGCCGCTCCAGCAATCTTCTCTGGCCCATCTGCAAATCAATCAGTTGTCTTTCCTGGTTTGAATCTAAAGGCTAGCCAGCATGCAACAATTGAATTTACCTTTGCTACTGCTGCGCCAATCAAGCTAAATGCCTTGGTTCGCGAGCAAAGTGGTATTTACGCAAACACCACTAAATAATATTTAAGCCTCGAACTTATATCCCAGACCTCTGATGGTCTGAATAAATTCTGGTTCTGCTGGATCCTTCTCGATTTTGGATCGAAGGCGCTTGATATGAACATCTAAAGTCTTAGTATCACCAAAGTAATCTGAGCCCCAGACCCGGTCGATTAGTTGAATTCGAGTAAGTACCCGGCCAGAGTTGCGAACTAGAAATTCGAGTAATTCAAACTCTTTAAGTGGGAATGAAACATCCTCGTTATTGATCGTCACCTTATGGCGCTCGACATCAATTCGAACTGGTCCAGCTGACAAAATGCCATCGGTTGCTTGATCCTCTTCCCCGTGACGACGAAGAACGGCGCGGATGCGCGCAACAAGTTCACGCGAGGAATATGGCTTGGTTACATAGTCATCGGCGCCAAGTTCAAGTCCAACAACCTTGTCTACCTCGGCGTCTTTAGCGGTCAACATAATGATTGGCACCTGCGACTTGGTGCGAATCTGGCGGCAAACTTCGGTTCCAGAAAGGCCTGGAAGCATTAGATCTAACAAGATTAAATCGGCGCCTTGGCGTTCGAATTCAGCAACAGCGGCAGTACCAGTGTCTGCGACTACTACTTCAAAGCCTTCTCTGCCTAATAAATATGCAAGTGCATCAGAGAAAGAAGCTTCATCTTCAACAACCAAGATTTTTGTCATTTATTTTGCCTCCGCGGCGCCATTATTTGTAGGTGTACGTGCTCCGTTATTGCCATCGAAGAGGGGTAGTCGAATCGTGAAGGTACTTCCCGCTCCCTCAACGCTCCAGACTGAAATATCTCCGCCGTGATTTGAAACTACGTGCTTCACAATCGAAAGGCCAAGTCCAGTTCCACCAGTGATTCGTGAACGAGCTGGATCTACGCGATAGAAACGTTCAAAAATTCGCTCTAAGTCTTTTTCGGGAATACCAATTCCTTGATCAGAAATTGAGATTTCGCAGATGCCATCTAACTCTTTCACGGCTACAGCAACTCGGGTTGCGTCCGGGCTGTAGTTAATTGCGTTCTCAATCAAATTATGAATTGCCATTGTCACCTGATCACGATCACCATTTATAAATGAGTGGTTTTCATTCTTATAAACCAATTCCACGCGTCTTGCCTCGGCATTCAAACGTGATTGATCCAATGCTTCGGTAATTGCCTCACTGATAGAAAAAGCTTGTGCGCGCTTTAGCGGGTCGTCATCTTGCAATCTAGATAGGTTAATAATTTCCTGTACTAACTCTGTAAGGCGAGAGGCCTCAGTCTGCATTCGATTAGCAAACCGAGTGATTGCAACTGGGTCATCACTTGCACCCAATACTGCTTCAGAAAGTATTGAGAGCGCACCAATCGGAGTCTTTAACTCGTGAGAAATATTGGCAACGAAGTCACGACGAATTGAATCTAGGCGACGCATTTCTGAATCATCAAAAACCAAAATAACGACTAGCCCATCGCTGCCGATCTTTGCGATCCGAACCAAGAGATCATGGGTTCCTGCACCGAATGGGCCGCGCGGCAATTCCATGGTCGCTACTTGGATTTGATTTGAACGGCGAGCTGCGCGAACCAACATTAAAAGAGATTCGTTTGATAGCCGTTGGTCTTTTGTTAAGTTGTAGGTTCCAATCGCTTCAGATTGGTAGATAACCAATTCGCCAGTTGAAACTACGATGCTCTCGGCATCGTAAAGTTCCAATAGGTCCAGAATTGATTGCGGCAATTTCGGCAGCGCTTCACTTGCGAACTGGCGAATAACACCAGGATCAAAATCAGTATCGCCGGACTCGGCTGGCGCCTTGCCCTTCAACCATGATTTGATCGTCATGGGCTTATCGTAGGAGAGAGTAGGAACTCGCCCCCACCGATAGCCCCTCTTGGGTGGGGAAAACCCAAACCTTTACCTTTTGTTAAGGACTCGTTCACAGTCGTTGCGGCGCCAACAAATCAGACCCACTATTCTTTGGCTATGCGTTCTGCCTTTCATGACGAACTAGATTCAATCAGCGCCAGCCTGCTTCAAATGGCGAGCCTGGTTAAAGTTGCCATGAGCGATGCGACAACCGCGCTTTTAAATGCTGATCTAGCTTTGGCGGAGAAAGTTATTGCAGCAGATTCAGAAATCGACACCATTCAACATGATCTAGATGCCCGCACAATTAATTTGATGGCCCGCCAACAACCGGTTGCCTCAGATCTTCGCACTCTTGTTACTTCACTTCGCATGAGCGCTGACCTAGAACGCATGGGCGATCTTGCGCACCACGTTGCAAAGCAAGCACGCATGCGCTTTCCAAACTGCGCGGTTCCTGCAGAATTAACTGCGACCATCACCAGCATGGGAACTGTTGCAAATGCATTGATCGACAAACTCTCATCAGTTATGGAACACAAGGATGCAGTTCGCGCCCTAGAAATCGAAACTGATGATGACGAGATGGACAAGTTGCACCGTCAACTTATCGCGACCCTTCTTGACGATAATTGGAAGCATGGCGTCGAATCTGCAATCGACATGACACTTCTTGGTCGTTATTACGAGCGCTGCGCAGATCATGCAGTTTCAATTGCGCGCCGCGTTTATTTCTTGGTTACCGGCGAATACGCCGCTCCAGTTCTTTAATCCCACCAAAAGCTATCTTTAGTACTTCTAAAACCATTAGGTAAACCGCGGCTGGAACTAAATCAACGCTTCGTTTTAAGAACCACGGAGTTCCATTACACAACAGCCAGATCAACTTCTTGCGCTTTGAACTCTCCACGTAATCTGGCAACTTAGGTAATTCAATTGCCCAGCCACGATCTTTTAGAATCTGCGCCATCTCTTTTGCGAGCAGGTTGTGGCCATAAGGTCCAGGGTGCATGCGGTCGATATGCCAATTTCGCAGGTCGTGCACATTTGGAATCTCTCGGGTTTTAACTAAAACGATATCTAGTTCACCTGCGATCTGTTGATAGACCGCATTTACGGCTTCAACTCTGCGACGAAGAACTCGCTTTAATAAACGTGGAATTCGAAGCAAACGATTTGGGTCATGCAATTCAAACATAATAACTTCCGTGCCCTTGGCCATTAACTCGTCGCAGGTTTTTCGTAGGTTGGCATAAAGCACTTTGGGATCAAAGCCATTTCGAAGTAGGTCGTTACCACCTGCAATTACCGCGCAGATATCGGGCTCAAGGCCTCTAACTAATTCCAGTTGGGTAGTAGCAACCTCTGTTGATTGCGCCCCTGGCCTTGCATAATTTAAATAATTAACTTCCCATTGAAAACTTTCAGCCAAGTAATAAGCCCAACCTCGAAAGCTGCCATCAGCGGCTTGATCGCCAGTTCCATATGCGGCGCTATCACCGATGACTGCAAAGTTAACGACTGGATAAGTTGCAACTTGTGTAGTCGACATATTTAGTCAGCTCGCCTTCAGGTGTCGCTTTACTGATGTGATTGGTGCGCTGTGTCCAACAACTGGAATTCCGTGGACTTCTAACATATGTAAAATCGTTGAATCCCACGGCATTGATTCAGCAATCTCGCGAGCCTTATCACGCATTGCTGGAGTTTCTAATACTTCAATAATTGCATTTGCAAATGAGATTTCATCATCTCCGGCAACCGCCCCTGCTGGATGGGCAATATCGCGAAGCAAGAATTCGCCAACGGCACTTGAACTACTTGCAACCACTGGCGTTCCGGAGGAGAGTGATTCAAGAGCCGCCAAACAGAATGTTTCCAACGGTCCTGGTGCCAATGAGACATCCGCCGAAGCCAAAATTGTTGAGACGCGATTTCGATCTGCAATATATCCCAAGGTGTCTATCGGGTGGCCCTTTGCCAGCTCGCGAGCCTTCTCCCACATTGGCCCAGTTCCAATCATTACTAATCTTGCATCAATTCCACGACTTCGAAGTTCAATTAAAGTTTCAACGCTACGTTGTGGTTCTTTCTCTGGTGAAAGTCGGCCGCAGTGCACAAGTAAATGTTTTGAGCCTTTTAGCAACTCTTCGCGCATTGCTTCAGAACGTTTTGTGGGATTGAAATTAACCAAGTCCACACCAAGTGGCACCCGAACCAAATTCTTGATTCCGATCTCTTTAAATTCCCGAGCTGCAAAACCAGTAGTCGTAATTACCTGATCAAAGTTTGAAGCTAGCCGTTTGTTATGCCAGTTGACCATGAGATTGCGAATAAAAGACGGCAGTGGGAGAAAGCGTTTGGCTAGCCCCTGTAAAGTCTCGTGGCTAAAGACCACGGTTGGGATTTTATTTGCGCGGGCAAACTTACCGATTTTATTTAGGTTGAAGCGATCAGAGACTTCGATGCGATCTGGCTCAAGGGCTGTCAACATCTTGATTACCGCTTTGCTGCTCTTTATTACTTGATATCCCCCGCTACCAGGCAAGATATAACTTGGAACTGTGATCTTCTTGCCATAGATCGTCTCTTCAAAATAAAGGCGAGTTCCCGGAACAATGTAGGTGAACTCGTGACCAAACTTCTGATAGCCCTTGCCTAATTCGTGCAAGGTGGTCTTTATGCCACCTGAGTTTGGCCCATAAAAATTGGCGATATGAACGATCTTCACGCGACGCTTCCTTCAACTTTTCGAGTGGTTATTTCGGTGTAGTGGTTCATGAGTTGCGCATTTACCTTCTCCCAAGTGCGAGACTCAACAGATGTCCGAGCATTAAATGACATCTCTTCTTTATCGCTGCGCAATCGGTAATGAAGTACTGCGGCTTCTAGCTCATCTGGGCGATGAGTATTTATTACATAGCCAGTAATGCCGTGGGTAACTAAATCTGATGGGCCGCCAGTTGGGGGCACGATGCACGGAGTTCCCGATGCAAGAGCTTCTTGAACTGATTGGCAGAAAGTTTCATTTGGCCCTGGATGGATAAATAAATCTAGGGAAGCATAGATTTCAGCAAGTTCTTCACCGGACTTAAATCCAGTAAAGATTGCATTAGGCATTTGTCGCTCTAACTTTTCACGCGCTGGGCCGTCGCCGGTTATAACAACTTGAATATTTGAATCGCGCGCTAAGAACCGTAAATCATAAATCCGCTTTTCGTTTGCAAGTCGGCCAACATAACCAACAACTAATTTGCGACCGTTAGAACTCCACTTCTTATAAATTTCTGCATTCTTGGCATCTGGCCGAAATAGCTGGATCTTTACCCCGCGGCGCCAAAGATAAACATTTTCAACGCCTTGTTCGCGAAGTTCATTGCAGGCCCAACGAGATGGCGCCAAAGTACGGTCAGTATTTGAATGGATCTTGCCAACAATCTTTCGAAGCGATGAGTTAGCAATAGTTAGGCCATAGTGGCTTGCAAAGCCGGCCAGATCAGTTTGATAAACCGAAAGCGTTGGAATTCCCATCTTCTTACCGAGCTTTGCACTAAATGATCCAAGAGCAAATGGTGAAGCCAAATGAATTAGGTCCGGTGCATAACCATCGAAGAGATATTCAAGTTTGCGAGTTGGTAGTGCTAGCGGCAAACCAACCGGAAGTAAGTTTTGAATTGGAATCGATGGGATGGTCTTTACGCGAAAACCTGAGTACTCATTAGGTACTCCCTCACCCTCTGGAGCAATCACCATCGCCTCATGACCAGTTGCGCGAAGGGTTTCTAGGATGCGAAGGACCGAATTTGTTACCCCATTTACCTGAGGCAAGAAACTCTCTGTTACTACGGCCACCTTCATGGGAACAATATGACAAAGAGGTTAAACCTAAACCCCTAATTGAGGTTACAAGTAGTTGAAAGTCAGGTTAACGAAAAGGGTTACTTCTTACCCTGATTGGCAACGGCTGCGATCGCATCCTTAGCCGCCTCGGGATCTAGATACTCACCGCCCTTTTTCACAGGTTCGAAATCAGCATCGAACTCGTAGAGAAGCGGAATACCGGTAGGGATATTCACGCCAGCAATATCTTCATCAGAGATGCAATCAATATGTTTAACCATCGCACGAATTGAATTTCCATGAGCGGTAACTAGAACAGTCTTACCTGCATTTAGATCTTCGGTTATCTCGCCAACGAGGTAAGGAATCATTCGAGTTACAACATCCTTCAAGCACTCAGTCTTTGGCATATCTGCGCCAAGTCCGGCATATCGAGGGTCGTTGCTTTGTGAATACTTATCGTTCTCATCAATCGGTGGTGGTGGCACATCAAAAGAACGACGCCACAATTGGAATTGTTCTTCGCCATATTGCGCCAAGGTCTGCGCTTTATCTTTACCTTGCAGGGCGCCGTAATGACGCTCGTTTAGCTTCCAAGTGCGGTGCACTGGAATCCAATGACGATCGGCTACGTCCAAAGCTAATTGCGAGGTATGGATCGCGCGACGAAGAAGTGATGTGTGAACCACATCTGGAAGTAGGCCGCGATCTTTGAGTAGCTGGCCACCACGCTTTGCCTCTTCAATACCCTTATCGGAAAGGCGAACATCGACCCAGCCGGTAAAGAGATTTAGCGCATTCCATTCACTCTCGCCATGGCGAAGGAGGATTAATTTTCCGATTGTCATGTGGGAATTCTACTAACTACTTTATTAAATGTTCAAAAGCCTTCAAATTCGCTAGAGATTCACCGCGCGATACTCGCCAAGCCCACTCTCGGCGAATTGCCGAGGAGAATCCCATTTCTAACAATGGATTAAAAGAGGAATCTGAATATTGAAGTACTGCGCCAAGGATTCGATCGATTTCAACGTCGGTAACAGCATTTAACGGCAAGCGACCAACTAGATAGATATCGCCTAATTCATTTACTGCAAAAGCCACCGCATACATCGCAGAATTTTGTTGCAGTAGCCACTCGTGAACTTTTTCGGCATTCTCATCGGGCTTGCGAATGACAAAGGCATTGATTGAAAGTGAGTGATCGCCAATTACTAAAGCTACATGGGTCTGGAGTTTCTTTTCACCGGGTAAGGTAATTAAAAAAGTTTTGGCATCTGGCTGATCAAACTCTAAATCGTGAGATTCTAAGAAATCTTCAATTATTGCTTTGGGATCGATCACAAAACAACCTTCATGGTTTTACCTTGCGGATTAGAAATCACCTGATCGTAAACATCCAAAGTTCCCCGAGCGGTGCGCTCCCAGCCAAACTTTGCCGCATGTTCAATCGCGCCCATTGAAAGGACGATGCGACGTTGCGGTTCAAGAAGTAATCGATTTAAAACTGAGGCCCAAGCCTTTGGATCATGGCCATCAACCAAGGAGCCAGAGATTCCATCAGATACTGCAGTTCGCAATCCGCCAACTGCGGTTGCAACAACTGGGGTGCCACAAGCTTGTGCCTCTAGCGCAACCAAGCCAAAGCTTTCGGAATATGAAGGAACGCAAACTAAATCTGCGGCGCGATACCAATCCGGCAGATCTGAACGCAGAACTGGATCCATAAAGTGAACTACGTCCTCAACGCCCAAAAACTTTGCCATTGCGCGAAGTCGTTCTGGCTCGGCATGACCTGATCCAGATGCACCGCCCATAATTACTAAAGCCAATTTCGCTCGTAAATGTGGTGAATGCGTCAACATCTCGGCAACCGCGCGAACCAATACATCTGGCCCCTTATGTGGCTGGATGCGACCGACAAATAACAACATCAAGGCATCGGGTGCAATATTTAATTTACTTCGCGCTGAACCTTTTCCATTTGCTGGTGCGAAGCGTGCCAAATCAACTCCTGGTGTCACGACGTGGACTTTCTCAGGACTTGCGCCATATAACGAAACTAAGGCCGCCGCTTCGGCATCGGTATTAGCGATTAAAGCATTTGCATTCTTAACAATTTGTTCTTCACCTAGTGCGCGAATTAGCGGCTCTTCTTTATCGCCTTCGGCCAAAGATAAGTTCTTTACCTTTGCCATCGTGTGCATCGTGTGTACTAAAGGAACGCCAGTTCGCTCTGAAATCATCCAGCCTAATTGCCCAGAGATCCAATAATGTGAATGAATGATGTCGTAATAATTATTTGGCTTACCGCTTTGGTGTTCCATAAATGCATGAGTAAGGGCGCCAATCTGTGATGGCAACTCTTCCTTTGTTAAATAACTTACTGGCCCTGCTTCTAGGTGATGAACTTCAACACCTGGCGCAATCTCAACGGAATCTGCCAAGCCACTCTTATCTGCGCGAGTAAAGATATCTACCTTCACACCAGCCTTGGCCATCTGGATTGCATTTTCAACAACGTAAATATTCATTCCGCCGGCATCGCCAACTCCCGCTTGTTCCAGCGGAGAGGTGTGAACCATCAAGGTTGCAATGCGGCGATTTAACATTAGAGCGTTGCTCGCATCCCACCG
>CANBVR010000016.1 GCA_947372965.1 Actinomycetota bacterium
CAAGATCGCAATCGCGCAGTAATTCTTGGTGAAAAGAGTTACGGAAAAGGTACTGTTCAAGAAGTGCTTCCACTCTCCGATGGTTCTAAATTGGAATTTACAGTTGGAAAGTATCGAACACCGTCTGGTCGCACAATTGACCAGATCGGAATAAGCCCGGATCTACTTATCCCGGATAACCTTGCAATCACAAAGGCAGTTCAAGTTTTGAGCGGACTTGCAGCCCTTGATAAGGGTCAAACCACCACCGGCAAGTAATCGGTAAGTAAGAGTCACGTTCCACCAAGTACCCTTAGACACTAGAGCTTAAGAAACTTGGAAATGGAGGTGGTCATAATGGTTAAAGAGCTGGGCAAGAAAGTTATTGCACAGAATAAGAAGGCGCGTCATGACTACTCCATTTTGGATGTTATGGAATGCGGAATCGTTCTCTCTGGAACTGAAGTGAAATCACTTCGTGCCGGAAGAGCCTCACTCGTTGATGGCTTTGCAATGGTTAATAATGGGGAGCTTTGGCTTTCGGGAGTGCATATTCCGGAATACACCGAAGGTACTTGGAATAACCACACACCACGTCGCGAGAGAAAACTTCTTATTCATCGTAAAGAGATAGATAAGTTGGAAGCCGAAACAAAACAAGGCGGCCTGACTCTGGTACCACTTTCGCTTTACTTCAAAGATGGAAAAGCAAAGATTGAACTCGCTTTGGCAAAGGGTAAGAAATCCCATGACAAGCGAGCCACACTCATGGAGCAACAAGCTACTCGTGAGGTCAACCGTGAACTTTCCCGCCGAAACTCTGGCAAATCTGAGCGTTAAGTAATCGCTAGGACCCTCGAACTCTTTTCTGTTTAGGGTTATTTCCTGCCTGGTCTTACAATTGAGCCAAGGAAAAAACTACATATAGAAAAGTAATAGCTTCACAGCTTCATGAATAACCATGGGGGTGAACGGTCTCGACTTTAGTTGTTGAGCCAGGTGAAGCGGGCCGAGGAAGCCGGGATGATCTCGTAAACCATGAAACCCGTGCAAAACATAAGTGCAGATGCAAATCGCACTGATTTCGCTATCGCTGCCTAAGCGATTTAAGTGAATCCGTTAACCCAAGTTTGCTCTCGCCTTGGATGTTAGCGTCGCTAGAGAGCTCATCTGAATATGGTGTTAAGGACATACTCGGAAAAATAATTCTTTAACTGTGTTCGTTGACTACTTGTGTTCGGGAGAGTCAGGACAGAGAAAGCGCTTAGAACACTACGCCCGTAGAAGCCCTGACTGAATTCTAGAGGACCCGGGTTCGATTCCCGGCACCTCCACTTGTGAATGCAAGAGCGAGATTTAAAAATGTAAACATTTTTAAATCGAGCGAGTAGTGGAAGGTATTTACGCGGCTTCGTTGAAGGGCCGCGCTGGAACGAAGAACTCTTCTCCATTTTGGTTAATCCACTTGCAAGATCCATCGGCGAAACTTTCAAGTTTCCACCCACCATGGGTTTTTAATCTGTGATGTCGCCTGCAAAGTAACCCAAGATTTTCTGGAGAAGTTTTTCCACCTTCTTCCCATGGAATCGCATGATCGATATCAGTTCGATGAGCCGGTTGGGCACACCCTGGAAATCTGCAATGACGATCTCTTGCAATAATGAAATCTTGTAGAGCTTGTGGCGGCACATAAAATTGCCTTCCGTAATCAAGAAGTACTCCGGTCAGCGGATCGGTAATAAATTTTTGCCACTTAGCGTCCATTGCCAATTCACGGGCAATTGAGGCTGGAATTGGACCATAACCATTTAGGTGAGCTGGATTATTTTGCAAGCCAAACATTGTTGCTAGATCCATCGTAAGTTGAATTGTTATGGGCCGGCGGTGGCTAAGAATTGGCTTGGAAGTTAGCCCTGAAGTTAGCCCTGAAGTTTGCCCTGAAGTTTGCTCTGAAGTTTGCTCTGAAGTTTGCTCTGAAGTTAGGCCAGAAGCCATTTGATCTGAATTTGTACTTATAGCTAGATCCTGCGATGTCTGTGCCAACATTAAAGCGATAAATGCATCGGCGCGGTAAGCATCAATTGTTAAGAAAGAATCTTTCCCAACCTCTGATTGCATCAATTTTGATGACTCGACTGCGCTTCGAGCAATTAGATAGTCGCTATTTTGCGCACGCTTTGCGCAGTCATTTATTAAGTTCATAATACTTTGAGCCTCAATTGCTGGGAGTAAGGCAACAATCGTTGCCATGCCGTGGTCACTTGGGAACATTTGAACCGAACGCTTCTCTCTTTCGATACTTGAGATCTCTTCGAAAGATGCTAGGTCTAAATTGGCAATTAGAGTTTTCAATTTTCGCCCCACTTGATTGGGAGTATGGAATTCGGCATATGAAATTGCCTTGGTTTCCATCTCCTGAATAATTAGTGGATCTGCGCCACGTTCAATTATTGCGGCGGTTTCTTGGACAATCGCATTTGCATGGCTGGCAGAGATTGAACCTGTGGCAAGTGCTTCACTTGTGAGCGGTAAGAAAGTTGTAAGAGTTCGAGCGGTATCAATTTTCCGCTGAGCCGTGGCTGGTGAAATCCTTAACTTTGCTGCGACATCTTCGCGCTCGGCTTGCTCTAGGCCATCAAAGAAATCTTCTGGGCCTTCTTCTGAAACCCCCACTGCAGCTGCAGTAGAAATTTGGCAGTAGTAGTCAAAGAAACTTCGCAATTTTTCCATGGCTTGCATATGTTCGTAGCGACTTGTTTTAGAGAGATATTTACTTTCAATTGCAATTAACTCAACTATATATTGAGCACAAGGCTCTGAATTCAAAATTTGATGAATTCGAAGTTCTTGCTCGGTAGCAATTTCCCTGTTGAACATGGAAGGATCCTTGCGCCCCCCACTGACAAGCAAGCGCTTACTTCGATTAGTTATTCACACTTTAAATTGGAATTTCTTATATTTTATTGGATACTTACACTATGAGTGATCATCAAGAGTCGAGAAACTACTCTGAGACTCTCAATGGATTGCTTGACGATTTAAAAGATCTGACTCTTTCACTTGAATACTTTGAAAAGTTCGAAGCAAAGAAAGATCACATCGGGCAAAGAATTTCTATAGATTCAATTCTCTACCGAGTAGATAAAGTTTGTAAGAGAATAGTCAATAACCATCAAATGGCTTTTCCGCAAGCAGAAATAAATAAACTATTAGGTGAAAGTATTTTCAAAGATAAAAAAGTAAGTAAATTCTCTTCGAAGGAAATTCGTGAAATCCTTGATTTCCCAATGGAGTCCCTAAGGAAGTTTGCGTTATCTGAGATTTTGAACCAATCGATTATCAATTAGTCTTGATCGATTTTCAATTTCTTTTCAATGTATAAATATCCATTAATCAACGCTTAATTGAGTTAAACAAGTTGTGGGTTTTGTTAGTACGCCCAAAAATCAAGTACCCTTAACCCATGTCCAAAGTATTAGCAAAGCTTCCAGTAGGCGAGCGCGTGGGAATTGCATTCTCCGGCGGTCTTGATACCTCAGTGGCTGTTGCATGGATGCGAAATAATGGTGCGATTCCTTTTACATACACCGCAGACCTCGGCCAATATGACGAACCAGATATCGATTCAGTTCCAGGTCGCGCAAAAGAATATGGCGCAGAAGGCTCTCGTTTGGTTGACTGCAAGCAAGCACTTGTCGAAGAAGGTTTTGCCGCAATTGCATGCGGTGCGTTCCATATTCGCTCCGGTGGAAAGACTTACTTCAACACCACGCCTCTTGGTCGCGCCGTAACCGGAACTCTCCTTGTTCGCGCAATGCTTGAAGATAACGTTTCGATTTGGGGCGATGGTTCAACCTATAAGGGCAATGACATCGAACGCTTCTATCGTTATGGACTGCTTGCTAATCCAAACCTTCGCATCTACAAGCCTTGGTTAGATGAAGATTTCGTCACCGAACTTGGTGGCCGTAAGGAAATGTCTGAGTACCTAACGACTCACAAACTTCCATATCGTGACAGCAAAGAGAAGGCATATTCAACTGATGCCAATATTCTCGGTGCAACTCACGAGGCAAAAAACCTTGAGCATTTAGATGCGTCCCTTGAAATCGTAGAACCAATTATGGGCGTTGCTTTCTGGGATCCTTCAGTAAAGATTGAAACTGAAGATGTAAAAATTGAATTTGTTAAAGGTCGTCCAACATCGATAAATGGCAAAGCGCTAGAAGCTGTTGAATTGATGAACGAGGCGAACAAGATCGGTGGTCGCCATGGACTAGGTATGTCAGATCAAATTGAAAATAGAATTATCGAGGCCAAGAGTCGTGGCATCTATGAGGCACCTGGAATGGCGCTTCTCTTCATCGCTTACGAACGTTTAATTAGCGCAATCCATAATGAAGACACAATTGCCAACTATCACGCAGAAGGTCGTCGCCTTGGTCGTCTGCTCTATGAAGGTCGTTGGTTAGACCCACAATCACTAATGCTTCGTGAATCTTTAATGCGTTGGGTTGCCTCTGCCGTAACTGGAGAAGTAACAATTCGCCTTCGTCGTGGTGATGATTTCTCTGTAATTAACACTTCTGGCCCAGCATTTAGTTATCACCCAGATAAGTTATCTATGGAGCGCACAGAAGATGCCGCATTTGGTCCAGCCGATCGAATTGGGCAATTAACAATGCGAAATCTGGATATTGCCGACACTCGTGAGAAACTCGAGCTATATGCCAGCCAAGGCCAACTTGGTGATGGACAATTCAAGTTAATCAAGGAACTTGATAACAAAAAGAAGTAAGCGCTGGGATTCAACTGATTTTCCGGTTTAAAAAAGGCAACAGGGAGAAAAATGAGCAAGCAAGTTAAGACAAAAATCGATGTAAAGATCAAGAATCGAAATCGCGCTACAGTATTTTTCCGTGGAATTCTCGCCTTCCCAGTAATGATTTTTGTTGCCTCATTCGCACCCCTAGCTCACATGGGTTGGTCATTTGGCGGAATAATCGTTGTTCCAGTTGCACTTGCAATTATTTTTCGTGGTGTTTATCCAAGTTATGCTTTCAAGTTCAACCATGCAATATTTGAATTAAATACTCGCTTGTCTGCCTACATGTTATTTCTAACTGATGATTATCCATCAATCGAAGCAAATCCAAAGATTTCAATTGAGCTTCCAGAAATCGATGGCGGCAAGAAGTTAAATCGCGTGCTACCAATCTTTAAATGGATTCTTGCGCTTCCACTTTATATTGTTGGAACTCTCTACGTTGTTGCTTCAATTTTGGTAACAATTGTTGCCTGGATTTCAATAATCGTGACTGGTCGCTACCCACGCTGGGTTGAGGATATTGTTGTTGGAACAATCGCATTCTGGAACCGAGTAATCGGTTACTGCGCAATCTTGGTGACAGATAAGTACCCAAGCTTTTCGCTTTAAATCACCGCCTCATTATTTAAAATCACTTCATAACACCCTAGCCATTGCAAGTGATTGCTGGTTAAATGGCGCCATGACAAAGAAAATTCAATTTGGTGGCCACGCACTAGTTTGGGCAGGAGACTGGACCCCGACCGATGCACGTAAGGCAATCTCTGGCGCCGCTTATGCGGGATATGACTATATTGAAATTGCACTTCTTGATCCTTGGAAAGTAGATACCAAGATGACCAAGGATCTCTTGGATGAATATGGAATCTACGCAACCTCATCTCTTGGATTGTCACCAAAGACTGACGTAACAAGCACTGACCCTTCCATTATTGCTGCAGGCGATGAACTTCTTCGCAAAGCAACTGATGTTGTTGCTGCCATTGGTGGTAAAGATATGTGCGGAGTTCTCTATAGCAACCTAGGTAAATATCCCGGCCCAGCCTCTAAAGAAAATCGAGCAAACTCGGTTGCGGCAATGCAGCGCCAAGCCGATTACGCTGGCGAAAGAGGAATTAACGTAAGTCTTGAAGTTGTAAATCGCTATGAAACAAACATCATCAATACAGGTGAAGAAGGTTTAGCGTTTATTGATGAGATTGACCGAAAGAATGTCTTTGTTCACCTAGATACCTACCATATGAATATTGAAGAAGATGGAATGGCAAAAGCCGTTGAAATTTGTGGTGATCGACTCGGTTATGTACATATCGGAGAGTCACACCGTGGTTATTTAGGTTCCGGAAATGTTGATTTTGATACTTTCTTCGCAGCTTTGAAAAAGATTAATTACGCCGGCCCCGTGGCCTTTGAATCTTTCTCATCTGCTGTTGTTGACCCAGCACTTTCAAATACATTGTGTGTTTGGCGCAACCTTTGGAGTGATTCTGATGATCTGGCAAAGCATGCACTTGCATATATGAAGGAGCGAATTTAATTGGGTCAAGTAAAAGTTAAGCGTCGCTTTCCAGGATTTAAGGATCTCTCTGGTCTTTTACGTTTTAGAAAGCCAGTTTTAAATGGCCGTAAACGTAGACTTTCACGCGCTTTAACAATCTATGACCTTCGCGATATTGCAAAGCGTCGCACCCCACAAGGTCCATTTGATTACACCGATGGGGGAGCCGATTCTGAGTCTTCACTTAATCGGGCACGTAAGGCCTATGAGGCAATTGAATTTCAGCCCCGAATTTTGCAGGACGTTTCAAAGCTTGATCTATCAGTAAAAATGCTTGGAAAAGTTGCTGCAATGCCAATAGGAATTGCGCCAACAGGTTTTACTCGCATGATGCAGACCGAGGGCGAATATGCCGGTGCAACTGCAGCTCGTGATGCTGGCATCCCTTACACCCTTTCCACTATGGGAACTCGTTCAATCGAAGATGTATTTCGCGTAGCACCAGATGGAAGAAATTGGTTCCAGCTTTATATGTGGAAAGATCGTGATCGTTCAATGAATCTGGTTGATCGCGCCGCAAAAGCAGGTTGCGATACTTTGGTATTGACTGTCGATGTTCCAGTTGCCGGTGCCAGACTTCGCGATGTGCGAAACGGTATGACAATTCCGCCATCACTTACTTCAAAAACAATTCTTAATGCACTTCCAAGACCAGCTTGGTGGATGAATTTCTTAACTACCGATTCCCTTCAATTTGCCTCTCTTGATAGTTGGAATGGCACTGTTGCAGAGCTTCTAGATTCAATGTTCGATCCAACCGTCACCTTCGATGATCTAAAGTGGATTCGAAAGCAATGGAAGGGAAACCTTGTAGTTAAAGGAATTCAAAACATTGACGATGCAAAATTGGCCCAAAAAGCTGGCGCAAATGCAATCATTCTTTCAAACCATGGAGGTCGCCAGTTAGATCGCGCTCCAATTCCATTCCACTTGGTACCAGAAGCGCGCAAGGCGCTAGGTAAGAACTTTGAAATCCATGTTGATACCGGAATCATGCACGGGGCAGATGTTGTTGCGACAATTGCAGCTGGAGCAAACTTCACTTGGATTGGCCGCGCCTATCTTTATGGCCTTATGGCTGGTGGAAAAGAGGGCGTTGATCGCTCACTTGAGATTCTTCGTACGCAGATGACCCGAACGATGAAGCTGCTGGGTGCAACAAGTTTGAACGAACTTAAGCCCTCACATGTGAGTTTCTTGCAACGATGAAAGCAGCGGTGATAACCGGTGTTGGAAAAGTTTCGATAGAAAACGTTTCCGATCCAACGCCTGGCGACCGCGATGTAATTGTAAAAGTTGCAGCTGTTGGAATTTGCGGAACAGATCTTCATATTCTTGAAGGCGAATTTGCCCCAACTTTGCCAATCATTCCAGGTCACGAAATGTCGGGAAAAGTAGTTGCGGTTGGTAAAGGTGTTACGGAAGTAAAAATTGGCGATCTTGTTGCTGTAGACCCATCACTTCATTGTGGTGAGTGTTTCTACTGCCGACGAGCGCGAGGAAATCTTTGTGAGAATTGGAATGCGCTAGGAGTTTCTTATCCAGGAGCTGCTGCCGAATTGTTAAGGACTCCCGTTAAGAATGTTCATATCTTGCCCGAAGGTGTCGATGTATTTGAAGCCGCGCTCATAGAACCACTTTCCTGTGCAATTCGAGGTTATGACGTACTGCCGAGAATTCCTGGTTCACATTACTTAATTTATGGTTCTGGAACTATGGGCTTGATGATGGCCGAACTTGCAAAGCGAAATGGCGCCGCAAGTGTTTCAATTGTTGATATCAATGAGTCCAAGCTTGAGACTGCCCGAATCTTAGGAATCGATCACGCAACAAGTGATGTAAGAACTCTCAACCAACCTCGTGGTTGGGATGTTGTAATTGATTGCACGGGAGTAGCCAAAGCAATTCAAGAGGCGTTGACTCATGTAATGCCAGGTGGAACATTCTTGCAATTTGGTGTTGCAAATGAGAAGGCAAAAGTCGAAATTGAGCCTTTCTGGATTTACAACAAAGAGATCACTATTGCCGGATCAATGGCAGTTCTCCACAGTTTTGATCGGGCGGTCGATTTATTTAGTTCTGGAGTGTTAAACCCCAAGGTAATGATTAGCGATCGATTTGAACTCAACGACTATGAGAAAGCTCTCAATACCTTTAAATCCGGCATCGGACGCAAAATTATTATTACGCCAAATGGTGAAAGTATTTAATAATGAAGTCAGTAGTACTAAATGCAATAAATGATCTGTCCGCGGAAGAGGTAACTCGCCCGACCGTCACGACTGGTAATTCACTTGTAAAAATCTTAGCTTGTGGCATTTGTGGCACTGATCGCCACATCTATAAAGGCGAATACCCATCTACTAAGCCAGTTATTTTGGGCCATGAATTCGGTGGAGTAATCGAAGAGGTTGGCCCCGGGTCAAAATTTAAAGTCGGTGATCTCGTCTCAGTTGATCCAAACATAATTTGTGGCGAATGCATTGATTGCAAAGCAGACAGAAATGCATTTTGCCCATCACTCACAGCGCTAGGTGTAAATATAAATGGTGGGTTAGCAGAGTTTGTCTTGACGCCTGATACCCAAATTTATCCAGTTCGCCCCGATTTAAATCCGCTCCACCTAGCTTTTATTGAACCACTTGCATGTTCGATTCGCGGAATGGATTTGGGCGCGCTAAAAGGCGGGGAAAAAGTCGCTGTTTTAGGAGGCGGAGTAATTGGACTGCTGGTGGTACAACTCGCAAAACTCGCCGGGGCTAGTGAAATTGTTTTAGTTACACGCCAAAAATTTCGGCGCGAAGTTGCACTCCAAATTGGCGCCACAAGAGTCATTGACCCGAAGGCAGAATCCGTCACCGACGTCTTATCAGGAATCGATGTAACTTTTGAGTGTGCCGGAGCGGTCGAAACCTTTAATCAAGCTCAAAGAATAACTAGGCGCGGTGGATCAATAATTATTCTTGGCTTAACTGCTGCTGGAACGAAAGTAGAAATCAATCCGTTTGATCTTGTTGTGAATGAACATCGAATTCAAGGTTCGTACCTAAATCCACTTACACAAAGTCGCGCTGCAGAATTGGTTGGAAGTGGAAAATTAAACTTAGATATTATGATTTCCAAGGTGGTTGATCTAGATGGCGTAAAGGCGATCTTAGATGCCGAGCCTGCCGAAGGTGATATCAAATATATTGTCACGCTTAATTAATAATTTGTTTGAGTGTTAACACTCACTTTATTGATTAAGTTATTGGCTAAAAAGTCCTAATCTGCCGTTAACAAGCCGTGGTATCTACTGCGACGGGACGGAATACAAATGTCGGGTTGGATCTCCAATTTCATGAATCATCCAGCAACCTATTTAAAAGCGGGTTGGATTCAAATATCAGTGTCGAATCTAATTGTCATTCTTTTGATGCTTTCAATCTTTGTTTTGGCGATACTTCTCCCATTTCCAAATAAACACTCTGACGAGGATGCAAAATGAGCCAGAAAATGTGGACCGCACGGGCTCGTGAGAGTTGGCAGAAGAATTTACCTATCGAAAAGCTAATCCCTGATACTCAACCGTCCTACGTTGCATCTTGGATTTATGTATTTGGGGTGCTGACAATTGCAGCGCTATCAATGATTGTCCTATCTGGATTAATTCTCGCATTTGCCGGACCGGCTTGGTATCACACCTCTTCCTTTGGTCATTGGGTAAATAGCTTGCACTTTTGGAGCGTTCAACTTTTCTTCGCCTTTATGGTGATTCACCTTTGGGGCAAATTCTGGATGGCTGCTTGGCGTGGAAATAGATTCAAGACTTGGGTCTCTGGCGCAGTTGTATTTGTTCTGTCAATCGCCACAGCTTTTACCGGCTATTTGATTCAAACAAACTTCGACTCCCAATGGATCGCATTTGAAGCTAAAGATGGCTTCAACTCTGCTGGTATTGGCGCCTTCTTTAATGTAACCAATCTGGGACAGATGCTCTTGTTACACGTTGCATTCTTACCAGCAGTACTTGGCTTGCTAACTCTGATCCATGTTCTAATGGTGCGAAAGCGCGGAGTAGTTCCACCGATTGATGCCGATAGCTCTAATACGGAGGCAGCAAAATGAGCAAAGTTCTATCACCTAAAGAGGAATTCGATGCCAAGCCTTGGGCTGGCAAATTAAGAAAATACGACATCCTCAAAGAAGGAACCATCGCTTTGGTAGTTGTAGCCCTCCTGGTTACGTCGCTTGCATTTATCTTTGGTTCACCTGATGAAAAGTCTTTAACCTTCAAGGGCTGGGCTATTAGTAACTCAGATAATTTTTATGCAACTACAGTCCAGGAACTTGCTGGGACAAGTGGTACGGCAACCTATGGTCGGCCATATAACACGAATGGCGATGGCCTAAATGTTGGTCCACTCTTCTTGCAAAAATGGGCTGGCGTTACCCAACGAATAAATGCAGCTAATGACTTTGTCATTGAACCGCTTATGAATCAGGTACAGAGTCCAGAAGTTAAAGCAGCGCTTTCGCAATGGAGTACCGCTACCGAAACGCAACGTACAAAGTGGGCAACTACTTATGATGATGCAATCACTAAAGTTGAAGGTAAGTTGAGTGCTGTGCCAAATGGGGATTATGGCCCAGTTCCTGCACTTGCTAATGGATTAACTGAGATGGCAAAAGCTGGCGCACTAGATGCAGCGCTTCTTTCCCAAGGTGGTTTCTTTCAAACAGATAGCACGAAACAAATTCTCTTCTTTGGTGATGGTGCTTATCTAGATGATGCTGGTACTGCTGCAAACCTTCAAGGCGGAACTTGGGGAATGATGAATGAAACCGGAAGATATCCAGGTCAAGCTTGGCTCTGGTTATATTCATTCTGGTATCAAATTCCACCATTTACTAACGAGGATTCACACCCAATTGGTGCCAATGCTGATGTTTACATCATGGTGATCATGGGTCTGATGTCGCTAGGTTTGATAGCGATGCCACTCATCCCGGGAATTCGTTCGCTGCCAATGCGAATTCCAATTCACAGAGGAATTTGGCGAAGTTACTACCAGTCCGAAGGCATTAAGCGCCGCAAGCGGTAGAGAAGATTGGGCTACTCCACTAGTATCCCAACATGGAAAAATTTAGATGGGGATTTATCGGCGCCGGAATGATTGCCAAGAAGGCTTTATATCCAGCAATTTCAAAATCAAGTGTTGGTGAGATCTACGCAGTAGCTTCACGCGACGCTGATAAGGCGATGACTATCTCGCCAAAGGGTTTGATCTATACAAATTATGATGATTTATTGGCAGATCCAAAAGTTGAAGGTGTTTACATCTCACTTCCAAATGCCTTTCACCTGCCACTTGCAAACCGCGCGCTAAAAGCTGGCAAGCACGTTCTTTGCGAAAAACCACTTGGAATGAACGCAGCAGAAGTTCGCGAGTCAATGGCAATCGCAAAAGAGTCTGGAAAGATGTTGGTTGAAGCCTCTTGGAATAGATGGCATCCCCGCACCAAGCGCATCCGGGAAATTGTTGAATCCGGAAAACTTGGTAAGTTAACTCGCATTCGTACCGCTTTTACTTATGACGGTCTTGATGATGCAAATATTCGTCTCGATCCAAAGATCGGCGGCGGAATTCTTTACGACCTCGGTCCTTACTCAACTGTGGCACCACTTTGGATTACTGGCTTCCCAGAAGTAACCGATCTAGAAGTGCAAACTGTTTGGCACAAGAGTGGCGTCGATGAGACAACGCGCGTGAACTACAAAGTTGGCGGCGTGCAAGCCGAGACTGTTGCCTCAAGCAATATTCCAGTCTCACACTGGCTAATTGTTGAAGGAAGCAAGGGAACTCTTCGCACCGGTGGCTCAGATTCCTTCTTCTCCCACAACAATCCAAGTACTTTAGAGATTGAAATCAACGGCAAGACCAAGATTGAACACTTCGACGCAGTTGATCCATATCAATTGATGTCCGATGCCTTTGCTCGCAAAGCTCGCGGCAAGAAGGATTGGGTCATGTCTTTGGATGAATCACTTCGATTTGCCGAGCTATTTGATGCGGCTTTTGCCAAGATGGGCAAGCCTCATTAATAAAAAGTTACTAGCGACCGCTGCGGGAAGCCTTGCAGCGGTTTCGCTTTTTATCTCACTTCCATTTTCCGGAATGTGGCTGGCGCTAGTTGGCGCCCCAGGAGATCAATATAAGAAAGTCCGCGTTGAATTTAGCGGCGTATTTTGGGTGCTGGCAGATATTGGAATTCTGGCCCTAGCTGCCTTTGTTTATTTTGGTCGTAATCGTAAAGTTAACTTCTCTTACACATCAATTTATTTTTTAGCCTATGGATTAATTGGCTTTTTCAATAAATCGCCTCTTGCATCAGTTGCCCAATCAGCGATTGATTCAGCCAACAAATCTAGTGGTGGCGCCGATGTTCAATTGGCAAAGAGCACGTTAGAAGATGGCTTTTCTAGAATTGGAACTTACAGTTTTGCAACGGGGCTAGTTATTGTTGGTATAACAATTGCAACAAATAGAAAGCACAAAACTAAGTAATTTAACCGATTAGCTCTTTATCGCGCGCTTTGCTCTGGTCATGAATACAGCTCTTATTCGATTGAATTTTCGAGCAAGGCTCACATAATAAAATTAGTTCATGACAAGTCGGTGTGCCACAGTTATAGAACTGCTTTGTGGGAGCCTGGCATTGCTCACATTCGCCGATCACCTTTGGATCTTCACTAAAATCAACAGCCATACGACCATCAAAGGTATAGAGAGATCCTTCCCAAAGTTCTTTATCGCCAAACTTATTTCCATAGCGAACGATGCCGCCCTTTACTTGGTAAACCTCTTTAAAGCCGCGATTTTTCATGACCGCCGAAAGAATCTCACAGCGAATGCCACCAGTGCAGTAAGTAACTACTGGCTTTTCTTTTAGGTGGTCGTATTTGCCGCTCTCAACTTCAGCAACAAAATCTCTAGAGGTATTTACATCTGGGACAACTGCATCTTTGAACTTACCGATCTTGGCCTCAAATGCGTTGCGTCCATCAAAGAAGACCACTTCTTCACCACGTTCTTCAACAAGTTTATTTACTTCATAAGGCGCTAAATGTTTCCCACCATTAACGACGCCATTTACATCTACTTGGATCTCATCTGGGTAACCAAAGGCGACTAACTCTGGGCGAATCTTGATTGCAAGTCTTGGGAATTCACTTCCAGTGCCATCAGACCATTTGAAATCAATCTTCTTAAAGCCGGGGTACTGCTTTGTTTGGCGCACATATTTCTTGAGAGCTGACATATCGCCACCGAGGGTTCCATTTATTCCATGCTTGGAAATAATAATGCGCCCTTTTAGATTCAAGGATTCACAAAGGGTGCGCTGCCAGAGCTTTAGCGCTTCTGGATCTGCCACTGGCGCGAAGCCGTAGTAGAGAATTACCTTTTGGAGTTCCACGGCTAGATCTTAACTCGCGGTGTAGGGAAGACGTGAATCGGGTGCTTGGCTCTGCCAGGTATCGCGAATCCAACCTTGTGTTGGATCGTCGGTAATATTCCAAGAGCGATCAGGATCTGGTCCAGCCATAACATTCATGAAGTAAAGGTCATAACCAGGAGTTGCCATTACTGGCCCATGCCAACCATGCGGAACTAGAACTACATCGCCAGATCGAACTTCGGCGAGCATCTCAAATTCACGTTCATCTGATGAATGGCCGCGAATGTAACCAGTTGGATCAATTGCATTTGGCGTTGGTAGTCCACGACTTACGGAAGATTCAAAGTAATAAATTTCTTCCAAATTAGATTCTTTGCCAGGAATATAAGTGTCATGCTTATGAGCCGGTGAACCAGACCAATTACCGCCGGGCACAATAATTTCTACAACAATAAATCGATCAGCAATTAACTCTTCTGGAACACCAAAGTTATGGACTTGTCTTGAAGAAGGACCGGTGCCGCGAACGAAAACTGGTACTCGATCTTTAGCTATGAACTTTGGTGGGTAAGAATTCTTGGCTGGCGCTTCGGCAATGATGAAGCGACCAGTTCCGGAAATCGAAACTTTGGTATCGATTGAAAGATAAAGCAGATCGGAAGGGCCATGAAAAACACTTTCGCGACCAGCAAGAATCTGTGATTGTTCACTTTCACCTTCAACTTGATATGTGACTGTGATGGACTGACCTTCAAGTGGCCAAATCAAACGTTCAACTTTGTCGGCTTCTATTTCAAAATTTGCTTGCTTTGAAAAATCACCAACTCGCATTCCCGTGTGCTGCCACCCTGGAAGAGTTCCATCGACGATGACATCCCAGCCAAATTTGGCGAGCTCACCTTTTCGATAGAAGAAGTTCATGAGATTAGTTTTGCGGGAAACCGAGATTAATTCCACCATGGCTTGGATCTAACCAACGGCTGGTAATCGCCTTTCCGCGGGTGAAGAAGTGAACTCCCTCGACGCCATGGGCCTTGGTGTCACCAAATAATGAATTCTTCCAACCACCAAAGGAGTAGTAAGCAACTGGAACTGGGATTGGCACGTTGATGCCGATCATTCCTACTTCGACCTCATTCTGGAAACGTCGGGCGGCGCCACCGTCGTTTGTGAAGATTGCAGTGCCGTTACCAAAGGCGCCAGAATTAATTAGTTTTACGCCTTCTTCATAGCTCTTAACACGCACGATCGAAAGGACAGGTCCAAAGATCTCCTCGGTGTAGACCTTAGAGGTGGTTGGAACCTGATCGATCAAGGTAGGCCCAAGCCAGAAACCATTTGAATCGCCATCAACGCTAACACCGCGGCCATCAACAATTACTTTGGCGCCATCTTTTTGCGCAGTCTCGATATATCCAGCGACCTTGTCACGATGTTCTCTCGTAACAAGTGGGCCCATATCGCAGCTGCGGCGACCATCACCAATCTTTAAACCACCCATGCGTGAAACAATCTTTTCGATAAGTGAATCAGCAACTGGTTCTACAGCAACAACAACTGAGATTGCCATGCAACGTTCGCCTGCTGAACCAAATCCGGCGTTAATAGCTGAGTCAGCAACTAGTTCTAGATCGGCATCTGGCAATACGAGCATGTGATTCTTTGCGCCACCAAGTGCTTGAACGCGCTTGCCATGCTTTGAACCAGTCTCGTAAACGTATTGCGCAATCGGAGTGGAGCCAACAAATGAAAGTGCTTGAACATCAGGATGAGTTAAGAGACCATCAACTGATTCCTTATCGCCATTGAGGACGTTAAAGACGCCATCTGGAAGACCAGCCTCTTTCCACAACTTCGCCATCCAGATAGCGGCAGATGGATCCTTTTCGGAAGGCTTTAGAACAACAGTATTTCCAGCAGCAATTGCAATCGGGAAGAACCACATTGGAACCATTGCTGGGAAGTTAAATGGACTAATGATTCCTACAACGCCAAGTGGTTGGCGAGTGGAGTAAACATCAACGCCGGTGGATACATTCTCAGAATAAAAACCTTTAAGTAAGTGGGGGATTCCAACAGCAAATTCCACGACTTCTTGACCACGAGTGATTTCACCAAGAGCGTCTGATAATACTTTTCCATGTTCGCTGGTGATAATTTCGGCGAGTTCGCCTTTTTTATTATTTAGTAGTTCGCGAAAGTTAAAGATGATTGCTTGTCGTTTTGCAAGAGAGGTATCGCGCCAGGCTGGAAAAGCATTGGCGGCCGATGCAATAGCCGCATTAATTTCTTCTTGGTTAGCCAAGGCAACGCGCTTGGTCTCAACCCCGAGAGCTGGGTCGTAAACCGGTGCGGTTCGACCTGATTTACTGACAACTTGCGCACCATTGATCCAGTGATTAACAATCGGAAGGTTGGTCATTGGGCGGCTCCACTCTCTTGATCAATTCTCGCTTTAAGGCTATTGTTTTGGAACGGTCCAACTCTAGCCTATGGCTGGGGGTAGAAGTCAAGGCCGAATTACTTTTTAAAGAAAGGTAGGGCTTAATGGCAAAGATTGCGATCACCGGTTCCAATGGATTTGTTGGCGGAAATATCGCACACGTCTTAAAGCTCGCAGGACATGAAGTTGTCGCCTTGGTTCGTTCCACGCCCGTAAAAGCACTTCCGTGGGAAACCAAAGTAACCGATCTTTCAAATATTGATTCGATCACTGATGCGATTAGCGGCTTTGATGCGATTGTTCATTCTGCCATTGCAAATGATTTCAATCGGTTGCAACAAGATCGCATATACGCATATGACTCATTTGTAGGTTTAACCCAGAGAGTTACTCACGCTGCAAACCGAGTTGGCGCCCAAGTTGTTTATGTTTCATCGGGATGGGTCATGGATGGAACGACCCATATGGTTTTGGAAAGTGATCCAGGTAATCCAGTTAACTTTTATGGAGTACTCAAGAGTTTGAGCGAACAAGTCATTCGTGACCTCGCCCCAGATACCGGAGCAATTGCGCGAATTGAAGGTGTGATGGGAATTCACCAAACTCAAGAAGTTGGTCCGCGCACACAAGATGTTGGCTTTGGCTATTTTGTAACTTCTCTAGTAAACGACCTTCGGGCCGGAAAAACTTTTACAGTATTTGGTGGCGAGCGAGTAAATAAAGTCACTACTCCTTCGGCAGCTGCAGAGTGTGGCGCGGAGATCGAGCGAATTATTTCTAGAAAAGCAGCGGGCACCTTCCATCTTGTGGGTGATGATTCAATTTCTCGTATGGATTATGCGCGTCTGGTTTGTGAAGTATTTGATCTTGATTCCTCACTTCTTCGCGAAGAGGATCCACCAGAAGCAGATCTATTTCCAGGCGCAGTTCCAGTCGATACTTCACTTTCCAATAAAGAAACTAAACGAGCTCTTGGCCTTGGCCCAACCCCACTTCGTCAATTATTAGTTGACTTGCGCACGGAATTAGATACCGGAAAAATTTCCTTTATAACAAAGCCGGAGAAGTAATGAACGTTCCTACCGATACCGTAAAACGTCCAGTTCCAAGTAAGTCTCATCGCAGGCCAACGATTAGAGATGTGGCTGCACTTGCCGGAGTTTCAAAATCATTGGTTTCCTTGGTTTATTCAACGCCGGAGGTTGTCTCCGAACACCGCAAAGCACGGGTTTTAGAGGCGGCAGAGAAATTAGGTTTCTCACCAAACTTCCTTGCAAGATCACTCGCAGCAGAATCGGGCAACTTTGTTGGCATTTTGGTAGCAGATCTACATAACCCACTCTTTGCTGAGATTGTTGATTACGTTCGCGCTGAATTAGAAGCCCGCGGACAGTACAGCTTTATGACTTCTGCGATGTTGTTAGATAGCGATGGCAACCAAGTTTTAGATCACCGAACGGTAAATGCGATTATTGATCTTCGCCCAAAGAGCGTTTTAGTTGTTGGTTCCATCCCAACTATGCATGAACTTGCTGCCCTTCCAGAGAAGGTTCAAATCGTTGTTGCCGGAGCAATCGCAGAAGGCTTAAATCGTGCCTCAACTGTTCGCTCTGATGATGCTAAAGGAATTTCACTTGTCGTAGAACACTTAGTAGAAATTGGCCATTCAAATATCGGTCTCATAACAATTAAAAGTGGTCCCATCTCTAAGGCTCGGCGCAGCGCTTATAACCAGGCGATGGAAGTAAATGGCCTTAAGAAATATTTGAATGTGATTGAGCAATCTAGCGATAGCGAAAAAGAGAGTTATGACTCGGCAAAGAAGTTATTGGAAAGCAAGAGCGCACCAACTGCAATTATCTGTTTCAACGATATTGTTGCAATTGGCGCCCAACAAGCTGTAAACGAACATGTGGCGGCTGGTGGTAATCCAGTTGCTTTGGTTGGTTATGACAACACTTATCTGGCGGACCTAAAGCAGATCTCGCTCACTTCAATAGACCATGGAACTTTGGAGATAGCAAAGAAGGCAGCAGAGTTATTGGCCGATGAAAATTATTCCCAGCCTCGACTAGGAAAAGTACACCTTCTCGAGCCAAAGTTAATTGTTCGAAAATCATCGCAAACCAAAGTAAAGGTGAAGAAATAATGGCAACTACGCTAGAAGATATTCGCTCACCTTTTGATGGCAGCGTTGTGGGGCAAGCACCTGTTGCAACTTTGGCCGATGTTGATCTTGCCATCAGTACTGCGGTTAATGGTGCGGCACTTTGGCGTAAAACGCCGGCACATATTCGAAGCGCAATTTTGCTAAAGGCAGCGCAATTAGCTGATGAGCGCCAAGAAGAGATTGCGCAAATAATCTCATCGGAAAATGGCAAGAGTTTGATTGAGGCAAGAGGCGAGGCATCACGCTCTGGTGAAATTATTCGCCTGGCAGCTTTTGAAGGCTCCCAGCTCTATGGAACTACTTTGCCGCTTGATGCCAATAAAGGAACCGGCCAGGAAAAGTTTGGTTTCACGATGCGCCAACCAGTCGGTGTTGTTGTTGCGATTAGCCCCTTTAACTATCCAGCGCTCTTGGTACTTCATAAAATTGCACCAGCTTTAGCAGTTGGAAATTCTGTTGTATTAAAGCCCGCACGAACCACGCCACTCACAGCTCTAGCCTTGGCGAAGTGTTTTACTGATGCTGGATTGCCAGATGGCGTTTTGAATGTGATTACCGGTTCCGGCGCACTTCTTGGTGATGCTCTTGTAAGTGATAAGCGAGTTCGTAAAGTTTCATTTACTGGATCAACAATTACCGGTACCAGAATCGCATCCATTGCTGGAATCAAAAAACTTTCTCTCGAACTAGGTTCATCATGCCCAGTTGTTGTGTTAGATGATGCAGATATTGAATTTGCCGCAGAGGCGATTGCTCTGGGTGGGTATATCAACGCCGGCCAAGTTTGTATTTCAGTTCAAAGAGTAATCGTGCAAGAAAATGTGATGGCAGATTTCCTAGCCGCGCTCCAACCAAAAGTTGAGGCGATAAAGATCGGTGATCCAAAAGCAGAGGGTACAAAAGTTGGAACTCTAATTTCAGAAGTTGAAGCCAAGCGAGTAGAGGCATGTATTGCACAAGCGGTAAAAGATGGCGGAAAGCTAATCACTGGTGGCGAACGGTCTGGAACTTTGATCAAGCCAGCAATTATTGGCAGCGTTGATCCACGAGCAGCGATTGCACAAGATGAATTATTTGGCCCAGCGATTGCCGTTAGTTCTGCAACAAGTGCGGCGCATGCAATTGAATTAGCAAATAGCACCGCATATGGCCTTGGCGCTGGAGTGTTTACTAAGAATATTGATTTCGCGCTCCAATCAGCCAGAGAGATTGAAGCCGGGATTGTTCACATTAACTGGACGCCACTTTGGCGTGCCGATTTGATGCCATATGGCGGCTTGAAGGAGAGCGGTATTGGTAAAGAAGGAGTCCGCTCGACTGTTGAAGAGATGACGGAAGTTAAAACTGTAATCATGCATGGCAAGAGCCACTAAGAAATATTTAAAGAAAACAAAGGGAGAAGAAAATGACAAAGCCAAACTACGGAGTAACGGAACGTTTAACAGTCGGGCAAGCTGTTATCCGCTTCATCGCCGCCCAGTACACAATCTCTGATGGCGTGAAGCGACGCTTCATTCCCGCAGCAATGGGAATCTTTGGTCACGGAAACGTTGCAGGTTTAGGTCAGGCACTAGATCAATACAATGACATTCTTCCTTTCGTACAGGGGCGTAACGAACAAGGGCTAGTACATGCCGCAGTAGGTTTTGCCAAGGCAAGCCTTCGCAAACAAACTTTCGCAGTAACAGCATCAATCGGACCTGGTGCAATGAATATGGTTACTCCAGCAGCGCTTGCAACAGTGAACCATCTCCCAGTTCTTCTATTGCCTGGCGATTCATATACGACTCGTCGTCAAGGACCAGTTCTGCAACAACTCGAGCATCCAATGAGTCCAGATATCTCAGTAAACGATGCTTTCCGTCCGATATCTCGATTCTTCGATCGAATTACCAGACCCGAACAACTTCTATATTCACTTCCAAATGCATTTCGCGTACTTGCAAATCCAACAGAAACTGGCGCAGTAGTTCTTGCGCTGCCACAAGATTTGCAATCACATGCCTTTGATTTTCCAAAAGAATTCTTTGAAGAGCGTACTTGGAAGATTCGCCGTGCAATTCCAGAGCGTGAAGATATTGGAGCAGTTGCTAATTTAATTAAGGGCGCGAAGAAGCCTTTGATTATTGCTGGCGGCGGAATTCTTTACTCCGAGGCAACCCCAGAATTAGAGGCGCTTGCAAATGCAACCGGTATTCCAGTTGCCGAAACCTTTGGCGGTAAAGGAGTTGTACAGAATCCTGGTCCTTGGCACTTGATGGGTCTTGGATTAGAAGGCTCACCAGAGACAAACAAATTAGTAGCAGAAGCAGATTTGATTCTTTCAATCGGAACTCGCCTAACTGACTTCGCAACCGGTTCTCAATCTATGTTCCAAAATCCAGATGTAAAGTTTGCTTCGATAAATATCACCGAACATGATGCAATCAAGCAGGGTGCAACTGCCATTCTCGGCGATGCCAAGCTTTCACTTGTTGCCTTAAAAGAGGCGGTTGCCGGCTACAAGATCTCATCTGATTGGTCTACCAAGATCGATACTGGGGTAAAGATTTGGACCAAGCAATTAGCAGATGCCATAAACCCAGATCTCGTCTTTGATAAAAAGACTCTGCCAGATTCACCAGAAACAAATGCAGTTCTTACTCAGGGACAATTAATTGGTTTGATGAATGAAGCACACAAGTCAGGTGACACCATTATTGCTGCAGCAGGTGGCGCACCAGGAGATATTCAAAAGGCCTGGGATGCAACTGGCGGAAAGTATGCCCACCTGGAATTTGGTTTCTCTTGCATGGGCTATGAAATTCCAGCGGGAATGGGAGTTCGCCTTGCCACACCTGATAACTCAAAGCGCGTAACTGTATTTATTGGTGATGGCACTTTTGTGATGGCGCCAACGGAATTGGTTACCGCTTGCCAAGAAGGGCTACCGATGACGGTAGTAATTTCAGAGAATCATGGCTACCAAGTTATTCGTCGTTTACAAATGTGGCGTTCAGGTCACCATTTTGGAAATGAATTTCGTTATCGCCAAGATGGCCCAACTGTTGCACAAGCAGCAGAAAAGGGTGGAACTGCGCCAAGACTCGAAGGTGATTATCTAAAGATTGATTTGGTAAAGATGGCGCAAGGAATGGGCGCACAAACAATTTATGCCACAACAGCAGATGAGGTTCGAAAGGCTTTTGCCGATACTCGTAATGCACAAATGCCAGTTGTGATAATTGTTCCTACAATTCAACATGCAAATCTGCCAGCATCAAATGTTTGGTGGGATGTTGCCCCAGCTGAAGTTTCAACACAGCCATGGGTTGCGGCAATCCGCAAGGATTACGAAGATGGACTTTCAACTCAGAGATGGCACGCCTAATGAAGTCACCGCTTAGTCGCGGCGATCTTCGCGCACTACTTCGCTCGGGAGCGCAGACCTATGGAACATTCTTAGGTCTCGGCACTCCAGTTGCGGCAGAGATTGCTGGAGTTGCTGGACTTGATTGGGTATTGCTAGATCTAGAACATGGCGCTGCAAGTGAGGCCGATATTGGTCCAACAGTTGTTGCATCAGGAGCGTATGGAATTCCAACGATTGTTCGTGTTGAGTCCCAAGAGCGAATTCGAATTGGCCGCGCTCTTGATGCGGGCGCCGCCGGAATTATGGTTCCGCAAATTCAATCTGTTGAAGAAGTTAATGAAATTGTTAAATACATGAGTTACCCGCCAAACGGAGTTCGTGGAGTTGCTACCTATAACCGTTCGGCAAGGTGGGGCAATGATTTAACCGGACTAGAAGAGGGAACCCAGTCAGCACTTATTATTCAAATCGAATCACTTGGCGCACTGGAGTCAGTAGAGGAGATCGCTGCTGTGGCTGGCGTTGATGTTCTATTTGTTGGGCCGTTAGATCTGAGCTTTGCGATGGGAATGCCCCGAGATTTCAAGAATCCTAAGTTCATTGAAGCAACTAAGAAAGTAATCGATGCGGCAACCAAGCATGGAAAAGTCGCAGGAATAGTTGCCTTAGATGCCGATGCCGCAGAAGAGTTGCGGGATCGTGGATTTAAATTTGTAATCATCGGGTCAGATTCCACAATCTTGGCTAATGCAATTTCAAAAACAGTTAAACAATTGAGGAAGTAGGGAAAATGTCCACAGCTATTCCAAATCGCCCAGTAGGTGTCGGTTTAATCAGCGTTGGCTGGATGGGAAAAGTTCACTCACGGGCTTATCTTGCGCTTCCAATTGTTTATCCAGAGCTTGGCATCAAGCCTCGCCTGGTAATCGCTGCCGATAATGTTCAAGAGCGTGCTGATTATGCACGTGATGTTTTGGGCTATGAAAAAATTACACTGGATTATCACGATGTCCTAAATGACCCAGAGGTAGATGTGGTTTCAATCTGTGCCCCTAACTTCTTGCATGCTGAAATCGGTATTGCCGCCGCTAAGGCCGGTAAAGCATTTTGGATCGAAAAACCGGTTGGCCGCGGCGCAGATGAAACGGAATCAGTAGAGAAAGCAGCAGACGCGGCCGGCGTTGTTACATCTATTGGCTTCAACTATCGAAATGCCCCAGCAGTAGAACATTCAAAGCAATTAATTGCTTCGGGTGCACTCGGCCGAATCACAAATATTCGTGGAACATTCTTTGCTGATTATTCGGCGGAACCAAATGGCGCACTTTCCTGGCGCTTTATTCGTAAGTTTGCCGGAAGCGGCGTGCTTGGCGATTTGATGGGCCACTTAGCAGATTTGGTTCAATATTTAGTTGGGCCAATTTCTGAAGTAAGTGGAATTACAAAGACCATCATTACCGAACGTCCGGTATTGCAAATGGGAAGTGGTACGCACTTTGATGTCATCGAAGGCGGCGAGAAGAAACCTGTTGAAAATGAAGATTACGGCGGCGCGCTTATTCGATTTGCGGATAATGCAATTGCAGCTGGCGCAGTTGGAACTATCGAGGCTTCACGAGTTGCTGTAGGACCACGGGCTAGTTATAACTTTGAAATCTACGGAACTGAAGGATCAGTTAAATGGGATTTCGAGCGCATGAATGAACTTGAAGTGGCCATTGGTCGTAAGGGCGAGCATGTTGGTTACCAGCGAATAATGGCAAGTCCATCTTTCGGAGACTTTGGTAGTTTCCAGCCAGGAGCTGGAACTTCTATGGGATATGACGATCTCAAGATTGTGGAAGCACGTAAATTCTTGGAAGCATATTTTGGCGGCCCCGCTAAGAATTCAAATATTCATGATGCAGTTGCTGCGGCCAGAGTTGTTTCTGCAATTGAAGAGTCCGCGGAGAGCAAAAAGTGGATCTCCGTAAAGCCAGCCACTGGCACAACAGCAGCGATCGCAAAGTAGGAAAGCCAAGATGTCGCAAACCACAACAAAGTTAGTAGTTGGCCTTGGGCCAGTTACTGCCTCTGTTGTGGAGCCAATTTTAGGAAGTGGCACTAGATTTGTTGAAAATCCAACGCCAGAAGATATCTCCAATGCAGATGGTGCAATTGTCCGCGCTGCGTATGTAGTTGATAAAACTGTTTTAGATCAAGCAAAGAAATTAAAGGTCATTGCCCGAACAGGTGTCGGATTTGATTTGGTGGATATCGAGGAATCAAATCGACGCGGTATACCAGTCGTTATAACTCCGGGAAGTAATACCAACGCCGTTGCCGAAGGCGTCATGGCTCATATCCTTCATCTTTCAAAGCGCTTGGGTCCACTTACAAAGTTAGTGGCAAGTGGAAAATTCAATGAACGAACCAATTATCCCGTAGGAGATTTAGAAGCCAACACATTAGGAATTATTGGCTATGGCCGAATTGGTCAGCGAGTTGCGCATCTGGCAAAGGCTTTTGGTATGTCAGTAGTTGCATTTGATCCATATGCACAAATTCCAACCGAGATGAAAATAGATAGCCTAGGCGAGCTTTTTACTAAATCATCAGTAATTTCACTGCATCTACCGTTAACTTCAGAAACCAAAAGCTTAATTAATTCAGAAACTCTTAACCAATTAAATGATGGAACAATTCTTATAAATTGTAGTCGCGGGGCACTTGTTGATTTAGATGCGGCTCTTGAAGCGCTAAATTCTGGAAAGCTGGCCGGACTAGGGCTAGATGTATTCGATCCTGAGCCACCGATTCACCACCCATTTTTTGACCACGAAAATGTCGTATTGACGCCTCATGTAATGGGGCTCAGTAAGCAAGCAACTCTGGCAACTTTTATCGATGCCGCAAAGGGAGTACGAGATGTATTGGATGGCGTGGAACCAAAAGCCATTGCAAATTCAATAAGTTATAAAGAAGTAATCCAAAATAGAAAAGAACAGGAATAGGAGCACTAAATGAGTGCAAAGAATGCAAAGATCGCAGCCGCACCAATCTCTTGGGGTGTTTGTGAAGTACCAGGTTGGGGTCATCAAATGGCTCCTGCTCGAGTTCTTAAAGAGATGGCCTCACTTGGATTTAGTGCAACTGAATTTGGACCAGAAGGCTTCTTGCCGATGGAGCCAGCGCTCAAAGCTTCAATCCTAAAAGAACATAACATGACTGCCGTTGGTGGCTTTGTGCCGGTAATTTTGCACCGCGCAGATCACGATCCAGTTCCTGGAGTTCAAACTGAACTTGAGGGCTATAAGGCTGCCGGCGCTAAAACTCTTGTTCTTGCGGCTAACTCTGGAATTTCAGGTTATGACGAAAAACTTCCAGTACTTACCGATGCCGAGTGGGATATTTTGTTTAACAATCTAAACCGCATCAAGGCCGCTGCTGCAGAAGTTGGCGTTGAGACTGTTCTACACCCACACGTAGGAACCATGGTTGAAACTTATAACCATGTAATGAGAGTACTAAATGGTTCAACCATTCAGTTCTGTCTCGATACTGGCCATATGATGATTGGCGGAACTAATCCAGCAGAGTTCGCCGAGAAGTATCCAGATCGCGTGGCGCACTCACACCTTAAGGATGTTAACGAATCTGTTGCAGCCAAGGTTCGCAGCCATGAGATGACTTATTACGATGGAGTCACAAAGAATCTTTACACACCACTTGGACAAGGCGATGCAGATATCCGTTCAATCGTCCGAAGCCTGATCAAATCTGGTTACACCGGATGGTTCGTTCTAGAACAAGATAATGCAATCTATGCCGAGCCAGCCGAAGGCGCTGGTCCTTATGCTGATGCAAAAGCGAGCCTTGAATTCCTTAAGGGAGTTTTGGCAGAGTTAGAGGCAGAAGGTTTCTAACTCTAATTTCGTAGCAAATTAAATAAAAAAGCCCCTAGATACCTAGGGGCTTTTTTTATTAACATCTATTTAATTGTTATAACTTTTCCAGTCTTGGCAGATTCGGTAGCGGCATCAGCCAAAATAAGTGCCTTACAACCATCTTCGTAAGTTGGATTTAGTTGCTTTCCAGTCTTAATACTCTCGATGAAGAGGGCAAGTTCCTTGCGATAAGAAGCGGCATAGCGCTCGAGGAAGAATGCCATAAATGGATCCTTCTTTGCAGTGTGATCAGAAGCAAAGGATTGAACTGAGGTATCAGTCAGATTGCTTACTTGCAGCATTCCTTTTTCACCAAAAGCTTCAAGGCGTTGGTCATAACCAAAGACGGCTCTGCGAGAAGAAACTATTGAGACTAGCTTTCCATCAACGCTTCGCATATTTGTTACTGCGGTATCAAAGTCACCTTCGGCTTTGATATCTGAGCTAAAGGCATTTGCGGCAAAGGTACTTACCTCTGCGATATCACCAACGAAGAAACGCGCGATATCAAAGTCATGGATAACCTGGTCGCGAAAGATTCCACCAGAAACTGCAATGTAAGCGCGAGGTGGTTCACCTGGATCGCGGCTCGTCAGAATTAACTGCTCGAGTTTTCCAATTTCACCAGCAGCTACGCGGGCGTGAACAGCAGCAAAGTTTGGATCATAGCGACGGTTAAATGCGATTGAAACGTTGGTCTTGGAATTCTTAACCTTTTCGCTAATGGTATTTGCGCGATTGATATCGAGATCAACTGGCTTCTCGCAAAGTACATGGATTCCGGCATCAATTGCGCGGCTGATTAAATCAACGTGAGTCGGAGTAGGGGAGCCAACGATGATCGCATCGACATCACCTTTAGTGAAAATATCATCAACGTTTGTTGTGTGCTTCACGCCGTACTTGCCGGCAAGTTTTGCTGCGCTCTCTTCGACGGCATCAACAATTACTGCGAGTTCGGCGCCTTCAGTGTCGTGGACACTTCCTGAGTGAACAATTCCAATTCGGCCAGCGCCGATTACACCAATTCGTAAATTCTTATTTGTCATACCAGAATCTTAGTGATTTGGAATTGTCCAAGTAAGTGGCAGTTAGAAGGGCTTTCTAACTATTTAGTTATAGAAGGCTGGCTTCTTTTCATAACTTGCCTGCTCTTTATTTCCACTTCGAAGAGAAGCCAGGCCGGCCTGAACTCCAGCAACTGACATGTAACCATCCCATGCGTTTGGTCCGCCAATGCCACCCTTTTTCGCTGCGTGAATCCAAGCTTGAATCTCATCATCATATGCGCGGGCAAAACGAGTTATGTATGAAACATGCTCGGCTTGGCTCTCTCGCCCAGCTTCCCAAGTTTTCATTCCAGAAGATCGACCGATCTCGGCAAGTCCCTTTTGGAAAACTGCTTCGGTAATAACTTGGTAGCCAAATTGAACTGAAACATTCATCTCAACGGTGGCGATAATTCCAGACTCGGTTTCTAGTAAAACAAGAATTGGTTCATTTAACCGCTCTGGGGCTAATTTATTTCGCTTAAGTTGCTTAACCTCAACCGAAACAATTGGTGAATCTGTTAAGTATCGAACTATGTCGAACTCATGTGAAACAGAGTCAGCAATTAACATATCGTTGCCATACCAATCTGGCACTGAAGGATTTCGATGAGCACAATGCAAAGCCAAAAGTTCGCCTAGTCGCTCGCTCTTGATTTGATCGCGAAGTTCGATATATCCCTCATCAAAGCGACGCATAAAGCCAACTTGGATAATCTTCTTTCCAGCTTTTTCTTCAGCAGCACAGATTCGAAGCGCTGATGGAACATCTGGCGTCATTGGTTTTTCACATAAAACTGGAATACCCGCAGCGATAATTGGCATAAGTACTGCCTCATGAAAATCTCCAGGGGTTGCAACTAAAGCCGCATCAACTAGGCCGCTTGCGATCGCTTCCTCGATGCTTGCAAACTTCTTTGCATCTGGGGCGTGTACAAGAGCCGCATCGGCCCGCTTTTGATCAGGCTCAATAATTGCCGAGATAGTGGCGCCAGACATTCGATTATTTATCCGAATGATGTGATCGGTTCCCATCGAACCGGTACCAATTACTGCAACTCGAAGAAGTGACATCTGTGAACCTATGAATCTTGCTGCATGGACCAGAGGGTCCAGATATGGGTTCGAACCGAACGAGGTTGGCGCATGATCTGCACAACTTGGAAGGCAACATCATCTGGACGAAGGTATGTCTTTAATTTATCTTCTCCGGCGGTGCGGCCAACGCCAAGGGCAAACTCAGTTTCAACTCCGGCCGGACAAACCAGGGCAACTCGAACTCCTTTTGCACGAAGTTCACGATCTAGGCTGCCAGCAAAGCCAACTTGTGCATGTTTAGTACCCGTATAGATCGCTTCATTATCTCCACCACGAAAACCAGCAACAGAGGCAACGATAATTACATCGCCCTCTTTCTTGGCCAACATTGTTGGTAAGCAAGCTCGAATAATATGAACGGTACCTTCGTAATTTGTTCGCATCATGCGATTCACATCATCATCGCTGTGATCAAGAATTGAACCGTAGAAACCAATTCCAGCATTTGGAACGACAGTATCAATGGTTCCAAATTTATCGATCGCGGCTTTAGCAACTGCGCGCGAGATGTCTGGATCGGAACAATCACCAGGGACATAAATCGCATTTGCGCCGAGCTCGGCAACCATTTTGCCTAGGCGCTCTTCGCTACGGGCGTTTAAAACTACCTTGCAGCCTTGTTCCACTAATTGCTTTGCGGCAGCAGCGCCGATTCCTGCAGTAGCTCCAGTTATTACAACTACTTTGCCAGTTAGGTCTCTTAATTGATATGTCATGCGCAGATCGTAGCCGCCTTCCATCGTTTTCCGAAGATATGCTTAAACCAATCTAGAGAGGGGGTTGATTTGGACTACTTAATTCTTGCCCTTGTAGTTATCGCGATAAATCTAATTCCAGCATTCGCGCCCCCCACTTGGGCAGTATTGGTCATGTATCGAGTCTCATCTCATTTAGCGCCGATACCGCTTGTGATTATCGGGGCGCTATCTGCCGCCACAGGAAGATATTTGTTGGCCCGCGCCACCGGGTTACTTCGAAATAGATTGAGTCAAAAAGTAACAAAAAATTTAGATGGAGCGGCAGAGCTACTCACAAAACAGGCAAGAAATAAATACCTGAGTATTTTGCTCTTTGGTTTATCGCCTTTTCCATCTGCTCAATTATTTGAAGCGGCAGGTTTGATTCGTTTAAAACTTACTCCTTTAATCTCTGCATTTTTTCTTGGACGTATTGTCAATTATGCAATCGCCGTTGCGGGCGCCACCACATTGAAAAGTATCGGCGTATCGGACTTAATCAAAGAGGCCGTGAAGTCACCATGGTCCATTGCGTTTCAAATAGCGATGCTTTATGGGCTTTATTTACTCATGAAAGTTGATTGGCGGAAATATTTACGGTCTAAATAGTTCCATTTTCAAACCCTGATAAAACTTCTTGCGCTCGGATCTTTAGCTCTGGAAGATCTGAGAGTCTTTTAAGCCCCGCGAACTGTTGGGCCATCCGGTGATTACCTTTAAACACTTCAAGATTTCGATCGAGGAAGTCCCAATAAAGAGTTGTGAATGGGCAAGCGCTTTCGCCAACCCGAAGCTTTGGGTCGTATTTGCAACTCTTGCAGTAGTTACTCATCCGTGAAATATAAGAACCGCCTGCAACATATGGTTTAGTCATCATTAAGCCACCATCAGCATGAACTCCCATGCCGATAACATTTGGAACCATTACCCAGTCAGAGGCATCTATAAATTCTCGACGCATCCAATCTAGAAACTCTTGCGGATTCACGCCCGTTAATAAAGCTAAATTACTTAAGATCATTAATCGGGGGATATGGTGAACCCAAGCGCGAGTATGAATATCATTTACCGTAACTTTTAGACAGTTCATCTCCGTCTTGCTCGCATCATCGAATAGAGGAAGTAATTTTCTACTTGAACCGAGTTGGTTATTTTCTTTGTAATCTGGACCAAGAAACCAATACATCCCATTTACATATTCGCGCCAGCCAATGACTTGGCGAATAAATCCTTCCATGCAGGCGATTGGGATATCACCGGTTTCAAACTTAGCCACGGCTGCATCGATGACTTCAGAGGGGTGTAGCAAGCCATTATTTATATATGGACTTAGGAGTGAATGATGCAGTGCCCAATTCTCGGTTGTCATCGCATCTTCATATGGGCCAAAGCTGGCGAAGTGATTGTCAATGAAATTCTTGAGTTGTGCCTTGGCCCCCTTGCGGGTTGTTGCCCAATCAGAAATAGGTGAGATGCCAAGCTCATTGGCTACTGCTTTATCAATCTCATCTGCTTTATGTTCTAAATAATCGGGATAGGTGTAATTCTTTGGTGGAGGCAGGCGATTTTCTTTATCGAAGTTCCATTGCCCTCCGATTGGTTTATTTCCCTCAACCAAAATACCGAGCCTGATTCGTTGGACTCGATAAAAACTCTCCATCAAGAAACTCTTTTGGGAGCCGGCCCATTGGCTAAATAACTTACGCGAAGTTAAAAAGAAATCATTTTCAACAAAAGTTACCCCGAACTCTTGCAGGGCTTTATATTGGCGGTGCGATGAAGGTTCGGCAGAAACAATTGGAATCCCACCGAATTCGAGTTGTGCCACTTTAAGGCCATCAATAGTTGTGGGTGCTTTTATATATTTTGTTTGGAAACCAGCACCTTTTAACTCTTCAGCAAAATGTCTTGCACTCGAGATCAGAAAATAGAGCCGAACCTTGTTCCAATCATCGCCAGTTACCATCCGAGCGCTTTCAACAAGAACTATTACATCCTCTTTTGGATTGGCCCCTTTAAGTGCACCGAATTTGGCGTGCAGGTGATCAAAGGGGATATAAATAATTCGCTTCATTTATTTTCCCGGCATCGATCGCTGCAATATTTAACTTCTTCCCAATTTTTGGCCCACTTCTTCCGCCATTCAAAAGCAAGACCACAGCGAACACAGACCTTTGGTGCAAAACCATTCTTGATCTTCGCTGTTCTGCTCACGGAGTAAGGCTATGGGATAACTCTTTAAGAACTAATTAGCCCCAAGCCCGCCAGCAGTACCAAGCAACAACGCTTCGATAGGGACGAAACTTTTCGCCCTTCTTCTCAAGTTCTGCAGGTTTGATCTCATCCGATAGTGAGTAGATCTTCTCCCAGCCTCTTCGGACACCAAGATCACCGGTCGGCCAAATATCTAGCCGTCCAAGTTGATGCATCATGAACATATCAACGGTCCATGGACCGATTCCCCAGAGTGAGGTTAATTTAGTAAATACTTCTTCATCGCTCTCGATCTCATGGAGTTTGTTGATATTGATTTCACCAGAAAGTGAAGCGTTTGCTAATCCTTGAATAGTTTTGAACTTTGCAGCAGAAACCCCGGCTTCGCGCATCTC
>CANBVR010000017.1 GCA_947372965.1 Actinomycetota bacterium
GATGGGACTGCCGGGAAGGGCAATTCATCAACAAAATTAAGTTGAGAATTTCGTTTCAATTCGGCCAAGAGTTCGCGAGTTTTTAAGCCAATATCGCTGGTTTTTATCGATGCACCGCAGACTAGATCTGCACTGATTTCATTGATGGGGCGAGCGCGATCAATCAATTTAGTCGATGAGAAACCACTTGCCTGCAGAAGCGAATAGATGCTTAAAGCCAAACGATTGCTGCCAAAAATCAAGATTGAAAACTTGGCTCGTTCTAAGACTGTGGCTCTGCTTGAACTAGTTTTATTTAATTGCCAAGCGAGAAGATTAGTTTCAGGAGTTAGCCGGGATTCAAAGTTGAGCTGATTTTGCGCAATCACTTTTCCGATTCGAGTTTGTGAGTTTGCTTCTATTGGGTGCACTTCGAGTAAGTTCGCCTCGGTTAAGTGCTCGATCAAGGATGTAATCTCACTTTGCAGTACCAGTCGATCAAAATGAGATGAGAGGGCGGTTGCAATTTTGGCGATCGATCTGCGCCCATTAAAGAGGGCTAGGGCAACAGTTACAAAGTTCTGCTCTTGCCTTGAGAGGGATTTGATCTCGATACCGCGATGGGAAAAACCGATGTAGCTTCCATCAGGTGTTGCTATAACCGCAACGCCAGGCTTAAGCGTAGGAATTAATAGCTCGGGATCTGGTGGCTCAAGTGGCTTGTCGGAGATTCCTGCGCAAATCGGTGCGGACATAAAGGCGAGTATTTATTACCTGCAACACGCACGCATGAGGTGTTAGGTATTTATGTGCAAGCGCCCCTAATTAATCTGCGCTGGGTAGAAAAAAAATAACGCCCGCCACTTTTTAAGCTTTTACAAGCCTTCAAAATGGACGAGCGCTACCTTTACGTTTAGTTAGGTGTTTATGCCTTACCCAAAATGCGGTTGACCTTTGTGCCACACACTGGACAGATGCCCTGTGCCATGCGGCGACCAGAATCAGAGACCTTTACGTGTCCTTCGAAGGCACGCTTCTCTTTGCACTTAACGCAGTAAGCCTCACCCTTATATTCTTCAGCCATTATGACCCTCCAATCGCCGCACTCTGCCTTCTAAGTTTCTCCCAGAGGGCGCGTGCGTATGAGCCCACGATACCCCCGAAGAGAGGCATAGGCGGGGATTTCACGCTCATTCTGTGGGTAATTCCACCGTTTCCAGCGAAAAGCCCGCTGCGCCAGCCTCATAACCCTCTAAAAAGGACTCAGCGCGCTCTTTATCGGGATAGCCCTCTAGGAAAGCCTCAAACTCTGGGCCATGGCCGTGGATGCGCAGGTGGATCAATTCATGAAAAAGTACATATCTGACCACGTAATCCGGGGCGGTGCTCAATCGTTCTGAGATTCGGATCGTTCTATCGACGGTGGTGCAAGATCCCCAGCGCTCGCGCATCGATCGCCAAGCCACAGAAGCAGGGCGCTCGGTAAAGTCAGGTAGAAATTGCGCCAAAAGCTCATGGGCATGTTCCCAGAGTTGGGAATCTGACTTGCGAGCCTTTGCTTCACGTTTTTCTACCAGCTCGATCATCTGGGGGATCATTTCAAATTCTTGTGCTCGGGTTAATCGGTCCGGGATATGGATCTCAATTAGTCCGTTTTGTCGGAAAGCATGGATGCTTCGCTTTCGGCGCCCACTTCGGATCACTCGAAACTCTGGAAGTCTAGCTAAAAGCTCTTCCCGCTCTTTTTTCTCCTTCTGCTTTTGTGAAAGTAGGCGGGGAGCGCGCGAGATTTTGTTCGATTTGTTTAAAAAAGTTGGCCTATTTGGCAAATTTGGCATGGGAGGCAAAATATCGGCGAAAATATCTTCTTGGATGAAGTTTTCCACTGCCTCACCGTTAAGTTGGCCCATTTAAGAGTTATCCCCACCAATTCTCGTTAACCCACACGTTATCCCCAATTTTATCAACAGCAAAGGAATTAATCTTGGAGCGCGCACCAGGTAATTTATTTAATTATTCGAAATTTCGTGGCGCTGATGCTCATATCTAAATTCGCAAATAAATCAAATCTTTTTGCACGAAATTTACGCTCACTTTTACTTACTTGAGAGTTGATTATGAGTAGTAAATCCCTTAAGTTCCAACCACGAACTCCTCGGATAACCGTTCTATGTTTGCAAGGGGAAGGCAAACAAAGAATCGTGCGCCCGGGGAGTTCGCTTTTTACTTGAAAGTTAAATTAAACCGGAGAGATCATCCGGAACAGATGTGCTCGCCAAGAATTTCTTAACATCTGCTAGATCAGTTGCAGTTGGAAGCAAGGCTGCATCTTCCCAACGTTCATCACGTCCAGATAAGCCAACCTCGCTTTCGATTTCACTCCAAAAGGTAGTGCATTCACGCATCTTGCGCGGCGATACTTCAAGCCCAAGCAAAGTTGCAAAGAGTTGTTGCGTTGGAGATTTAGTAGCGCGACGTCTGCGCACTGATTCACTTAGGGCTGCGAAAGATGGCAAGCGGCCGGCAACTGCCAGAGTTGTAACATGATCAATCCAACCTTCGATTAAAGCCAGTGCCATCTCCAATTTTATTAAGGCAGATTCTTGCGCTGCACTTTGTTCTGGCTTGAAAAGGCCGGCGTTAATTGCAACCGATAACGATTGTGGATTTGTAATATCTAGCTCACCACTCTCCATTGCACGTTCTGCCTGATCTTGCATTGATTCAATATCAATGCGAATACCTTTGCCATATGCCGTGATCGCACTTTGAATATATTGCGAAAGCCATGGAGTGTGTGAAAAAAGTCGAGCCGAAGCAGCTTCGCGGATCGCAAGAAATATCCGTACTTCATCAAGTGGAATCTCTAAGCCCTCGGCCCAAAGCGCTACGTTTTGCGGGATTAATCGCGCCTGCGTAGGGGTTGGTTTATCACTTGTGGAGTCTGTGAAAAGTGGAATCGCAACATCATTGGCCCCGGTTACGACGGTGGCTAATTGGCCAATTGATTGGCCGAGCTGCGAGGCAATCAGTGAACCCATAAAAGCGCGCATGATCGGCGTAATTCCGGCCAACTCAGGTGAACCAGCAACTGGGGATTCATTTAATACATTTGTAAGTGCGCTGGCCATTCCTTCAGCCAGTGGCTCGAGTAATTTCTGCCAACCAGGAAGTGAGGCATCTAGCCAATCGCGACGACTTGTTGCAACTAAAGCGCTCTGGGTGCTTGCCGGGAAAACGGTGGCTTCATCGAGCCAGGTATTTGCAATACTCAGCGCCTGTTGAACGCTCGATAAATCTTGATCGCCAACTGGAAGTTCTGGGGCGGCCGATAAAAACTTTCGGGAAATTTCGCGCAAGGTCTCAACTGATATCAGTGGGGCAGATGGATTAGCGGCAGCTGCAAAAAGGGTTTGTGGATTAAATCCAAGATTTGCAAATTGGGAGAAAATTTCGTTGAAGTTTGGTACTCCATTACCAGAGTCACCTGAGTTATTAGAGTCACTAGAGTTATTAGGGTTATCCGGATCATTCGGATCATTTGGGCCAAAACCAAAACCACCACTCATCTTCTTCATCCCTTCTTGCTCTTAAAGCGCTACTGGTATCTCTATAGGTATTGCTACTGGTTAAGGTAACCACAAAAAGCTCAAAAAACTTCCCGCCAAAGATTCCAGCAAACATATGTCTATGGGAGTTGTTAAGGTAGGCCCATGAAATCGATCCTTGCTATAGGTGCGGCGCACTCCCAGCTGGCCCTTGCAAGCAATGCAGTCGCCGCCCTGGTCTGGTGGCTCGTTCCGCTCTTTGGCGTAACTGGTGCGATTATCTATGTGGTCTGGGTTTCTAAATTTCAAGATAAGTATGAAAATGAAACTAATCGCTCGGTCAATAAGTTCCAATCTTTCCAAGAGACTTTCCGAGAGGCACCGAGCTCAAAGCTAGAAGAAGATCGGGATAGCAATTCCTAGATACATCTCAAGACCGCCCGTAATCTTTCTATCTCTGGTCTTACTTATTGCACTTTTTGCCCCTGCGCCATTTGCAATTATTGCCCCAGGTCCAGCGACAAATCTTTTGGGCAATACCGTCACAGTTTCTAAAGCAGCTACCGTTCAACTCCAGCCGACTTCAGGTAAATTATTTTCAACCTCAGTCTTTGTAAATAGCCCAAATTCGCGCACTTCTGGAGTTTGGATCTTGCTGGCTTGGGCAAAGGGAGATCAGGTTGTGGTGCCATGGAGTGCGGTTTATCCACCTGGGCAGAGCACGAAGAAAGCAAATGAAGTTGCGAACCAAGAGATGAAGAGCTCTCAGCAGAAGGCAACAATTGCCGCTGCCAATTTTATTAAATCTTTAAATCCAACAGAGCCACTTGGTTGGAAACCAGAGGATATAAAAATTGCGCTTCACAACGTTGGTGGACCAAGTGCTGGCCTGGCATTTGCCTTAGCACTTGTTGCAAAATTGAAAGCCCCAGAATTAATTGGTGGTAGAAAAATTGCTGTCACTGGAGAGATTTCTGAAAATGGAAGCGTTGGCCGGATCGGCGGCATCGATCAGAAGATGATTGGGGCGAAAGCTGCCGGGGCGCAGATCTTTATCCTGCCTAAAGAAACCTGCCAAGACATCACTAGGACTCCTAAAGGTCTGAAATTGATCGCGGTAACGTCACTTGGCCAAGCGGTTCACGCCTTGGCATCCAACAAAATCGCGGACTCACTGCCCTGCTAGATAGAATCGGGACATGAGTTCATTCCAATTTCCAGGCAACCCTTTCGGCTCCAATAATGGTGGTCCAAATGGTGGTCCAAATGGTGGGCGACCACTAGGGATTAAGAAACCAGGTCCTCTTGGGTGGACCGTAATTTCACTAGTAGTTCTGATCGCGATCATGGTTGGAATGTCTGGCTTCTATGCCGATCTACTCTGGTTTAGATCCGTTAATTTTGTAAATGTTTGGCGCACTGTTTTAGTTACTAAGGCCGAGATGTTTATTGCCTTTGGCCTCATTACTTCCGCAGTTTTAACTTCAAATATTTATTTGGCTTACCGCACCAGACCAATTTATGTACCAGTCACAATTGAGGCCGATAATCTCGAGCGCTATCGCGGTCAGATTGATCCAATAAAGAAGTGGGTTTTGCTAGCTATTTCTATTGGCTTCTTCTACTTTGCTGGAAATGCTGGGATGAGTTTGTGGTCAAGTTGGTTGCAGTTTAAGAATGCCACCTCATTTGGTGTTAAGGATCCGCAATTTGGTTTAGATATCTCTTTCTTCGCCTTCAAGCTACCTTTCTATCAATCACTTATTGCTTGGGCGATCTCAACCTTAATGCTCACGATTATCGCTTCTGCAGCAGTTCATTATCTATATTCCGGAATTCGTCTTCAGGTTAGCGAAGATCGCACAACTGTTGCAGCCCGAGTTCAACTCTCAGTTCTTCTTGGCATCTTGGTTTTAGTAAAAGCAGTGGCATATTGGTTTGACCGCTACGCACTCTCTCTTAAAAATGGAAAGTTAATTACTGGCCTTACCTACACCGATGTAAATGCAGTACTTCCCGCCAAAGCAATTTTGGCTGGAATTGCAGTTGTTTGCGCTCTACTATTTTTTGCCAACATAATTCGCCGCTCATGGGTCCTGCCTGTTGCCGGTGTCTCTTTAATGGCAATCTCATCTTTGATTATTGCCGGAATTTATCCAGCCGCCATTCAACAATTCCAGGTAAAGCCATCTGAGTCATCAAAGGAAGCGCCTTACATTCAGCGAAATATTGATGCAACACGCGCTGCTTATAACTTGAGCAATGTAACCGTTAAGGAATACCAAGCAACTATCGCCCCTGCGGCAAATCAACTTGCAAACGATGCGGCGACAGTCTCAAATATTCGTCTGGTAGATCCAAATGTTGTTCCTGCAACTTTCCGTCAGCTCCAGCAAATAAAGCCGTATTACAGTTTCGCTGATTCATTGGATATGGATCGCTATAAAGTTAATGGCGTTTCACGAGATTCTGTTGTTGCAGTTCGCGAATTAAATATCAATGGCAATCCAGCTCGTAACTGGATCAACGACCACTTGGTTTACACCCACGGATTTGGTTTTGTTTCTGCCCTTGGAAACACAATTGATGCCGATGGAAAGCCTTCCTTTACCGTAGGTGATATTCCACCAACCACTGGTCTTGGAAAGTTTGAGCCACGTATTTACTTTGGTGAGAATGTTCCGGATTACTCAATAATCGGTGGGGCAAAAACCAGTACCGCCACTGAACTTGATTACCCAGATGATAAATCTGCAAATGGTCAGAAGAATTACACATATACCGGTAAAGGTGGAGTTCCGATGGGATCCACACTTACACGTTTACTTTTCGCAATTAAGTATCAAGAACAGCGCATTTTGCTCTCAAACTTGATCAACAAAGATTCCAAGATTCTCTTCAACCGAAATCCATCAGAGCGCGTTTCAAAGGTAGCCCCGTGGTTAACCCTTGATGGAAATGTTTATCCGGCAATTGTCGATGGAAAAGTACTTTGGATAGTTGATGGGTACACCACAAGTGCTGGCTATCCAAATGCCAAGCGCACCAATTTGGCTGATGCCACGACCAACTCTGTTACAACAAGCGCCGCATCAGTTTCATCTCTTGCAAATAAAGATGTGAATTACATTCGTAATTCTGTAAAAGCAACGGTAGATGCTTACGATGGAACGGTCACTCTTTATGCATGGGAAGGCAAAGATCCAGTACTTCAAACTTGGAGTAAGTCATTCCCGGGTTCTTTAAAGCCAAAGAGCGCAATGTCGCCATCACTTCTCGAGCACATTCGCTATCCAGAAGATCTATTTGGCGTGCAACGCGATGTACTTAGTACCTATCACGTAGCAACAGCTAGCGCTTTCTACGGCGGCCAAGATTTCTGGCGCGTACCAACTGATCCATCAACTCTTGGCGCTAATGCTGGTGTCCAACCTGCCTACTACCAAACGATGCAGATGCCGGGAGATAAGAAGTCGGCCTTCTCATTGTTTACTGCTTTCGTACCTCGTGGAAATCGCCAGAACCTAACTGCCTTTGCTGCCGTTAATTCTGATAATGGACCAGATTACGGAAAGATCACTGTTCTCCAATTACCGCGTTCGACAAATATCTCCGGTCCATCACAAGTGGCCTCGAACTTTGAAGCCAAGCCAGATGTCGCGCAAGCGCTTTCGCTCTTGCGTCAAGGTGGTTCCGATGTAGTCCTTGGAAATCTTCTAACTCTTCCAGTTGGTGGTGGTTTGCTTTACGTACAACCAGTTTATGTACGCGCAACTGCGAACTCATCGGCTTATCCATTATTACAAAAAGTCCTAGTTTCATTTGGTGATGTCATTGGTTTTGACAACACACTAAAGGGCGCACTTGATCAAGTATTTGGTGGCAACTCTGGAACTGTTTTAAGCAACAACACTCCCGTATCTCCGGGAAGTACTTCCACAACTGGAATGAGTTCTGCTCTTCGTTCTGCGCTGCAAAGTGCACAACAAGCACTTGCTGATTCACAGTCTGCGCTAAAACGTGGCGATTTCACTGCCTATGGAAAGGCACAAGATCGCTTGAAGGCAGCAATTGCTGCTGCAGTATCTGCACAAAAATAACGCACTCCCTGCGTAAATGATTCTTAAATAATCTCAGTTTGGGTTATTTAATACTTTCTAATAAGATCGGGTCTACCGACGCGGGGTGGAGCAGCTCGGTAGCTCGCTGGGCTCATAACCCAGAGGTCATAGGTTCAAATCCTGTCCCCGCTACCAGTAAGTCAGTTAAGAAATTAACTATTCAAAGGAGCCGAAAGGCTCCTTTTTTATTACTTTTATTACCAATATTTTTATAAAAAGAATTAGGCCATAGAATTATCAGGTGAATCTACAAACGATCTTCGATGCCTCAAGTGATCGTTTGATTGATCAAGCTATCTCAAGTGCCGTTACTTCAATAACCCATGCCTGGGGCGAAGGGCGCGAAGCTCAAATCGTCTTAACTGGCGGGCGTACTGGCCGCAAGATTGCCCAGGCGCTAGATCTCGGGCTTGATCGAGCAATTAGAAACCAAAATCTTGGCTCCACTAGCAAGATCCATATCTGGTTTAGCGACGAACGTTTTGTTGAAGCAGATGACAAAGATCGAACAGATTCGACGATCATTTCTGAATTTAAACTCATCTTGGGCCACCTTGTATTTCATCGCGTCCTCACACCATCGCAGATAAATAGTTCGATTAAGTTATCGAATAAGGTATCGAATAAGTTAGAAGATGCAGCAGCGCAATACAGCCAGCAGATTTCTCAAACTCTCTTGGGAAATAGATTTGACTGCGTCATATTGAGTATGGGCGAGGATGGCCACGTTGCCTCTTGCTTCCCAGGTCAAGATGAAATTCTTAATTCAAAAACAGGCGCAGCGGCAGTGAGCGATTCACCCAAGCCACCCCGCGAACGAGTGAGCCTTACCCTGCACCAATTGGCGCAGACCTTGGCAATCTATATATTTGTTCTTGGTTCCGAGAAGATCACACCACTTAAAGCGGTCCAAGATCGAGCCAATTCGGCAGTTGTTGAGCAATTACGGCAGAATTCACCAGTTGGCCAGATCTATCTTTTAACTGACCAGAAGTAATTAAGGAGCCCCATGAATAACGCGAGTGCACCGTTACAACTAACGATCGTCGGGCTAGGTCGCATGGGTGCAAATATTGCTCGTCGTATCAAGCGCGAAGTCTTGGCAAATACTCCAGTTAATATTTCAGTTTTCGATGTGAGTGCAGATGCTGTTAAGACACTTTCCGCCGAAGGTTTTACCGGCCTTTCATCACTTGCAGATTTAAAGAAGCAGAACGATGCTGCAAATCCACAAATTGTTTGGGTAATGGTTCCTGCCGAAGTAACTGGCGCAACAATTAAATCAATTTCCGAGCACTTAGATAAAGGCGCAACAATTATCGATGGTGGAAATACTTTCTATCGTGAAGATATTGCAAACGCGGATTGGCTAAAGGAGATAGGCATCGACTTTGTCGATGTTGGAACTTCTGGCGGCGTATTTGGATTAGAACGTGGTTATTCATTGATGATTGGTGGGGAGAAGAAAGTAGTTGATCGCCTGACTCCTATTTTCCGAGCTCTTGCACCAGGCGTTGAATCTGCCGAACGCACTCCGGGAAAAACTGGCGCAATCTCAACTGCAGAGGAGGGCTTCCTGCATTGTGGACCAGCGGGCTCTGGACACTTCGTGAAGATGGTCCATAATGGAATTGAATATGGCGCAATGGCAGCTTATGCCGAAGGCTTGAATTTGCTAGATGCAGTCCGCAATGGCATTACGCATCCAACTGCCGTTGGTGGCAAAAGTGAAACTAAATACGATTTAGATCTTGCGCAAGTGACTGAAGTTTGGCGCCGCGGATCTGTTGTCGCCTCATGGTTGCTTGATCTAACTACTCAGGCTTACGAAGAGGATCCAAAGCTAGATAATTACGCAGGTTCTGTTGCAGATTCTGGTGAAGGACGATGGACCGTACAAACGGCAATTGATGCTGGTACTCCAGCAAATGTGCTCGGCGCCTCGCTCTTCAGTCGCTTTGCTTCACGCGGCAATGATTTATATGCCAATAAAGTTCTATCTGCAATGCGCAAGAAATTCGGTGGACATACCGAGGCAAAATCCAAGTAGTTTTTAAACCAAGTAGAGAGATTAAATAGATTTAATGAATCTTCCAGCAGGAAAGATAAAGAAGAAAGTTCCAACTCCGTGCGATGTACTCGTACTTTTTGGAGCAACTGGCGATCTAGCTAAAAAGAAGCTTTTTCCTGCGCTCTACAATATGGAGCTAAATGGTGCGTTAAATGCCGAAGTTGTTGGCGTTGCATCTACTCGCTGGGATCACGATCAATTTACCTCAAATGCTTTTGAAGCGATCCGCGCCCGTGTAGATGGCGTTGATGAAAAGGTAATTTCAGCACTCGATAAGAAGATGTCACTTGTTGTTGGAAATTATGAGGATGCTGGCGTTTACGCAGAATTAGCTAAGAAACTTGAAGGCAAAAAGAAGCCGGTAATTTATCTAGCCATTCCACCAGCGCTATTTGAGCAGGTAACCCAAGGGCTAGCAGCTGTCGGTATTACCAAGACCGCGCGATTGGTTGTTGAAAAGCCATTTGGCCGTGATCTAGATTCAGCAGTTAATTTGCAAGAGTCCTTGGAAGCGGTTCTTCCAGAAGTTCGCATTTATCGCATCGATCACTATCTTGGAAAAGAATCTGTTGAAGATATTTTGATATTTCGCTTTGCCAATTCTATTTGGGAACCACTTTGGAACCATCGCTACATCAACAGTATTCAGATCACGATGGCCGAAGATTTCGGAATTGAAGGCCGAGGAAAGTTTTATGATGAAGTTGGCGCCCTTCGCGATGTACTTCAAAACCACTTACTTCAAGTTCTCGCACTTATTGCGATGGAACCACCAGCCGATTTAACTTCACAATTTATGGAAGATGAGAAGATTAAGGTTTTTCGCGCGATCCAGACTCTATCTGCCGATGAAGTAGTTCGTGGTCAATATGTCGGCTACCTAGATGAGGGCGGTGTTGCCCCACAATCTAAGACCGAAACATTTGCTGCGGCAGTTATTCATGTTGATAATTGGCGTTGGGCCGGAGTTCCGTTTTACCTGCGTACGGGCAAATTCCTAAAAGAAACTATTCTTGAAGTTGTAGTTGAGTTCAAACAACCACCACGAATGCTATTTGCCGATACCCAAATAGGCTCACCAAATGTGCTTCGTTTCCGCCTTGGAAAGAATGATGGTGTTGATATCGAGTTGATGGCAAAGGCGCCCGGAGATCATCTGGAAACTATCCCAGTTCAATTGAATGTTGAATTCTCGGCAGCACTTGGTGAACGTCAAGAAGCCTACGAGCGCTTGTTGCGAGCAGCCATGGCCGGGGATCATATGCGCTTTACTCGCATCGATTCAGTTCTTGAGACCTGGCGAATTCTTGAAGATGTTTTGCATGGCGAAACCGAGATTCATCCATACTTCCAGGGAACTTGGGGACCGGAGAAGGTGGAAGAGTTAATTCCTCAAGGATGGATAGAACTTTAATTAATTTCTTAAATTAATCCTTGATTACTTCTTGCAAGCTATGGCTTATTTCATAGACACCATAAGCCAGTCCATCGATTGCTAATACAAGAACTGTATTTCCTTTTTCGTGAGCACTTTCAACAACTTCGTTAATGGAATATGGAAATGCCGTTGTGGCTCTTGCCATGGCAAGGCTTGGCCCCAATAGCGCAATTCTAAATTTTCCATCAATGATTACCTTCGCAGCAATTCCTTGAATAGGAGATTGGTTCCATTGGGTATAGGCAATCGGGTAAACGCCTTTTGATTCCAAATCCTTGCCAAGTGCAGCCATAGCTTTATGTTGATCGGATGGATTTTCGTGCATTTTAGTCAAGTATTCACCGAGGCCAACTAATAGCGTCAAGGTAATCGTCTTTAAGGTGTATTCATCAATGACTGAATCGTCATCCTCTTTATACGGTGCGATTTCAAAGATGGCGTTATCAACCGAGAAAACTTCAATAAATTCTGGAATAACCACTTGGGCTGAGGTCGAACTCTTATTTGCGCGAGATTTGAAGGCGATAACTAAAAGGGCGATTAAAAGAATTGCAATTAGCCCACCAGCGACCAACCAAATTGGATGGTTTAAGTGAAAGCGTTCTATTAAAGAGTTTCCGGTATCCATGTGCTAACCAATTGCCTTTATAAAATCGGCATGAATTAAACCGTTACTTGAAATCGCGCTTTTGCCGTGAGAACCATCAACGCCAGTAATGCTTGTGAACTTTCCGCCAGCTTCGCGAACGATAATGTCGAGCGCTGCCATATCCCAAAGTGAGAGTGAAGGTTCAACTGCCAAATCTACGGCGCCTTCTGCGACCAACATATGGGACCAGAAATCACCATATCCGCGGGTGCGCCAAACTTTCTCCTGAAGATCAATAAATTTTTGCCGGCGATCGCCCCAGCCAACTAAATCTGAGTAAGCAATGGATGAATCCGATAGCTTTGAAACTTTTGAAACGCAGATTTGTTCTAGGTTTAAGACCGAGCCAGATGTGAAGGCGAGGTAAGCCCCAAGACCTTCGGCTGCGGACCATCTACGATTTAACGCTGGAGCACTTACTACGCCGGCAATAACAACTCCATCTGGATTTACCAGAGCAATCAAAGTTGCCCAAGTCGGAACACCACGCAAGAAATTCTTTGTGCCATCTATTGGATCAATCACCCAATAATGGGCGCCGGTTGTTAAATCAGGGACGCCAAACTCTTCTCCAGCAACAAGATCTTCTGGTCGCGCTTTTGCTAATTCATCTCTGAGGGCTTTTTCAACAGCTTTATCTGCATCTGTAACAGGTGAGGCATCTGGTTTAGTTTCAATTACTAAATCAAGTGCTTGATAGCGATCCTGTGAGATTGCATCTGCAATATCTGCCAACTTTTGTGCGAGGGCTAAATCATCACTTAGAGAGAAGCTGCGGCTCGCGGTCATGGCCATATCCTATGGCACCCACTTCTAGCCTTGCGATCCAATACGGCCGGAGGTAAGTAATCCACGCAAACTTGCTAGGCGAGACTTACTTTTTTCATCGAGATCCCAATGATTTAGCGCGCAAGCTTCTTCGTCATGTGAACAATTTGTTGGGCAATGCTCTATCGCCTCAGTGAATTCATTGAAGGCGGCGATAACGCGTTTGTTATCAACGTGGGCAACACCAAATGATCTAACGCCTGGCGTATCTATGATCCAACCTTCGCCACTATCTAATCGAAGTGCAAGTGCTGAAGATGAGGTGTGGCGGCCGCGGCCGGTAACTTCATTAACAATTCCCGTGGCGCGATCAGCTTTCTCTACAAGTGCATTTACCAAAGTTGATTTACCAACTCCTGAGTGGCCAAGAAGAACTGTTCGGTGGTTGGCGAGGGCTTGGCGAATAGCTGTTAGATCATCGCCTCGTTTTGTTTTATAAACCGCAATATCCAAATCATCATAAGCGCTAAGGAATTCTTTGGCATCAGCCAAATCGCATTTGGTGACAATGATGATCGGCTTAATTCCTTGATCGAAGGCCACCACAAGGGCGCGATCGACAAAGCCATGTCTTGGTTCTGGATTAGCAGCTGCAATGACTATCGCCATTTGATCAACATTTGCAACAATCATTCGCTCTAATTCAGCGGCATCATCAACGGTTCGAGTTAATGCGCTTCTGCGAGGTGCGACGGTAACAATTCGAGCAAGTGAGCCTTCGGAGCCAGAAATATCTCCAACAACTCCGACGACGTCACCAACAACAACAGACTTCTTTCCAAGTTCGCGTGATTTCATGGCCGTGACAATGAGGTCATCTTTATCTTCAAATAGGCAGGTAGTTCTTCCGCGATCGACAGCAATTACGAGTGCTTGTTCTGCTTTTGTGTAATCAGGGCGATCTTTAGTGCGAGGGCGAGTTGAGCGAGGGGGACGGGAGCGAACATCGTCCTCATCGTAATCTCGTTTATCGACCATATTTATTTAATTTCCATTAATTAAGGTTACTTAGCCCCGGAAAGGAGCGCAGCCCAAGCCCCAGGAAAATCAGGCAAGGTCTTTTGGGTAGTGGCGATATTTTCAACTTCAATACCCGGTACAACTAATCCAATCATCGCGCCAGCAGTTGCTAGGCGGTGATCTTCGTAAGAGTGAAAAACGCCACCATGTAATGGAACTGGTGAGATATGCAGCGCGCTCTCTTCTTCATCAACATCGCCACCAAGTGCATTAATTTCTGCAGCTAGAGCAGCTAAGCGATCTGTCTCATGCAAACGTAAGTGGCCAATACCTCGAAGTGAGGAAGGAGTATCAGCAAGTGCGGCAACGGCGGCGATTGATGGAGTCAGTTCACCAACGTCGTGGAGATCAACATCAATACCGTGGATTGATCCAGTGCCCGAGATTTTCAGACCGTTACTTACAAATTCTACTTTTGCACCCATGTCGGTAAATATTTTTCGAAGTTGATCACCAGGTTGGGTTGTTGATTTTGGCCAATCTTGAATCGTGACTTCACCGCCACAGATCATCGCAGCAGACATAAATGGCGCCGCATTTGAAAGGTCAGGTTCGATTGTGAGATCAAGGCCAGTTAGTTTTCCTGGCAAGACCTTCCATTGGTGAATTCCACTTGCCAAATCTGCAACTTCAACAGTTGCGCCAAATTCTCGGAGCATTTGAATGGTCATATCGATATGTGGCGCGGAGGGGAGTGACTTTCCAACATGACGTACCGTGATTCCCACTTCGGTTGCAGGACCGATGAGAAGGAGCGCTGAAATAAATTGAGATGAAGATGAAGCATCAATCTCTAACTCGCCGCCCTTTAATTTGCCGCTGCCATTGATGGTTAAGGGAAGTGAATATCTAGAACCATGCTCAATACTTACGCCGAGATTTTCAAGGGCTTGGATAACTGGTCCAAGTGGACGCTCATGAGATCTTGGGTCGCCATCAAAGTGAACTAAACCATTTGCAAGGGCTGCAACAGGTGGCAAAAAGCGCATAACTGTTCCAGCATTTCCAACATCTACTGACGCCGGGCCAAAGAATTTTCCTGGGGTGATAACTAAATCGCCGTTACTCAATTCTTCTATCCCACAGCCAATTGCTTTTATCCCTGCGATCATCAGCGCCGAATCTCGAGAGTGCAACGGCTTTCTAAGTGTGGAAGGGGATTGGGCGAGAGCGGCGAGAATTAGCGCTCGATTTGTTGCTGACTTTGATCCAGGGATTGTGATCGTTGCAGAAACAGGGTTAGCACCACGAAAGGGTGCTGGCCAATGTTGTTCTGCGCTCATGTGAGAAGTCTACCTGCTCGGCTGGTGCCAGTATTTTCAGATAAGTTAGGAGCATGTGCGGCCGCTATGCGCTCTCGAAATTGCCGAGTGAATTAATTGAGGAATTTGAGATAACTGCTGGTCATACTGGTGGGATTTTGCCGGCCGATTGGAATATCACTCCAACTCGTGAGATTTATATTATTCGCGATAACCCAGATCAAAAGCGTGAATTAACAAATGTATCTTGGGGACTTATCGCTCCATGGAGTAAAGATCGCACCGAAGCAGTTCGTTCACAATCTCAGGCAATTAATGCGAGGACTGAAACCGTTCATGAGAAGCCAACTTTTAGAAGCGCATTTAAATCAAGGCGCTGTCTAATTCCAGCCACTGGATATTATGAATGGGCAACCGAACTCGGTAAATACGAAACAAAGCAACCCTTCTATATTCACTCATCAGATCCAAATAAAACTTTAGCGCTAGCCGGAATTTATGATCGTTGGGTTGATACAAATGGTGAAATTTTTGAGAGCGCAGCAATCATTACGCGCGAAGCGCAAGATTTCCTAGCAACAATTCATCATCGAATGCCTACTTTTTTACCGCAGGATCGGTGGGATACTTGGCTAGATCCAAAGTCGAATAACGTTGAAGAGATTCGCTCACTTCTAGAATTCCCGAACCCAACTTCAAACCTCTCGGCCGATCCAGTCTCCTCGGCTGTTAACTCCATTCGAAACAATGGCCCGCAATTAATCGCCCCGATCGAACTCGGAGAGCCCACCACCCTCTTTTAGGTTTCCCTTTTGAAAACTTTGGCCGCAGAGAATCGGAAAACCACACCCGAGGAAAAGCTTCGGTGTGTTTTTCAAGATTTCTGCTTTCCCAAAGATTTTCAAACGTGAACCCTAAAAGGCAGCCTTGCGCTGGGAATAAGTGAGGCGACCGCGAGGTTACCTAGGGGTGCGCAAATATGGGGTGGAGCAATGGCGGTAGCCTGTATGCCAATGAGCTCTGAAATCGAAGTTCGCGAGGTAAAGACTCCGGCGCAAATTCTCGCCACGGAGACTGCAACCGAGCGCGGCGCCCGTTTTGCTGCCGATGCGATGCAATATACAAATCAACTTTATTCAGCCGCACTTCGCTATACAAAGAATGCGCACGATGCGCAAGATCTAGTTCAAGATACTTACGCAAAAGCATTTACTTCATTTCACCAATTCGAACCAGGGACTAATTTAAAGGCTTGGTTATATCGAATCCTCACAACTACATTTATAAACACTTATCGCAAAGATCAACGTCGCCCACAAATCTCTGACGGTGAATTAGAGGATTGGCAGATTTACGAAGCTTCAAGTCACACAAGTGATCAAGGCAAATCTGCCGAGGATGAAGTACTTGAGAATATGCCAGAAGGCGATATTAAAAATGCACTTCAGGAGATTCCAGAAGAGTTTCGCTTAGCTGTTTTCTATGCTGATGTTGAAGGCTATTCCTATAAAGAGATCGCAGAGATCCTTGGAATTCCATCTGGCACCGTTATGTCTCGTCTACACCGTGGTCGTAAATTACTTCGCGAATTATTAATGGAGTTTGCGAAAGATCGTGGGTATGGAAAAGATTTAAAGGAAAGCAAGAATGGGGGCGAAAAATGACCCTCAAGCCTCATCAAGCTAATTGCAATGAAGTCCTAACCGCTTTGATTCTCTTCATTGACAATGAGATCTCTGACGCGCAAGAGGCGCAAGCTCTTGAAATTCACTTTGGTCAATGTCCACCATGCTTGAAGGAGATGGAGCACGAGCGCCAAGTTTTGGCCACGATGAAAGCACTCTTAGGAAATGAATGCCGCGAGCAAGCGCCACAAGAACTTCATGATCGTATTAAGGCGCAGACTGCGCTGCTTGCCGCCCAAATGGCAAGCTCTGGTCAATTCGTTACCGAGTACCGCCATACCCAAACAACGACGGTTTATAACGATGGCGTGAATGAAGTTACGATCGAAGAAACCCATATTGAAATTGAAACCAACAATGAAAATGGTCCGCAATTCCCGTTTTTTTAAAGATTTCTAATCGCTTCTAAAGTAAGTTAGCGGTTATGAATAGTGAGGCGGTTCGTGGGGCAGTTGGGATGGCCTCCCTTATTGTTCGCCCAGCAGATACCTCGGTAGCGCAGGCACTTAATGATCTGCCAGTTCTCTCTTCGCCAACTTTGATGACCTTGCTTGAAGGGGCGTGTAGCGCGGCTCTGGCCGAGCATTTTGAACCCGGTGAAACTACAGTCACAACGGAAATCAGTGTCGTCGCACTTGGACCGGTTGGTGTTGGAGTTGAGATTATTGCAAATGCAACATGCGTTGATATTGTTGAGAAGGATTTTATTTTCGATGTTGAAATTCATAACAACAGCAAATTAGTTGCTTCTGGAACAATTACCCGCAGATTAGTTGATCGTGTTTCCTATGCTGCCAGAGTTGCGGCCGAGTCCATGATGGGTGAAGCTCAAATAAATTAAAAAACCCCAAGTATTTCGCCGCAAGATTCGTACGATGTAAAAAAACTCCCAACATTTTCCGGTAAGCAAGAATTTGTGCTGGAGACCCGAGCTTTAGCTCGAGGGGTCCGAACCTTTTCTTGCGGCGGAAAAGTTGGGAGTTTAGAAACTATTTTTTAGTGGCCCAGAAAATCTCTGAGATTTCTTCGATCTTTGCAAGTAGCTTGTCGGCAACTGCAACATCGTTTGATCCCTTTGTTCCGCCAGCGCCAGCAAGTTTTGTTGCCTCGTTGAATAGAACATGAAGTTGTGGGTAGGTTTCAAAGTGAGCTGGCTTGAAGTAGTCAGTCCATAGAACCCAAAGGTGATGCTTCACCATCTCTGAACGCTCTTCCTTGATTGCAACAGCGCGAGATTTGAAATCAGAATCTGATGAAGCAGCGTACTTCTCCATCGTTGCCTTGATTGATTGTGCTTCGATCTTTGCTTGTGCTGGATCGTAAACACCGCAAGGTAGATCGCAGTGTGCGTGAGCTACTGTCTTTGGTGCAAAAATATTCTTGATCTTGTTCATAAAGTTATTTCCTTCTCTCCGACTAGGGTGCAAGACTACCCGCCTGATGAAGATGGCGCGATTTCTAAGATTCCAAGCCGTAGTAGTGGCTGGCAGTTCTATGGCTCCGACCTTTAATGAAGGTGACTGGCTGCTCTTTCGCTCACTTCGAAATCAAGCCCACCCAGAGTTCGCAAAGAATTTGCTGGGGCAGGTGGTCATAGTTCAACGCGAATCATTGGCCGGCAAAGACTTCATCCAGATCAAACGCGTAACAAAAGTTTCGTCAGATGGCATTTGGGTCGAAGGCGATAACGAAAGTGAATCTACCGATTCACGCACGTGGGGTTACCTAAAGCCTCACGAAATCAAAGCAATCTTTCTTCTGCGTTATCGCCGCGCTTAATAATTAGCGGGTGAAAGCTTCGGTGATAAGTGCGTTCTGTTCTTCTTCGTGCAAATGACTTGAGCCAGTTGCAGGAGATGCAGTTGCGCGCCGTGAAACTCGACGAAGAGTGCGGCCATCGAGATTATCTTGAGTTGTGAGTGCAACGTGTGGCCAAGGACCCTGGTTGGCTGGCTCATCTTGTACCCAGAGAAGGTTTGCATTTGGATGCTTTGCGGCAATCGCAGCAAATTGTTCCATTGGGAATGGATATAACTGTTCAACGCGAACGATTGCAGTTGAACTTTCACCAAGCTTTGCGCGTTCTGCGATTAAGTCATAGTAAATCTTTCCAGAACAGAAGATCAAACGAGTTGCATTTGAAACTGTTGAATCATCGATGATTGGTTGGAAAGTACCGGTTGTGAAATCGGTAAGTCCTGATGCCGCAGCTTTGAGGCGCAACATTGACTTTGGTTCGAAGACAATCAGTGGACGACGTGCTGGATTCTTCATATGCCAACGAAGTAGGTGGAAGTAAGAGGCTGGTGAAGAAGGTTGTGCAACTGTCATGTTTAATTCCGCGCAGAGAGCTAGGTAACGCTCGATGCGAGCAGATGAGTGGTCTGGCCCTTGTCCTTCATAACCATGTGGCAAGAGAAGAACTAGTGATGAACGCTCGCCCCACTTTTGAAGGGCTGAGGAAATAAATTCATCAACGATTGTCTGGGCGCCATTTGCAAAGTCACCGAACTGTGCTTCCCATAGAACAAGTGCGTTTTCACGCTCTACCGAATAGCCATATTCAAAGCCCATTGCGGCGTACTCGGAAAGTAGTGAATCGAATACGAAGAACTGGTTCTCATCGCTAATTAATCCGCGAAGTGGCGTCCAATCCTCTCCGGTATTTTGGTCAACAATTACTGCGTGACGGTTTGAGAAAGTTCCGCGGCGAACATCTTGTCCAGCAAGTCGAATTGGATTTCCTTCAAGCAGAATTGAACCGAAGGCCAACATTTCACCAGTCGACCAGTCAACTGTTCCTTCATCCAACATATCTACGCGCTTTGCAAGTTGTGGGATCAACTTGGCGTGAGGCTGGAAACCTTCTGGTTGAGCAATTTGAGTTGCAGCAATTTTGCGAAGCGTTGCTTCATCGACTGAAGTATTTACAGTCTCTGGAGCTGGCGCCTTTGGTACTGCAATTACTGGATGTTCTGGTTCGACGTTATGTACTTGGTTATAAGTAGAATCAAGTTCTGTTTGGTACTCACGTAGTACTTCTTCTGCCTCTTCTACGGTGATATCGCCGCGACCAATAAGTGCTTCGGTATAGAGCTTGCGAGTCGAGCGCTTTGAATCAATTAACTTGTACATGAGTGGCTGCGTAAAACTTGGCTCATCGCCTTCATTGTGTCCACGACGGCGATAGCAAACCATGTCGATGATGACATCTTTCTTAAATGCTTGGCGGTATTGGAAAGCCAACTCCGCTACGTGAACCACGGCCTCTGGATCATCACCATTAACGTGAAATACAGGTGCCTGGATCATCTTTGCAACATCGGTTGAGTAAGTTGAAGAACGGGCGGCATGAGGAGAAGTTGTGAAACCAACCTGGTTATTTACAACAATATGGATCGTTCCGCCGGTGCGGTAGCCCTTAAGTTGTGAAAGGTTAAGTGTTTCGGCAACAACGCCTTGACCTGCGAAAGCAGCGTCGCCATGCATCAAGATTGGAAGAACTGTGAAAGCTTCTTTAACATTTAACTTATCTTGCTTTGCTCGAGTAATTCCTTCAAGGACTGGATTGACTGCCTCAAGGTGAGATGGATTGGCCGCCAAGTAAATCTTGGTGGTCGCTCCTGATTCAGCAGTGAAAACGCCTTGAGTACCGAGGTGATACTTCACATCGCCAGAACCTTGCACTTCGTTATCTGCGTAATGCCCTTCAAACTCTTGGAAGATTTGGCCGGCAGATTTCCCACCGATATTTGCAAGCACATTTAGGCGACCACGGTGCGGCATGCCAACTGTTACTTCATCAAGACCAGCCTCTGCTGCAGCAGAAATGACTTTATCTAGAAGTGGAATCACAGATTCGCCGCCTTCTAGTGAGAAGCGCTTCTGTCCAACATATTTAGTCTGCAAGAAAGTTTCGAACGCCTCTGCACTATTTAGTTTGCGCAAGATTCGAAGTTGTTCCTCGCGCGCAGTCTTAGGAGCGCCAATCTCAACGTGTTCTTGAATCCATTTACGTTCTTCGGGGCTTTGCATATACATATATTCGACGCCGATTGTGCGGCAATATGAGTCGCGCAAGATGCCTAGGATGCGGCGCAATTTCATTACTGGGCGATCACCAAAACCACCGGTTGGGAATTCGCGATCTAGATCCCAAAGTGAGAGGCCGTGATTAACAACATCAAGATCAGGATGTGAACGTTGGCGATATTCAAGTGGATCGATATCGGCCATTAAGTGCCCAGTTGTGCGATATGCATTAATTAATTGTTGAACGCGGGAGACCTTGCCTACTTGATCGTCTTTTCCAAATTGCATATCTGCAACCCATCGAATTGGGACGTATGGGATGCGAAGTGCGGCAAAGAGTTCGTCATAGAAGCCATCTTCACCAAGCAAGATTTCGTGGATGCGACGCAAGAAGTCTCCAGATTGCGCGCCTTGGATGATGCGATGGTCATAAGTAGAGGTAAGTGTGATTACTTTGCTTATTGCCAGATTGGCAAGAGTTTCTTCAGATGCGCCTTGGAATTCTGCTGGGTAATCCATTGCACCAACACCAAGAATCAAACCTTGACCTTGAACCAGACGTGGAACTGAGTGAACGGTGCCGATAGTTCCTGGATTAGTTAGCGAAACAGTTGTTCCAGCGAAATCTTCTACCGTAAGAGTTCCGGTACGAGCTTTGCGAACAGTCTCTTCATAAGAAGCCCAGAATTGGCCGAAATCTAAATCTTCACAGCCCTTAATAGATGGAACCAAAAGTTGGCGCGAACCATCTGCCTTTGCCAAGTCGATTGCAATACCAAGATTGATATGTTCAGGCTTTCCAATTGCTGGCTTGCCTTCAATCTCGCCATAGAACGCATTCATCTCTGGCATCGCGCGCATTGCTTTGATCATTGCGTAACCGATGATGTGGGTAAAGGAAACTTTGCCGCCGCGAGCGCGTTTTAGGTGATTGTTAATAACAGTGCGGTTATCAATCATCAATTTCGCAGGGATGGCACGAACTGATGTTGCGGTTGGAACTGAAAGTGAAGCTTCCATGCTTTGAACTACTCGAGCGCTAACGCCACGTATTGGCTCAAGTGTCGAAGCACCTGGTGTTACAAGAGTTGGGATCGGCTTAACAACTGGATCAGCCGGCAGTGGATTGACCGAACGCGGTGGATTATTTGCCGAATTTGCGGGAGGTACTTGTGGCGTTGACATTGGCTTAGGCGTCTCCGTTGTTGTTATTGGTGTTGGTACTTGAACTGGTGTTGGTACTTGAACTGGCGCAGGTGAAAGAACTTCGGTTGCGACTTGCACCGCTTTCCTTGGAACCACTGCCTCATAATTTTCGGCATTTACTTTGGACATTGGAACTGGCGGCTTGCCACCTTTAGGCGCATCATCCAAAGTCGGAAGCGCTGGTGCTGAAGTTGAGTTATTAGAAATAGTAGAAGTTGTGGGTGCGTAATCAGAGAAGAAATCCCACCATGCTTTATCTACTGAAGTTGGATCTTGTTGAAAGCGCTCATACATTTCATCGACGAGCCATTCATTGGGACCAAAAGATCCACCAAAATGGTTTGCAGGCGTATTTGCTCCTGTTGCCGACACTGGCGCGCTTCTCCTCTTTTCCCCTTGAATCTCTCAACGGGCTAGATCTACTCCTAAAGTCTAATAGTGCAGCGGCCGGTGGGCTATTTCGAGGTTGGCTCTGGGGATGTGAAACAGAGCGCAATTTCTGGCAAAACAGGGCAGAGTTCGCCCATGTCTTCAGCAACCCAATCAACCAAGCGTTTATCTGTCGTTACTGGAGGCTCCCGGGGCCTTGGATATGAAGTGGCTAGATCCTTAATCGCAAATGGCGACAAGGTTGTCATCGTAAGTCAAGATCCAGAGCGCTCGGCAAAAGCGGCCCTTGAATTAGGTGCCAGCGCTGAAGTGGTTGATCTCCAAGATCTAGATGCAACTAGAAAGAAATTTGAAGAGATTCAAAGCAAATATGGCGTTCCAGAAGTTTTAGTTCTTGCCCATGGAGTCATGAGCGAGAAGATGTCGAAAACTCTTCGCACCACGACGCAAGAGTGGCGGCGAGTCATGGCAATCAATTTAGATTCAGTATTCGTCGCCATCAACACGATTTGTCCAGCAATGGCCGAAGCTAGAAATGGTCGCGTCATCATCTTTACCGCTTGCCTTGGACGTATGTCTGGACCTGGAAATACTGGGGGACTAGCTCCCTATCGAATTAGTAAAGCAGGAGTAAACGCACTGGTTAGAAACTTGGCGTATGAAACAAACCTCGGCGCTCGCGGTTTTCTGATTGATGCAACCTGTCCAAATCACACTCGCACCGATATGGGCGGGGCAGATGCACCACGTTCAGTTGAAGAGGGCGCCGAAACTGCAATCTGGTTAGCAACAAGAACATTTGATCCAGCAACAGATAAGACTGGTTTGTTCTGGGAGGATCGAAATATTATTGAGTGGTAGTTAAAAAGTTTTAATTATTCGCTGTAGCCAAAGAGCGATGCTAGGAAAGTAACTAGGCCAAGAACTCCAAGGGGAATACCAACCGCAAGCAAGCCACCGGTAACCATGAAATAAGAAACTCCCATTGCAATTCCATTTGCCAAAACAGCTGGCGCTCTTCCATAAGACTTACTCTGCGCAAATCCCTTTGAGGCTATGAACAATCCACCAGCACCAGCAAGGGCAAAGATAATCTCGCCAACAAGTGCACCAGGGGCGCTTACATCCGAAGTAAAAGTAGCCACAATCAGATAGAGAACAATCCCCACCAAAATCAGGGATTCAAGGCGCAACAACCAGATTGCAGATACTCGCGCGCGCTCAAAGAATGATGGCATGGGGCAATATTAGTCGATTGCACTAAGTCGATTGCACTAAGTCGATTGCTCCAAGTTGATTGCTCTTCCAAATCAGGTAAAAAATGCCTAACCTTAATTATGGCTAAGGCGCCCGTTTATCCGAAGGTTGAGTTCTCTAATAATGGGATTATCGATCTCCTTTCAGGTGCACCATCACAAAATGCATTTATGAAAAGTTTGCGCCAGGCTCATGCAAATGCCGATCGAAGTAAATCTGATTTAACGTTGGTAACAATCAAAATAGTCGGGGAGTTGTATAAATCAAGTACCGATCTCGAAGTAGCGCTAATAGATTTAGCAAAACTAATTCGCAAGAATCTGCGTACAGGAGATTTATATACTCGGATGTCCGAACGTGGATATTGGCTTCTGATCCATGGCGATAAGTTAGCTGGCTTGAAAATATCCGAACGACTTAAGAGAGAATCAATTCCCACTTCAGATATTCAGATTCATATGAGAGAAGAGTCAACCAATCTAGCAACGTGGATAGATGAAGTTGACCAGAGTTATTTTCAGTAGGAAATAGTCTGCATTTATCAAACTCTGCAATTTAATTGCGTGCTGCGCTTGGAAATTACGCATTGTAAATTTCTTGTAGCTATCCGTCGAGATCTGACCATTGCTTTGAGTAGAGAGTGGATATTTAGCGGGTAATTCGCAAATTTCCACTTTGATCGTGCCGTGCCGCAAAATTACGAAGTAAATGCTTTTGGCCCATTGCAAGGACTCATGGATGATGGCACTGTTGAGGAAATTTGGATCAATTCTCCAACGAGAGTATTCGTAGCAAGATTTGGCCGGAGCGAACTAACTAATGTGACCTTATCTAGTGAAGAGGTACGAAACCTAGTTGAACGCTTACTTATGTGGGGTGGAAGACGTCTTGATCTATCCCATCCGTTCGTCGATGCCCGACTGCCAGATGGAAGCAGGCTTCATGTTGCTATTCCTGAAATAACGGCAAAACATTGGGCAGTTAATATTAGAAAGCATTTAATTCGCGGTAAATCTATCGACGAGCTTTGCGCAATTGGAGTTATGTCTAAAGAGATTGCGAATTTTCTAATGGCGGCGGTAGGTGCCGGTATGAATATTCTTGTAAGCGGTTCTACACAAGCAGGAAAAACAACGCTTTTAAATGCACTTGTTAGCGCTCTCCGATTAGACGCTCGAGTGATCACAATTGAAGAGGTTTTTGAGCTGAGACCTAAAGTTCCAGATTGCGTCGCAATGCAGACTCGCCCCGCAAATTTGCAAGGTGAAGGCGAAATTCCACTTAGACGTCTAATAAAAGAAGCGCTTCGTATGAGACCCTCGCAACTAGTTGTTGGCGAAATTAGAGAAGCCGAGGCGCTTGATCTACTTATTGCCCTAAATTCTGGCTTACCTGGAATGGCAACGATTCACGCCAATTCGGCAAAGGATGCGATTGCGAAACTACAAACTCTCCCACTTCTAGCCGGTGAAAATATTTCGCATAAATTTATCGCCCCAGTTGTAGCAAGTGCAATTGACTTGGTGGTGCATGTTTCAATCGCAAATGATGGTGTGCGCCGAGTCATGGAGGTTGAGCATGTGACTGGGCGAATTGAGGCCGATCGCGTCGAAAGCGAACCGCTCTTTAAGTATATTTTTGGCGCAAAACCTGGGTATGTAAAAGGATTGCAAGACCCACTCCTTTTCATTACCGAAAACAAAGCTCCAATAACCGGAGCAGGCAAATGAACATTAAAAAATGGTGGCCGTATATTTTTGGATTTTTTTGTGGGTACATAATCGCAAAGATTTCTACCGGATCAACACAAATTGCGATTCCATTCGGTTTAGTTTCGATCTGCATCCCAGTAGTTTTATTGAGTAAGAAAGAAGCGAGGGCTAAGGAGGTACTGGCTTCACTCTGGCCCGAGATATTAGATCATCTAATTTCTGGGCTTCACTCAGGTTTATCATTGGCGGAAACTATTTCTGGACTCGCAACTAGAGGGCCAGACCAATCCAAATCAATTTTTGCCCTCTTTGAAAGCGAACTAAGACGTTCGGGTGATTTTGCAAAATCCATGTATTTTGTAAAAGGTGCTTTTAATGATTCAACTGCTGATCAGGTCTGCGAAGCGCTCATATTTGCAAGACGTGCAGGAAGTCGGGATACCGCAATAACCCTGCGAACCCTCTCAAACTTTATTCGAACTGACATGGCACTTAGGAGGGAAATTGTTGCGAAACATAGCTGGGTAAAGAATTCGGCAGCCCTAGCGGCGGTAGCTCCTTGGATTCTGCTTTTGCTCCTATCCTCGCAGCCGAACACTGTCGCCGCCTATTCGAAAGGTAGTGGGCCGTTAATTCTTCTACTGGGAGCGCTATTAACCGGAGTTGCCTATTTCTGGATGGATAGAGTCGGACGACTAAAAAAGATTCCTAGGGTTTTCACATGAGTACTTTTAGTCTTTCACTTCTATTTATCTCGCCCTTTATTTCTATTGCAATCTATATTCTTTTACAAGAATTTCAAGATCCACTGCGTGGGTATCATGAGAATTACCGAAGGCAGATTGCGAAGAATCGTAGCCAGGTTTTACGCGACCACCTAAGCACACACCAAAAAAAATCAAAAGATGGGACATTCAAAAAAGAGCGCAAATTCTTCTTGGTGGGTCTTGCTTGCATTTCATTTGTATCAATTGCGGCCGGCGCGAAAACAAGCACATTGCTAATTCTCGGGATCATTTTTGGAATCTATTTTTATTGGGAGAAGAATGAAGAAGGGAGAGTCGCAAGAAAGCGCCTATTGGAAAGTGAATCTGAATTCCCATCAATAATCGAGCTCTTTGCCGTCCTCATCTCATCTGGCGAAAGCCCCTCGGTTGCCTTTGGGAGCATTAGCTCAATTGCCAAAGGGACCCTGGCTCAAGAATTTCAAGAAGCTGTTTTCCTTATGAATTCTGGAAAGAATCTGACTCAAAGCTTGGAAATTTTAGGTGCAAGAACTGATTCGGTAACGATTCGTCGTTTTTGTGACACTCTAATTTTGGCAATGGAACGAGGAACTCCCCTGAGCGATGTACTTCAAAGACAGGTTCAAGAAGTAAGAGAGCAAGCACACGCCTCACTTCTGACCGCCGCAGGTAAAGCAGAAATTGCGCTAATGATCCCTGTCATTTTTTTAATACTTCCAGTTTCAGTCCTATTTGCTCTGTGGCCTTCCTACATCTCTTTGGGGCAGAGTGTTGGATATTAAAGAGTTTGGATATCAACAGCAGGATTTCTTCCACAAATTGAATATCTACCTAAATTACAAACCCAAATAAGTGAAAGATTTATCCAACTACACATAGGTGAGTTTGGATTACGAAAGGAATAGACCAAATGGAAGTAAGTTTTAAGATATACGAATTGCTTGCCAAGATTAGAGGAAAAACCTTGAGAATATGGTTTCTAACCTGTGAAAAATTCAAAGCTAAATTCCCCTTGGGATTTTCAAAAATTCAAATTATTCAATCTAACTTTCACAAATTTACACTTGAAGAAAGAGGAGATGTTCCGGGATGGGTCCTAGTCGTTCTGATGACGACTGGCCTAGTGACTGGGATTTGGACTGTCGCCCAGCCACGGCTTAGTTCCATTTTAAAAAACTCACTTGATAACATGAACAGCATCAGATAGATACCCCATCGATGAGCTTGCCGAATAATCTCACTTCGATGTTAGAAAGATCAAAGTATCAATTCCTTACTTTTCTCAACGATGAAAGTGGCAACGTCGAGAGCGCACTAGTAATAATCCCTCTTTTGCTTCTTTTCCTAAGCATTCTTCAGATAGCAGCATCTGTAATGGCGCGGTCTACATCAAACAATATTGTTCAGGGACAGGTCTCAAGAACTGCCCTCTTTGGCGGGGTGAATTCGCCTTTGGATCCTAATGTTGCTTCAAACGCCCCTATATCATCAACGAATTCAACCGAAAATTCAATTTTGCCTTTAAGTGGCGGAGGCTCTCTGATTATTTCTAAACGCTTAAATTCGCTACCAATCCTCACTCCTTTGCTGTTGTCGCAAGATAAATTTCTAAGTTCAGGAATTGCTCTTGATGAGAACCCTTAAGACTTCGGGTTTATTGGGCGGCCTACATGCAATCGCAAATCGCTTTTTCGAGTTGCTTCATTATGAGGATGGCAGCGCAATTGTTGAATTTGTAATTTTTGCACTGCCATTATTTATTCCACTTGCGCTCTATCTGACCTCGGTAAATCAGATATCGACTATTCAAAGTGATGCAAATAATTATGCAAGGCAACTTGTCCGGGTATACGTAACTAGCCCTAACGCAGAGAATTTGCCGAGGAGAATTGAAGAATTAAACTCTGCTTTTGAAACCACAATCTTTTCGCCCGACAAGATCCAATCCCCGCCTCAGATAGCTGTGGAGTGTTCGATGGATCCCTGCCTTTCACCAAATTCACGGATATCTGTAACTATTGACTTGACCTCGCTGGATGGAAAAGTTCACGCTAAGACAAAAGCGACACAGAGCGTTGATGCCTGGCGCAGCTCATGAAGGAGCACCTTCGAATATTCATTTGGGATGAAGACGGATCTCTTTCTGTACTTATTTCTGGTTTATTCCTCTTATTACTATCGCTATCTATTGGAATTATTGATGTGTCAGACTCCTACATAGCAAAGCACGAATTGATTCAAATTTCTGAGTCAGCTATTTCGGTTGCAGCTCACTCACTCGATGAGTCCCGGTACTACGAGCAGGGAATAGCCAATTCAACCGGGGTTGTTCCAATTGATTGCGCAAAGGCAAATTTAGTTTTTAGAGATGAAATTGCTGGAAATGTTCTTCGAGGGGCGGCGATAAATGTTGATTCCATATCTTGCGATGGAGATCTTTTAACTGCCGCAGTCCAAAGCACCATCAAGCCACTTGTTGTATTTCCTCTTATGAACCAGATTACGGGAGGAGAGCTAAAGATTAAGGCGACTGTAGGGGCAGCCTCTGTTACCTCTTCTACCTCTTCTAACAACATTGCAAGGTGAAGCGAGATTGAGTTTTTAGGGAAATATTGATTGTAAGGGCACAAGCACATAGGCAAAGGGAAGAATTTCGACGATGTTATGCCATTAAGATTTCTCTATGGCCGCCCGTGAATACCTTGAGGAAGTTAGCGCACTTCGCGTAACTCTCTCGGCAATTGAGGCGGTACTTAATCTTCCAAAACTTCGCGCAGATTCAGAAGCACTTGAAATAGAAGCCAGTGCGCCAAATCTTTGGGACGACCCTGAGAAAGCTCAAGTTGTCACAAGTAAATTGTCGAGAGTTCAGGCAACCCTGAATAAAGCGACAACAATTCGACGCCATCTAGAAGAAGTTCCATTGCTATTAGAACTCGCTCAGGAAGAGAAGGATGCTTCAGCTCTCGAAGATGCTGGCAAAGAACTAGACGATGTTACGAAAGCAATTAAGGATCTTGAAGTCCAGACGCTTTTGAATGGCGAATACGATGATCGCGATTGCTTAATCACAATTAGATCCGAGGCTGGCGGTGTAGAGGCTGCTGACTGGGCCCAGATGTTGATGCGTATGTATTTACGTTATTGCGAACGCCACAACTTAAAGGTTGATGTTCTTGAAACGTCATACGCTGAAGAAGCTGGAATTAAATCGACCACTTTCCGCGTTAGTGCACCTTATGCCTACGGAACTCTTTCAGTAGAACAAGGAACGCATCGTTTGGTTCGAATCTCACCATTTGATTCACAATCACGCCGCCACACTTCTTTTGCTGGAGTTGAAGTTGTTCCCGTTGTTGAACAGAGTGATCACATTGAGATTGATGAAAAAGAAATTCGAGTAGATGTTTATCGTTCTTCGGGTCCAGGCGGTCAGGGCGTTAACACCACTGACTCTGCGGTAAGAATTACTCACTTAGCAACGGGAATTGTGGTCTCTTGTCAGAATGAGCGTTCACAAATACAAAACCGTGCCACCGCAATGGCGGTTTTGCAGTCGAAGTTGCTAGAACGTCGTCGTCAAGAAGAGCGAGCTCGATTAGATGCACTAAAAGGCGATAACTCTGGTTCATGGGGTAATCAAATGCGTTCTTATGTTCTTGCGCCATATCAAATGGTTAAGGATCTTCGCACAGACTTTGAAGTTGGAAACCCTGCTGCAGTTCTAGATGGCGATATCGATGGATTCTTAGAAGCCGGTATCAAATGGCGAAAGAGCAGTAACCAATAATGATTTGCGCACAATTTATTTTCATTCAAACTCGCTATGACAAAGATTTCACAAAACTCGATGATGATATTGAGGCCTACGCCCAAACTCTTGATGGATTTCTAGGATCAGATCGTTGGGATTCTCGAGATGGAAAGATGAAGTCATCTACGTATTACTGGCAAGATGAAGAATCACTCAAAGTATTTTCACAATACCCATCACATTTGCAAGCCAAAAAGGAATATAAGAATTGGTATGACGGATATCAGATCATCATTTCGCAAGTTGTTCGAAGCTATGGGGACGGCCAAATTCCTCACATCACGCAAAATCTGAAGTAATTTCCTGGCCTGTCTTTTAAATCCCGCAACCACCAATTCTCGGTACGCCTCCTATTTGATCTTTTTCTACGCGTAACTGAAGGAAATCTCTCAGGTAAATAAGCGCGTATTTCCTCTCTATTAGGCCTGGCTATATCTAAACTCTGAACCGCAAGATATATAGAAAGGGGAGGCGCCAATGATTCGTTTTGAGAATGTAACCAAGATGTATCCAAAGCAAGAGCGCGCTGCCCTAGATTCTGTGGATCTTGAGATCCTTAAAGGTGAATTCGTATTCCTGGTAGGACTTTCTGGGTCAGGTAAATCAACTTTCCTTCGCCTAGTTCTTCGCGAAGAGCGCCCAACTTCAGGAAATATCATTGTTGCCGGCAAAGATCTAAATACACTTTCGGCACATAAAGTTCCAGAACTTCGTCGCCAGGTTGGAACTGTTTTCCAAGATTTCCGTTTGCTTCCAAATAAAACTGTTGCAGAAAATGTTGCTTTCACACTTCACGTCCTTGGTTATTCTCAAAAAGAGATTGACCGCGAAGTACCAGAAGTTCTCGAACTTGTTGGTCTTGAGGAGAAAGCAGATCGAAAGCCTTCAGAACTTTCAGGTGGCGAGCAACAACGCGTTGCCATCGCCCGTGCTTATGTTTCTCGCCCAGCAATCCTTATTGCGGATGAACCAACTGGAAACCTCGATCCGGCAACCTCAGTGGGCATTATGAAATTGCTAGACAGAATTAATCGTGAAGGAACCACAGTTGTAATGGCGACCCACGATTCAAAAATTGTTGACTCTATGCGCAAGCGCGTAATCGAATTAGATGGTGGCCACGTAATTCGTGACCAGGTACGTGGCGTTTACGGATATGCGGGATAGGCGGA
>CANBVR010000018.1 GCA_947372965.1 Actinomycetota bacterium
AAGCGCGGACTCTACGTTGCAAATAAACCAGATAGCCACGATATTTGTTTCGTTCCTTCAGGCGATAACGCGGGTTGGTTACGCGATCGACTTGGAAGTGAAGTTGGTGAGATTGTTGATGAATCTGGAAATAAACTTGGTGAACATAAAGGTGCCTACACCTACACAATCGGACAGCGACGTGGCCTTGGGCTAACTGTTCCGGCTGCAGGTGGCGAACCGCGTTATGTCTTAAAGATTGAACCAAAGACAAATACCGTTGTAGTTGGAAATCATGATGCGCTTGCTGTATCTGGAATTGTTGGCGATCGCCCAATTTGGTGTGGTCCAATTCCAAGCGCCGATACGCAATATCGAGGCTTTGCTCAAGTTCGTGCTCACGGTTCACCACCTGCCTGTACTTATTCACACAATGGAAGTGAAATCACCGTCGCACTAGATGAGCCACTCTTTGGCTTGGCCGCTGGCCAAGGGCTTGTTATTTATGATGGCGATCGGGTTGTCGGCTCGGCTACTGTCGCACGTACCGAATAAGTTTTACCTGTGAGTCAAGAGATCCGCCATCGCATCACGCAATTAAGCGAGGAGATCCGCGACCACCAATTTAAGTATTACGTTCTTGATAAGCCAACTATCACTGATGGCGAATTCGACTCACTATTAAAAGAGCTACAAAAACTCGAAGCCAAGCATCCAGAATTTAAATTGCCAGATTCGCCAACCGAGCAGGTAGGTGGGGGATTTGCGACGCATTTCCAACAACACGATCACATCGAAAAGATGATGAGTTTGGATAATGTCTTCGATAACGATGAGCTAAATTCTTGGTTTGATCGCATTGCGAAGGCAGAAGTCAAAAACACCTGGCTCTGCGAGGTTAAGGTCGATGGTCTAGCCATTAATCTCCTGTACGAGAAGGGCAAGTTAGTTCGTGCGCTAACTCGCGGCAATGGAACAACGGGCGAAGATGTAACTCTCAACATCAAAACTATTGCTTCTATTCCACACGAGCTAAAAGGCAAGTCAATCCCAGATGTGCTTGAAGTTCGTGGAGAGGTTTTCTTTCCGATTGCCGCCTTCAATGAATTTAATGATCAACAAGAAGAACTTGGCAAAGAGCGCTTTGCCAATCCACGAAATGCTGCAGCAGGTTCCCTTCGCCAGAAAGATCCTCGCGTCACTGCAAGCCGTCCGCTTTCAATGGTGGTGCATGGAATCGGCGCTAAAGGCGATACAAAATTTGATTCCCAGTCTGGAGCCTATGAATTACTAAAGGGATGGGGACTTCCAACAAGTTCTCGCTTTAAAGTTGTTCACTCTCGAAAAGAAGTAGAAGATTTCATCGCCTACTATGGCGAGCACCGCCATGATGTCGAACATGAAATAGACGGTATCGTTATAAAAGTTAATGAATTGGCGATACAAGAAGAACTTGGTTTTACTTCAAGAGCACCGAAATGGGCGATTGCTTTTAAATATCCACCAGAAGAAGTAACCACAAAGTTATTGGATATCAAAGTCTCGGTTGGGCGAACCGGCCGAGTCACACCTTTTGCCTTCATGGAGCCAGTCAAAGTTGCCGGATCTACAGTCACTAACGCAACCCTTCACAATGCATCGGAAGTCATTCGAAAAGGAATCTTGATCGGCGATATTGTCCTAATTAGAAAAGCTGGAGATGTAATTCCAGAAGTACTTGGGGCACTTGTTGATCGACGTGATGGTTCGGAAAAAGCTTTTGTGATGCCTACTCAGTGTCCGGATTGTGGCGCAAAACTCCGTGCGATGTCAGAAGGCGATGTCGATATTCGCTGCCCAAATACCCAGAGTTGTCCGGCACAGTTAAAGGAGCGGATCTATTACATCGGCTCCCGCGCTGCACTTGATATTGATGTCCTGGGCTACGAAGCTGCGAGTGCACTTCTTGAAGATAAATTGATTACCGACGAATCTGATCTCTTCTCTTTGACGGAGAAAGATCTAGAAGACTCTAGATTCTTCATGAAATTGGTTTCAGTAGATGGTCCGCTGGACCAAAATGGAAAGAAAACAAAAAAGGTGAAAGTTCTTCAAATTGGGGAAAATGGAAAGAAATTAATTTCTGCTCTAGATCTTGCGAAAAATAGACCTTTATGGAGAATTATTGTGGCGCTATCAATCCGTCACGTTGGACCTATCGCAGCTAAAGCACTTGCAAAGAGTTTTGGCTCAATTGATTCAATAAGTAAAGCCTCGGAGGAGACCTTGGGTGCTACCGAAGGGGTTGGGCCGATTATCGCTAGTTCAATTGTCGAATGGTTTGGCGTTGACTGGCACCTGCAAATAATTAAGAAGTGGGCAAAGAGCGGTGTTGTAATGGAAGAGATTGCCCAAGAATCTTCCGATCCCCAAACGCTGGCGGGATTAACTTTGGTAGTTACTGGATCACTTACAGACTTCACTCGTGATGGCGTCGGGGAAGTTATCGAAGCACATGGCGGAAAGAGCGGTTCTTCGGTCTCAAAGAAAACAGATTATGTTGTTGTGGGAGATTCGCCCGGATCTAAATTGGCAAAGGCTGAGGAATTGGGAGTTCGTGTATTAAATGAGAGCGAATTCAAATTATTGCTTGCAAAAGGGCCAGCGGCTTTAGGGTAAAGTTCGGGATATGAAATTCACAGTACTTGCAGCAGAGTCAGTGCGTCACCTCTCCGCCCCACCAGCGTTTTTTGGCCTTCTAGCTTTTGGTGTTCTCTCACTCTTGCTTTACTTCGTACTTCGCTTAGACCGGGATTAATCCCATCTCTAAAGTAGGAATTCTCGGTGGGACATTTGATCCACCTCATTTAGGTCACCTTCGAATCATCGAAGCTTTGGCCCCAAAATTTGATCAACTTATGGTGATTCCATCTGGCGATCCATATATGCGAATCAATAAGGCGATCGCCGGACCAAAGGACCGCTTGGCAATGTGTGAGCGAGCCCTGGATGATCTATCTGATTCGATTCAAGACAAAGTTGTGATCTTAGATATTGAAGTAAATCGCAAAGGCCCTACATACACTTTCGACACCTTGCAATCCCTAAAGGCATTTTTCCCAAAAGATGAATTCACGTTAATAATTGGAACAGATGCGGCGCTTACCTTTGATAAATGGAAGCGAGCACAGGATCTAAAGAAGATGGCCGAGATCTTGGTTGTAAAGCGCCCAGGTGAGAGTAAATCTGAATTTAAAGAAGTAGAAATCCAGGCCTTAGATATCTCTGCGACCAAAGTTCGTGAAGAGTTATCGAAAGGTTCGACATCAGCCCTCTCTAAATCAGTTATGGGATACATCAAAGAGCGGGGCCTATATGGCAGCAAGTAAGCAAGTACTAGATCTAACCCAGAAGGCAGCCGAAGCGATCGTTGAAAAACTTGGCACCGATATTGTCGCCCTAGATATGACAGATCAAATGATTCTCTCTGAAGTCTTTTTGATGGCAACGGCGCAAACTGATATTCAAGTAGATGCAATCGCTGATTCTGTCTTTGAGGAACTAGCAAAGATTGGTGAGAAGCCAATTCGTCGTGAAGGTAAAGGCGCTTGGATTTTGCTGGATTATTCTGATCTTGTTGTCCATATTCAAACTCAAGAACTTCGCAATTACTACATGCTCGATCGCTTGTGGAATGACTGCCCTCGAATTGAATTAAAGGTTTCCGAGGCTCGCTAATGTCAGAGATTTCACCAGTCCGATTAGTTATTTGGCGCCATGGCCAGACCGATTGGAATGTTGCTAATCGATTTCAAGGTCACTCTGATATCCCTTTAAATAAAGTGGGCGAGTACCAAGTAACTCATGCCGCAAAAATTCTGGCTGGGATGAATCCTTCCCGAATCATTTCAAGTGACTTGGGACGAGCCAAGCAAACAGCGCAAGCACTTGTTGAATTAACCAAAATTAAATTGGAAATTGATCCTGACCTTCGCGAAACAAATGGCGGAAAATGGGAAGGTAAAACTGGCGAGCAAAACAAGGCTGAAGATGGCGAAAGATTTATTCAGTGGATCAGCGGGCAAGATGTTGCTGCTGGTGAAACGGGCGAAACTCGCGCGCTAGTTGCAGCAAGAGCTCGCGCTGCTGTAGAACGCGCCCTTGCAACACCGAACACTAATCCCGTTGGCACAATTGTTTTTGTTTCTCATGGTGGAGCTGCTCGGTGTCTACTTGGTTCGATGCTCGAACTTCCTTATGAGAAGTGGGCCTCACTTGGCGGACTTTCTAATGCATGTTGGTCAGTTCTTGAGCCAAACCATCATGTCAAAGGTGCATGGTCCTTGGTTGAACACAATGCGGGATCGATCCCAGAACCTGTGTTTGGCGATGAAGCTGGCAACTGAGATAAGGTTTGCCGCATAGCAATTCTGTAAGGGGATATGGCGCAATTGGTAGCGCGCTTCCATGGCATGGAAGAGGTTAGGGGTTCGATTCCCCTTATCTCCACAATTTAACTTCAAGATAAGGCGCTAAATGAAAAAAAATGAGAATTCTGCAAAGAATAGCTATTTAACTAATTTGGCGATCCCTCAAGGTTGGAATGAAAATAATATTCCTGATCAAAGTGGGAAGCGTTTTTTAATTACTGGCGGAACAAGTGGTCTTGGTCTGCAAAGCGCGAAAGTCCTCGTGAGCAAAGGCGCCGATGTAACAATCACGGCTAGAGATTCCAAGAAGGCTGATCGAGCGCTAGAAATGATCGGCGGCGCCAAAGTTATTGAAATGGATCTAACTGATCTAGCTTCGGTACGAGCGGCTGCAAAAGTTGTTTTGGGGCAGAAGGAAAAATTTGATGTCGTAATCTTAAATGCTGGCGTTATGGCAACTCCATACACCTCAACAAAAGATGGATTTGAATTGCAAATGGGAACCAACCACCTTGGCCACTTTGCATTCGCCGGGTTAATTCACGATCGGATTGCTTCAAGACTTGTAACTATCGCAAGCCAAGCACATCGAATGGGCTCCTTTGGTTCGGGCGGGTTGGACGATATTCGCGACCGTGCTTGCGGCGTTGGAAAATATTCACCATGGGCGGCATATGGTGCATCGAAGTTAGCCAATCTTTTATTTACCGCCGAAGTCGAACGTCGTCGAATCGCATCTGGCTGGAGCTTTATTCCTATAGCCGCCCACCCTGGATGGGCTTCAACAAATCTCTTTGCAGTAGGACCGGCAATGGCTGGGAAGAACTTAGAGGCAAAGATAAGTGAATTTTTTAATTCCAAGTTTGCTCAATCAGCAAAAATGGGATCTCTTCCAACACTTGCCGCAGCCACCTTCCCACATTTGATCGGCAGTTCTTATATTGGGCCTAATGGCTTATTAGAGATGCGCGGTTATCCGAAATTAACGCGGGCGCGGGCCTTGGCATACGACCAAACCTTGGCGGCCAACCTCTGGGCAGTCAGTGAAGAACTCACTGGAGTTACGTGGGAGAATTCCCCTCATGCATGAGGCCTACGACATTCAACATGTCCAAGAGAAGTGGTTACCGATCTGGGATCAGATCGAGCCATTTAAATCTGGCCGCGCTGATGATCCTCGTCCAAAGAAATATGTCTTGGATATGTTTCCCTATCCTTCTGGCGATTTACATATGGGCCATGCAGAGGCATATGCACTTGGTGATGTAATTGCGCGCTACTGGGTTCAAAAAGGTTTCAATGTTATGCACCCAATTGGTTGGGATGCCTTTGGTCTTCCAGCCGAAAATGCAGCGATCAAGCGAAACGCAGATCCACGTGCTTGGACTTATGAAAATATTGCGGTTCAAAAAGCCTCAATGCGTCGCTTCGCTTGTTCTTTTGATTGGAATCGAGTTCTGCATACATGCGATCCAGAGTATTACAAATGGAATCAATGGTTATTTTTAGAGCTTTACAAGAAGGGCTTGGCTTACCGCAAAGACTCAGCTGTTAACTGGTGCCCAGATTGCCAAACAGTTCTTGCCAACGAACAGGTAGTTGCCGGGCTTTGCGAGCGATGCGATAACGCGGTCACAAAGAAGAAATTAAATCAGTGGTACTTAAAGATCACCGATTACGCCGATCGCCTACTGGATGACATGTCACAACTTGAAGGTCAATGGCCAGAAAAAGTTCTGATGATGCAACGCAACTGGATTGGGCGCTCAATTGGCGCAGAAGTTAAATTTGTAATTGAGGGCCGATCAAATCCAGTCACCATTTACACCACCCGTCCAGACACTCTTTATGGCGCAACTTTTATGGTCGTTGCCGCCGACTCTGAACTTGCCGCAGAATTAGTAGCGGGCAGTGGCGTCGAGGCAGATTTTGCAAAGTATTTGGATGGCGTAAAGGCCGCAACTGATATCGATCGGTTAGCAACTGATCGCCCAAAGACTGGCATCTTTTTAAATCGCTATGCGATCAACCCAGTAAATGGGGAGAAGCTTCCAATCTGGGCCAGTGATTATGTACTTGCTGATTACGGAACTGGCGCAATCATGGCGGTACCTGCGCATGATCAACGAGACTTAGATTTTGCGCGCGCAATGAAATTAGATGTAAAGGTTGTAGTTGATACTGGCGAAGAAGATCCAAATGTGACTGGTATTGCAACCGGTGGCGATGGAAAAATGATTAATTCTGGTTCCCTAAACGGACTTTCAAAGAGTGATGCGATTGCAAAGATTATTGAAGAACTAGCGGCAAAGGATGCGGCAATTGCGGCGAAGAATTATCGCCTTCGCGATTGGCTAATTTCGCGCCAGCGATTCTGGGGAACTCCAATTCCAATCATTCACTGCCCAAGTTGTGGGGAAGTACCTGTTCCAGAAGACCAATTACCGGTTGAACTACCTGATGCAACTGGGATTGATCTAAAGCCAAAGGGTTCATCTCCTCTGGGTGCTATTGAATCTTGGGTAAATGTTCCATGTCCAAAGTGTGGCGCAGCCGCAAAGCGTGATGCTGACACAATGGATACCTTCTTTGATTCATCTTGGTATTTCCTTCGTTACACCTCTGTTGATCGCCATGATGTGGCTTTTGATAAGAAGGCGGTTGAAACTTGGTTGCCGGTAGATCAATATGTTGGTGGCGTTACTCATGCAATCTTGCATTTGCTTTACTCACGATTCTTCACCAAGGTCTTGCACGATCTTGGCCATTTAAATTTCACCGAACCATTTACCAAACTTCTAAACCAAGGAATGGTTTTGATGGATGGCTCTGCCATGTCAAAGTCTCGTGGAAACTTAGTTCGACTCTCTGATGAACTAGCAACCCATGGTGTAGATGCGATTCGTTTAGCGATGGTCTTTGCCGGTCCACCAGAAGATGATGTGGATTGGGCAGATGTTTCTCCAAGTGGCTCAGTTAAATTCTTAAATCGTGCTTGGCGCATTTCTGGTGATGTAACCAGCAAGCCGGGCGTTGATTTCAAAACCGGCGACCTCGCACTTCGAAAAGTAGTTCATAAATCACTTCACGATATCTCTTTCGCAGTTGAGTCATTCCGCTTTAACGTGGCGATCGCTCGCGTAATGGAATTGGTTAATGCCACGCGCAAAGCTATCGATAGTGGTTGTGGGCCATCTGATCCCGCTGTACGCGAAGCTGCAGAAGCCATTGCGATTTCACTTTCATTAGTTGCACCATTTACCGCCGAAGAGATGTGGGAGAACTTGGGTCATAAGCCTGCGGTTGCTCTCGCAGGTTGGCCGACTATCGACCCAGCGTTGCTAGAGGCCGACTCTGTCACTGCAATACTCCAGATAAATGGCAAGATCTTGGAACGTATCGAAGTCTCACCAAATATTTCAGATTCTGATTTAGAGAAGTTGGCTTTTGCTAATCCAACTATTTCGCAAGCAGTTAAAGACGCTGAGATCAAGAAAATCATTACGCGCGCTCCAAAACTTGTAAACATAGTTCTCTAATTCACAAGCCAAGGTAACTTTTCTGCGGTAGAGCTCTTTTCGCTTTAGATTGCGCAGATGCTTATTGATTCTATAAAAGAGCGCTTTCTTAATTGGAAAGAAGAGGCTCGTGATCGCTATTTTGAACTTGGATTTAGCAAGGACCAGCAAAAGGGAATCCTAATTATCTTTGGTGGCTTTATCGCAGTCGGGGCAATCTTCTTTGCTCTCTCTCAAGGTGGTGAATCAAAGGCAGCGCCCATGCCAGTCATCACACTGCCCAAGGTGGCCCCAACACCGTCAGTCATTATTGTTGATGTTGCCGGCAAGGTAGTTAAGCCTGGAGTTTATAAATTGGATCTTGGTGCAAGAGCTATCGATGCACTGAGCGCTGCCGGGGGAGCCAAGAGTGGCATTGATTTAAGTGATATCAATCTGGCCCATGTACTTACTGATGGTGAACAAATCATTGTCGGGGCTCCAAAAACCATAACTTCGACAAGTAAGAGTTCAAAATCTAAAGCAAAAGTGACAAGTGGGCCAATAAATATAAATACGGCTACAGCAGCACAATTAGATTCATTGCCTGGCATTGGTCCAGTGATGGCTAACCGAATAATTTCCTATCGCCAGAAAAATGGGCTCTTTAAAGCACTGGATGAGTTGAGAAAAGTTCCCGGAATGGGGGCGGCAAAATACGCGGAGATCCTAAGCCAGATAAAGATTTAAGGCTGCTAGCAATTGCGTTGAGTATCTGGCTTGGCGCTGCATTAACTAATTTCTTGCCCTGGAAATAACTTGGTATTTGTACTTATCTTCGCTCTTTTAACCGGTGCCACTGGAAGTGCGATTCGTGAAGTTTCCTTAACAAATAATTTCCTCGCACACCAAATGCGGTCAAATCCCGAGATGACCATAAGTGCAACGGTAAAGAGCGACCCAACATGGGGTAGTGCGAAAGTTATAGGGGCACGGCTAAGAGCGCCTTCGATGTCTGCACTTGTTTCTTCGCAAAGTGTTTCGATATTGGGCCATCTTCAAAAGATTCATTTGCCAATTCGAATTACAAGTAACCAGGCGCTTGTATTGATTCCAGGGGATAGGTTTGAAGCAACCGGGCGAATGACTGCCACAAAGGAACGAAAAGTGGCCGCGCTTTTCGTAGTTCATGGGCAGATTCGAGTGCTAAGTCGGGCAAATCAACTTCAACAAGTGGCGAGTGCGATTCGTAAGAATTTTAGAGAGCAAGCAGGAAAAATCGGTGGCGATAGCGGTGCCTTAATTCCTGGGTTGGTTCTTGGTGACACCTCTATGGAGAGCGCTGGATTTATCGCAAAGATGCGACGGGTTGGCCTCACTCACCTTACGGCAGTGAGCGGAGCAAACTTTGCAATAGTTGCAGCCTTCATCCTCTGGTTACTTCAATGGGTATTTCGAAGGCAAGGTCCGCGAATACTTACGACCTCATTTGTCTTGATAGGTTTTATCTTTCTCGTTCGTCCTTCACCATCAGTCTTACGTGCAACAGTTATGAGCGCTGTTCTCTTAATCGCAAAGCTTCGTGGCGTTAGATCAAATCCAATTCCATCACTTGGATTGGCTATCGCCTTATTAGTTCTAGTCGATCCATTTCAGGCAACCGATCCAGGTTTTGCGCTATCGGTTAGTGCAACTGCTGGAATTTTGTTGTTGGCCCCAGGTATCGAAGAATTTTTGGTAGAACGTTTTTGCGGGCCGAAGCTGGCAGAACTACTTGCGATCCCCATCTCGGCAACAATCATGTGTACGCCAATCATTATCGCAATTTCCGGCACCTTATCTATCGTTTCAATTCCAGCAAATTTGTTGGTCGCACCCGTTATTGCCCCGATTACCGTACTTGGATTTATTGCTGCACTTTTTCCACCGATCACTCACCTTTTACTAGTCCTAATCAATCCCCTTTCAAAAGTAATAGTTTTAGTGGCGAATAAAGCGGCAGGATTTCCAGTAATTTCCATATCAAAGAGTTTTGTTGGCGCTGGGATCTTTCTTGCAGTAGTACTTTCCATTAGGTACCTTCGAAAGAAGGTGTTGGCGCTCTTTCTAATCCCCGGGTTGGTAATTGCTCACTATCTTGGCGGCCAGTGGCCGGGGAGAGATTGGCAAGTGGTTAATTGCAACGTTGGACAGGGCGATATGTTGGTAATAAATCTTGGATCAAATCAAGGCATAGTTATTGATGTTGGCCCAGATTCAAAACTTGCCGATAATTGCTTGACGGCGATTCACGTAAAGAAAATTGCACTCCTTGTTTTAACTCATTTTCATGCTGATCATGTAATGGGTTTAACGGGGGCTCTATATGGGCGCGAAGTAGGAGCCGCTTGGGTTACGGATTATTCCAAGCCACAAGCAGAACGCGAACAAGTGGTTTCCGAATTAGAGAAAAGTAATATGCAAATTGTTCATCAAGGTAGTGAAGTTGAATTCGATTCTCCAAGGGGGAGAGTGAATATAAAGGTGCTCTGGCCCAGGCTCGTTCCGGAAAATTTCGCAGCTCTTCCAGGTGATGGCTCAAGCATTAATAATTCAAGTGTTGCTTTAGTAATTACGATTGGAAAATTGCGAATCTTTGATCCAGGCGATCTTGAACCACCGGCGCAAGAGGCACTTTTAAATTCAAATCAGCTTAACCAAGTTGATATTTTGAAGGTGGCCCACCACGGCTCCGCTTATCAATTCTTGCCACTTCTCGATCGGCTCCATCCCAAGTTGGCGCTTATAAGTGTTGGTGTTGGAAATAGTTACGGGCATCCAGCTCCTTCGACTATTGCCGCCCTGACATCCCGAGGGATTAGAGTTCGGCGAACCGATCTAGATGGGGCAATTTCTGTTGATTCAGCCCTTAGGATCAGAACTAAGAAAAACGATTGGTGGAATATTTCGTGGGGCTAACTTTGCTGCAAGGTGGGGAGTCACTTCTTGCTGACCGCGCAATAGCTGAAATAATTTCAAATTCGCCAAATTCGACAATAACTCAATTAGATTCTTCTGAAATTGAAGTCGGACAGATAACTGATGCACTTGCCCCATCATTATTCGGGGAAGATCGCATAATTGTTATTAAAGAAATTCAAGACCTAGTTGCCGAAGAGGGCGAGGAAGTAATTACTTTCCTAGACAATCCGGAAGATGGAGTCCATCTGGTCTTGTGGCACAAAGGTGGCGTCAAAGGAAAAGCGCTCCTAGATAAAATTAAGAAAGCAAAACCAACAATCATTGCTTGTGATGCAATCAAGAAAGATAGTGAAAAATCTGATTTTATCCGCGCGGAATTTAAACGCCTTGGCCGCAAAGTAACTACAGATGCCGTCCAAGCATTGCTGGACTCCCTTGGAAGTGATCTGCGCGAAATGAGCGCTGCTATTTCACAACTTGCATCAGATGTTGCGCAAGGACAAGAAATCGATGAAGTTGCTGTTGCAAAATTTCAGCAGGGGCGAATAGAGACCAGTGGGTTTGATGTTGCCGATGCGGCGCTAGATGGCAAGCGCGACCTGGCACTTTTAGCTCTACGAAATGCACTTGATACCGGAACAGATCCAGTTTTAATAACAAGCGCTCTTGCTGGATCGCTTCGAACTTTGGCAAAAGTTTCCGGTGCATCGCGCGGCGTTAAATCCTTTGATCTCGCCTCATCTCTTGGATTGCCACCATGGCAGATTGATAAAGCGCGTCGCCAATTAGTTCATTGGACTCCGGCTACCTTGGCTGGGGCGGTAGTGGCCGTGGCCCAGGCCGATGCCGATATCAAAGGTGCGGCAGTTGACCCGATTCACTCACTTGAGCGGGCAATCATCACCATTACTGCTCGAGTTTGAGCCTAAGTAGGCTGGCTGGTAACCTACGCATCTGCCTGAGAGAAGCTCAGCAAAGTTCAATAATTTTGAACAATAAGTAATCCAGTAGAGAGAAGTTCCAAGTGGCAAATATCAAGTCGCAGATCAAGCGAATTCGCACAAACGAGAAGGCGCAAGAGCGCAACAAGTCTGCTCGTTCATCAATCAAGACTGCGATCCGCCGTTTCCGCGATTCGTTAACCGCTGGCGATAAGAACACCATCGCACAAGAACTTCGCCTAGCTTCAAAGAAGTTGGATGAAGCAGTATCAAATGGCGTTCTACATAAGAATGCAGCAGCAAACCGTAAGTCAGCAATGGCTAAGGCTGCTAACAAAGCTTCTAAGTAATAAAGAAGTTTTCTTTAAGAGGGTTGGTTAGGTTTCATGCCTGCCATTGATTTAGCCAAAGCACCTCAACCGGCGTCGACAAATCCGGCGCAAATTCGTAACTTCTGCATCATTGCCCATATTGATCACGGCAAATCAACACTCGCTGACCGCATGCTTGGAATCACTGAAGTTGTCGAGCAACGAAATATGCGTGCCCAATATCTAGATCGCATGGATATTGAACGCGAACGCGGTATCACCATCAAATCTCAAGCAGTTCGACTTCCTTGGCGCTCTGGTATCGATGGCCAGGAATACATTCTTAATATGATTGATACGCCTGGTCACGTTGACTTCACGTATGAAGTTTCTAGATCACTTGCCGCCTGCGAAGGGGCGATCTTGCTCGTTGACTGTGCGCAAGGAATCGAAGCCCAAACTTTGGCAAATCTGTATCTAGCGATGGAAAATAATCTAACTATTATTCCAGTGCTAAATAAGATCGATCTGCCTGCCGCGCAGCCAGATAAGTTTGCTGCCGAACTTGCAAAGTTAATTGGCTGTGAGCCGGAAGATTGTTTACGAGTTTCTGGTAAGACCGGTGATGGTGTTGTCGAGCTACTCGATCAAATCTGCGCTCAGATTCCCGCGCCAGTTGGCGATCCCGATGCACCGGCTCGCGCGCTGATCTTTGACTCGGTTTACGATACTTATCGTGGCGTAGTTACCTATGTTCGAGTTGTAGATGGCCACCTCTCAACAAAAGATCAGATTCAAATGTTTTCTACTGGCGTTCGCCACGAGATGTTGGAAGTTGGCGTAATTTCACCAGAGCCTGTTGTCTCCAAAGGTTTGGGAGTTGGGGAAGTTGGTTATGTAATAACGGGCGTTAAAGATGTTCGCCAATCTCGTGTTGGTGACACCATCACTACTTATCACAACCCTGCAAAGAGCGCGCTCTCGGGATATAAAGATCCGATACCTATGGTTTTCTCGGGACTATTCCCATTAGATGGCGCTGATTATCCAATTCTTCGTGAAGCTCTGGATAAATTGCAACTTAACGACGCCGCGTTGGTTTATGAACCAGAGACCTCAGCGGCACTTGGCTTCGGCTTTCGTTGCGGCTTCTTAGGACTTTTACATATGGAAATTGTTAGAGAGCGTCTCGAGCGTGAAGCTGGATTATCACTCATCTCTACAGCACCAAACGTTGTCTATCGCACTGTTGCTGATGATGGCAAAGAGATGACTGTTACTAACCCTTCTGAATTCCCAGATGGCAAGATCGCTGCAGTGTTTGAACCGATAGTTCGTGCCACCGTTCTTGCCCCAAGTGAATTCATTGGTTCGATTATGGAACTTTGCCAAGAGCGCCGCGGAACTCTTCTTGGTATGGATTACCTTTCTGAAGATCGCGTTGAAATTCGTTACACCTTGCCACTTGCCGAAATCGTTTTCGATTTCTTTGATCAGTTGAAGTCGCGGACACGTGGTTATGCCTCACTGGATTACGAACCAATTGGGGAAGCTGAAGGCGATTTGGTCAAGGTTGATATTTTGCTTCAAGGTGAAGGCGTCGATGCCTTTAGCGCCATAGTTCACAAGGACAAGGCATATGCCTATGGAGTAATGATGACTACAAAGCTGCGGGAATTGATTCCAAGGCAGCAATTTGAAGTTCCAATTCAAGCCGCTATCGGTTCAAGAATTATTGCCCGTGAGAGCATTCGTGCCATCCGTAAAGATGTTTTGGCTAAGTGTTATGGCGGAGATATTTCCCGTAAGCGCAAACTTCTGGAGAAGCAGAAGGAAGGCAAGAAGCGCATGAAGATGGTTGGTCGCGTTGAGGTACCACAAGAGGCATTTATCGCTGCGCTGACAACGGATGCGGATGCAACAAAGGACAAGGCTAAGAAGTAATACATGAACGAGCCACTCTCGTTTTATGTTCACATTCCATATTGCGTAAAGCGCTGCGGTTACTGCGATTTCAATACTTACACTCCTTCGGAATTACGCGAAGGTGGCGATTTAAAATCAGTTTCTAACGGTTATATCGATCTACTTATAAAAGAAATTGGCATGGCTCACGCGGTTGCCCAAACTAACTCGCCAATCCCAACCATCTTTTTTGGTGGCGGAACTCCAACTCTTATGGAGCCCACAGATTTAGGTCTAGTTCTGATGGAACTTTCAAATACTTATGGATTTGCAAATGACATTGAGATCACTATTGAGGCAAATCCAGATACCGTAACCAAAGATAAGTTGGCCAAATTGCGAGATGTTGGAATGAATCGGATCTCATTTGGAATGCAATCTGCAGCGCCAAATGTTCTGAAAGTTCTAGACCGCACACATGATCCAGAGAATGTAATCAAAGCGACAACTTGGGCGCGTGAAGTTGGGTTTGATGAAGTGAGCGTTGACTTAATTTATGGGGCTCCCACAGAAAGTATTTCTGATTGGGAGGCCACAGTAGATGCCGCCCTTGAACTTCCGATTACGCACATCTCTGCCTACGCCCTGATAGTTGAGAGCGGAACAAAGCTGGCTAACCAAGTAAGACGTGGGGAAGTAGTAATGCCAGATGAAGATCAGACGGCAGATAAATATTTGATTGCGGATTCTAAATTCAATAGTGCTGGGTTTTCTTGGTATGAGTTAAGCAATTGGGCAAAGCCTGGCTCGCAGGCAAAACACAATATTGCTTATTGGGAGAATGCCAATTGGTGGGGCCTTGGTCCAGGTGCGCATTCGCATATAGATGGCGTTCGTTTTTGGAATGTAAAGCATCCAAGTACATATGCCGAGAGAATCAACAATGGCGTGGCGCCAGTGCAAGATAGTGAGACGCTTACTTTGGAAGATAAAGAGAACGAGCGGATTATGTTGGAGATTCGACTGCGTGATGGAATTGCACTAACTTCTTTAACTCCCGACCAGATTGCCAAAGTTGAGAGCTATCTAGAGACGGGCCATCTAGATTTGGATTTTTGGGGCGTAGGCCGGATGGCGCTAACGCAATCTGGACGCTTGATCGCCGATCGGATCGTTCAGGAAATCATTTCCGCTTAATCTTGGTAATCTTGCGCCATGCATATAACTCATAACATTCTCCTTGGCCTTCTAGCGGTCATTTTCCTAGTTTCCGGTCTTTTCAAGTTGAGCGGTAATCCAAAAGGTCTAGAGGGAACCCGCCATGTTAATGTGCCAGATAAGTTGGCTCGAGTTATCGGAGCGATCGAAGCTATTCTTTCAATTGGCATGCTTTATGCCCTTCGCTACCAAGATTCTGTAATCGGTTGGCTTGCAATCCTTGGCGCTTGGTGCACCATGGGTGGGGCGGTATATGCACACTCTCGCGCAAATAAGATGAAGAGTGCAGCGCCAGCAATCATTTTGCTGATCGCACTTTCAGTTGTCCTTGTAATTGCCTAAAGGAAGAATAAAAGGGATAAATGCACGAACGTCAACTCGAAATTCTTCGCGCCATTGTCGAGGAATATGTTGCAACTGAAGAGCCGGTAGGTTCTAAAGTAATTGCAGAACGCCATGGAATTGGTGTCTCACCTGCAACAATTCGAAATGATATGGCTTTACTTGAAGATGCAGGTCTAATTACCCAACCGCATACTAGTGCCGGACGAATTCCGACCAATAGCGGATACAGATTATTCGTAGATAAGTTGGCGCAAGTAAAACCACTCTCAACACCGGAACGTCGCGCAATCGAAACCTTTCTAGCTGACTCCCATGACCTTGATGATCTCTTGGGCCGGACAGTGAAGATGCTCTCCCAAATCACAAAGCAAGTTGCGGTTATCCAGCATCCAACAACCGATCGTGTTGTTCTAGCTGGGACCTCAAATTTAGCTCGCTCTCGCCATGAGGCAGCTACGGAGTTACATCCGATTCTAGAAGCGCTTGAAGAACAAGTAGTTTTGATTCGCCTTCTCTCTGATGTTGGCGATTCAGTAAGTGTGAAGATTGGGGAAGAACAGCCAGAAGCCGGACTTCGTAAAACAAGTTTGATCTCGATGGGTTATGGCGATGCTGGGCAGGTTGCCAAGGTTGGACAAGTTGGCCAGATTAGTGGCGCCGTTGGAATTCTTGGACCTACCAGAATGGATTATGCGGGATCGATGGCAGCCGTAAATGCAGTTGCTAGATATATCGGAAGATTTATCGGGGAGAACAATTAATGGCTGACCATTACGGGACCCTTGGAGTAGATCGCGATACTTCCTTTGAAGATATTAAGAAGGTCTATCGCAAACTTGCTCGGGAATATCATCCAGATGTTAACCCCGATCCAAATGCAGCAGAGAAGTTTAAAGAGATCACTACGGCTTATGAAGTTTTAAGTGATCCGGAGAAGAGACAGCGCTATGACTTAGGTGGAGATCCATTCTCTTCCTTTGGTGGCGGACAGAACTTTGGTTTCGGTGACATCATGGATGCTTTCTTTGGTGCCGGCGGTTCAAATCGAGGACCACGTCCAAGAATGCGAGCTGGTCAAGATGCCCTAATCAGAATCGAACTAGATTTAAGTGAAGCTTGCTTTGGGTGTGAACGCGAAATCGGCGTTGAGACAGCAGTTATTTGTAGCAAATGTTCTGGTACTGGAAGTCGTGAAAGCTCGAAGCCAAAAGTTTGTGAGATCTGCAAAGGTCGAGGTGAAGTACAACAAGTAACTCGTTCAATAATCGGGCAAGTTATGACAAGTCGCCCATGCAATAACTGTCAGGGATATGGCTCAGTGATAACTGATCCGTGCGTGGAGTGTGCTGGTGATGGAAGAGTCCGTTCCCATAAAACAATTCCCGTAAAAGTACCGGCCGGTGTCGAAACTGGAAACCGAATTCAATTAAGCGGTGCAGGTGAAGTAGGCCCCGGCGGCGGACCGGCTGGCGACCTTTATATTGAAATTATTGAAGTCCCACATGAATTCTTAGTCCGGGATGGAAATGATTTACATATCTCAATTGCGATTCCAATGACCGCTGCAGCACTAGGCGCGAAGGTAAAAATTGATACTTTAGATGGCGAACAAGAGGTTGCGATAAAAGCGGGCACTGCAAGTGGCCAAATTGTCGTACTTAAGGATCTAGGTGTTACAAAACTTCGTGGCCACGGCCGAGGAGATCTAATCGTTCATGTCGAAGTCACAACCCCAAGTAAATTGAATAAAGAGCAAGAGGAGCTGCTTCGTTCTCTTGCAAAATCTCGAGGCGAAACTGGCGAGCAGGTAGAAATTCATGGGCGAAATAGCAATTCCTCTCAAGGGCTATTTGGACGCGTTCGAGATGCCTTTGGCCGGTAGATGCTGACTCTCTTTTTTATTGACTCAATCCCCGATACAAGCAATTTCATAATTGAAGGTGATGAGGCGCACCACGCTATTAATGTTCTCCGCATAAAAACCGGCGAAGAGATATTAATTTCTGATGGAGTTGGTAATTGGGTACGAGCAAGTGTTCAATCCATAGCGAAGAAGAAATTTGAGGCAAAGATCCTCGAACGTGGCACTGAGATTGCTCGCAAGCCAAAATTAACTATTCTGCAAGCTCTGCCTAAGTCGGACCGGACCAAAGAGGCGATTGAATTGTTGGTTCAAGCCGGTGTCGATGAAATCATTCCATGGTCGGCCGAGCGTTCTATTGCAAAAGCCAAATCAGATACTTCTGATAAATGGCAGGTTGGGGCCATCGCCGCCGCCAAGCAATCACGACGCTTTAATATTCCAAACCTCGCTCCCGTGAGTGACCTAGCGAGCTTTCTTTCTTCAAGAGTTGGAAATTTTGCGCTCCTTGTTTTACATGAATCTGCCACCACAAAATTATCAGCAGTGGTTTCAAGCAAGATGAATGAACTCGATGAAATTATTATTGTCGTTGGACCTGAAGGTGGAATTTGCGGCTCTGAATTGGCGCTCTTTGAAGAAGGCGGCGGATTCGTTGTGAAAATGGGTGAACCAGTTTTCCGAAGTGCCCATGCCGGCGCTGCTGCGCTATCTGCAATTTCGGCACTATTAGGTCGGTGGTGATTATGGATTGTCTATTTTGTAAGTTTGCTAACGGCATCATCGAGGTGCCATTTGTTTATGAAGATGACTTGGTTTATGCGATTAACGATATTTCACCGCAGGCACCTACACACGTTTTGATAATTCCCAAAGAACATATTGAAATTGTTGCTGGCGTGGGTGCAGACTCTCCAGAGGTGCTGGTACGGATGTTGGCTGTTGCTGATCAAATCGCAACAGAGCGCGAACTTGATGGATACCGAAGCGTCTATAACTCCGGGGCTTCGGCTGGACAGAGCGTCTTTCACGCTCATCTCCACCTACTCGGGGGACGTCCATTCGCTTGGCCTCCCGGTTAAAAGTAGGATTTGAACCAATGGAGCCCGCACTGATTACCGTTCCCGTTGCCATTCCTATGGTCGCCCTTACTGGACCAAATGATTCACACCTGAAAATTCTTGAGGGCGCATTCCCAAATATTTTTATAACTGTTCGTGGAAACGAAATTCATGCTCGCGGTGACCTCGAAGAGATCTCTCGCTTTGAATCACTCACTAACGAATTGATTGTCCTACTTCGGGCTGGCCAGGTTCTAAGCGATGACGTTGTGCTTCGCGCAATTGCCATGGTTAATCACGAGCCAGCAGATCATCCAGCAGAAGTTTTATCGCTAAATATTTTGAGTAATCGTGGAAAATCAATTCGGCCAAAGACTGCTAATCAAAAGCGATACGTTGAGGCGATCGATGAGAACACAATTACATTTGGCGTTGGCCCAGCAGGTACTGGAAAGACCTATCTTGCAATGGCAAAGGCAATACAAGCTCTCCAAGCAAAGCAAGTAAATCGAATAATTCTCACCCGCCCTGCAGTAGAAGCGGGGGAGCGATTGGGATTCCTACCCGGAACCCTCCAAGAGAAGATTGATCCATATTTACGTCCACTTTTTGATGCGCTTCACGACATGATTGATCAAGATTCAATCCCACGGCTTATGGCAAGTGGAATTATCGAAATCGCACCACTTGCATATATGCGCGGCCGAACCCTAAATGATGCTTTCATCATTTTGGATGAAGCTCAGAATACTTCTGCCGAGCAGATGAAGATGTTTCTTACCCGCCTTGGTTTTGGCTCAAAGATGGTTATCACAGGCGATACAACTCAAGTAGATCTTCCTCATGGCGCGCAATCTGGTCTTCGGATTGTTCATGAAATTTTAGATGGTGTAGCTGATATCGAATTTATCAATCTACTTGCCGAAGATGTAGTGCGAAATCGTTTGGTAGGAGAGATCGTTAGCGCATATGCGCGATTTGATGATGGCAAAGCCACTCCACCGAGAGCAATTCATACCGGTCGTAATGTGAGTGGTGATCGCTAACTCCCATGGGGATTGAAATTGGAAATAACGGTTCCACATCTTGCAACGAGGACGAAATAGTCTCAGCTGCAGCATTTACCCTTGAAAAGATGGGAATCCATCCAGATTCTGATCTAAGCATAACCTTGGTCGATGAAGCCGAGATTACCCAACTCCATGTTCAGTGGATGGATCTTCCGGGACCAACAGATGTACTTTCTTTTCCGATGGATGAAATAAAACCATTCTCTGCCGCAAATGGTCCTGGAATTATTGGCGATATTGTTTTATGTCCTGAGTTTGCAGCTAAACAGCCAATAAAGCATTCAGTTGATGATGAGATAGCGCTTCTTACAATTCATGGAACCCTTCATTTACTTGGCTTTGACCACGACGAACCCGAAGAGGAAAAGGCGATGTTTACATTGCAAGATGAAACATTGGCGCAATGGAAGGCAAGTAAATGAACCTTTCCAAATTAGTTCGTACGATCTCATCAGCTCTTGTTCGAAATCAATTTGCCAATGAGACCGAACTTAGAGATTCAATCGATCAAGCCACCCAACAAGGAATTATTGATAGCTCAGAGCGCGAGATGGTTCAATCAGTTTTTGATCTGGGCGATACCTTGGTTCGCGAACTGATGGTGCCCCGGACGGATATGGTTTGGATTGAAGGTAGTAAGACTCTTCGACAAGGCTTATCGCTCGCTCTGCGCTCTGGCTTTACACGTATCCCAGTAATTACAGAAAATCTCGATGAAGTCGTTGGAATCGCTTATGTAAAAGATTTGGCAAGGCGCACACATGAAAGACATGAATCAGAGCAGACTGAGAAAGTCGAGCAACATATTCGCAAGGCGACCTTTGTTCCAGAAACCAAAACCGCGCTGGAGTTGTTAAAGGATATGCAGCGCAATCAAATACACATGGCAATTGTTGTGGATGAATATGGTGGCACCGCCGGCCTAATCACAATTGAAGATATATTAGAAGAGATCGTTGGCGAGATTGCCGATGAGTACGACGAGAGCCAAGAGGAAGTTGAATGGCTCGACTCAGACCGCGCCCGAATTTCGGCACGTTTAAATGTCGAAGACTTTGCTGAAGCTTTTAAAATTGAGTTATCACAATCAGATCGCGAAGATGTCGACAGCGTCGGTGGTTTAATTGCAAAAACTCTCGGTCGGGTACCGATTCCTGGAAGTACGATCTCAATAGCAGGAGTTAAGTTAACTGCTGAACGTCCGGTCGGACGGCGCCACAGAATAGCCACAGTTCTAGCGCAGAGAGTTGTGGATGATCAGGAGCTAGTTCGTGAGCAATAACCCAGAGGATCAAAAGTTACTCACTCTTGCAAAGGCAACCATGGCTCGCAGCAATTCAATATCTGCCGCAGCCCTTCGTGACACTACTGGTCGTACCTATGTCGCTATTGCGGTAAAGAGCGGAACTTTTGAGGTTGATGCGCTGCTAGCTGTTTTAACGGTGGCCAAAGCGAGTCAAATTGCTGGAATAGAAGCAATTGTAATTTCTGGGCAACTGCCAGAACCTTCTTCAATAGAAATCATTAAGCAGGAGGCGCCGAGCGCGCAAATCTTTTGCGTCTCCGCGCAAGATCAACTCTTTTCGCTCTAGCCCGAGACAAAAGGTAGAATCGCATAATGCGCATCGTCAGATTCTCGCCAAATGAAAGTGCTGGTCTGGGCGCAGACCCACTATTCGGCATCCTAAATGAGGAAGATAAGATCCTGGTTTTACGTGGCGATCCGATCTACTCTGGAATTACTCCAACATCTTCGAAGGTCGACTTGAAAGATGTTCGACTCCTTGCGCCAACTATTCCCCGAAGTAAAGTGGTTTGTGTCGGAAAGAATTACGCCGATCATGCCGCTGAAATGGGAATGGAAGTTCCGCAAGAGCCAATTATTTTTATCAAGCCAAATACAACGGTCATCGGCCCAAATGACACGATCATCTGGCCTCGAATATCCGAACGAGTGGATTTTGAAGGTGAGCTAGCAATTGTTATTGGGAGTATTTGCAAGGATGTAAAGGCCGATCGCGCTCATGAAGTTATTTTCGGCTACACCATCGCAAATGATGTAACAGCAAGAGACTTACAGAAGAAGGATGGCCAGTGGGCTAGAGCAAAAGGGTTCGATACTTTCTGCCCGGTCGGCCCGTGGATTGAAACAGAATTTATCCCAGGAAACCAAAAGATTATTACAACGTTAAATGGTGAAGTAAAACAGTCTGAGAGCATCTCTTCGATGATCTTTAAAATTCCACAAATTATCGAATTCATAACCTCGGCAATGACCTTGCTCCCAGGAGATTTAATTCTCACTGGCACGCCTGCGGGAATCGGTCCGATGCCACAAGGCGCCGAAGTGACGATCTCAATTGATGGTTTGGGTTCCCTTTCTAATAAGGTATCGCCTCGTGTCCAATAAAAAAGTAAGAGTTCGCTTTGCGCCATCACCAACCGGCGATCTCCATGTAGGAAATATCCGCACCGCTCTCTTTGATTGGGCATATGCCAGACACACCGGCGGTGAATTCATTTTCAGAATCGAAGATACTGATCGCGAGCGAGTAACAGATGAATACATCCAAGCAGCGATTGATACTTTGAAATGGCTTGGTTTGGATTGGGATGAAGGTCCAGAAGTTGGTGGAAACTTTGGCCCATATCTTCAAAGCCAACGCTTAGATATTTATGCCGAGTGGGCAGCGAAATTTCTCGCTCAAGGCGATGCCTATCATTGCTACTGCTCTTCAGAGGAACTTGAAGCCCGCCGCGAAGCACAGAAGAAGGCAAATGTTGCACCGGGCTATGACGGCAAGTGTCGCGAAATTTCGGCTGATGATTTGGCAAAGTACAAAAGCGAAGGTCGAAAGCCTGTTCTTCGGATGCGCATGCCTGATGGCTCGACTACTTTTACCGACTCAATTCGCGGTGAAGTAACTTTCGACCATAACTTCGTTCCAGATTTTGTATTAGTCCGAGGCGATGGTTCACCTCTTTATACCCTGGCTGTTGCAGTTGATGATGTGATGATGAAGATTACTCATGTACTTCGCGGCGAAGATCTACTCTCCTCAACTCCACGTCAAATTCGCGTCTATCAAGCGATGGGTGTGGCTCCCGAGGATTACCCAACATTTGCGCATCTTCCATTCGTAATGGGGCAGGACAACGCAAAACTTTCAAAGCGCAATGGTGAAGTTTCAATAGCTTGGTATCGCGACCGAGGGTTCTTGCCGGAAGCAATTTGTAATTACTTGGCACTACTCGGTTGGTCACCTGGTGAAGATCGAGAAAATGTAACGATGAAGGAGTTAACCGAGCTCTTTACTGTCGAGCGAGTTCATTCAAGCCCAGCGCGTTTTGATATGAAGAAGCTCGAGGCAATTAACGGGGACAAGATTCGGTTATTGGATATCGAAGATTTGCTAAAGCGCGCCACCCCATTCCTAATTAAGGATGAAGTTATCACTGGAACTCCAGAAGAGTTGGCGATTGTTAAGTCAGCCCTTCCAATTATCCAAGAGCGAATTGCAACTCTCGCCGAAGTAACTCCAATGCTTAAATTCTTATTTGCTAAGAATTTTGTTATTGATGTTCAAGAGTTGCCGAAAGTTAAAGAGGCGCAAGCTCAGGATGTCTTGAAGAAAGCCAATGAAGTACTCCAAGATCTAACTGATTGGAGCCACCAATCCATCGAAGCGGCGTTACGTGCGGCGCTAATTGAGGGGATGGGGCTCAAGCCCCGTATTGCATTTGGTTCTGTTCGAGTTGCCATAACGGGAAGCCATATTTCACCGCCACTATTTGAATCGATGGAATTATTGGGCCGCGAGCGATCTCTTGCTCGAGTTGCCGCCGCAATCGTTTAACCGGCGTTTAACCGACGGCAGGTACGCCACTTTTCGTCAGGTATTCTTTACCCACTGGAGATCTTCAAAGAAATCTAGTGGTGGGGTATGGGGTAATTGGCAGCCCAGCTGATTCTGGTTCAGCTTGTCTAGGTTCGAGTCCTGGTACCCCAGCGCAGTAGAAAAACTTAATAATCACGGCCCCGTCGTCTAGTGGCCTAGGACTCTGGCTTCTCAAGCCAGCTACGCGGGTTCGAATCCCGTCGGGGCTACAACTACCTAGGAAATAATTAAGAAGAAGACAGTACGTACTTCTTATAGCCAACAGTCCAATCCGGAACGAAGGCAGCCTGACCCGCTTTGAGGGTAATTTTTCCAGAACAAACCAAGAGATGAATCTTATTTTCTAATCGATCCTTAACTCGCGCTCCATAAGTAGCGGCGTAATACTGAGGGAAGAGATTTAACTTACTAGATGGATGACCGCCAACTTCGAGCGGAATGAGATGATCCTCTTCGTAGTTGCGCATATTCATATCACCTTGAACGTTATAGCCAGAGTGCAGTTGATCATATTTCAACTTATTTGTGTATGAAACTGGTGGACGAATTGTCTTGGTATAGCCAACTACGCAAATTGTCGTGCCAATATTTTTTTGTGTTACAGCGGGATTTGTAAGCCCGGGCGTTAACTTTGGATTAGGCATACCGATCGCGAGTGCATTTGCGGGAACAGTATTTGAAATTAAAAATAGCGCAATCACCTTGGCATAGAGCGAGCGATTTTTCATTCCACTCCTACTTTTTGGCTAGATGTTCGGTTAATCTCGCCGCCGTTGCAACGACGGCTGCGGCATGTAAGCGCCCCGGTTGGCGTCCCAAACGTTCAACTGGGCCAGAGATACTCACCGCTGCAATGACTTTACCGTTTGGGCCTTTGACTGGCGCCGAAACAGAGGCGACACCCGCTTCACGTTCACCGACAGATTGCGCCCAACCACGTCGCCGAACTGCCGATAGCGATGCCGCGGTGAACTTGGCACTAACCAAGCCGCGACGAATTTTTTCCGGCTCTTCCCAGGCGAGAAGGATTTGCGCAGCCGAACCAGCTTGCATTGTTAAGACTGTGCCAATTGGAACTGAATCTCGAAGCCCGGAGAGTCGCTCCTCGGTCGCTACGCAGATGCGCTGATCGCCTTGGCGGCGATAGAGCTGAGCGCTCTCACTTGTTGCATCACGAAGAGCGGAAAGCGCAGGGGAGGCAACGGCTAGTAATCGATCTTCACCAGCAGCAGAAGCCAATTCAGACGAACGAGAACCGAGAATAAAACGGCCGGCATAATCGCGCGAGACCATTCGATGATGTTCTAACGCTACGGCCAAGCGGTGAGCTGTGGGGCGAGCAATACCTGTTGCAGTTACTAGTTCAGAAAGTGAATGGGGGCCGGCCTCTAAGCAAGCCAGAATTGCTACGGCTTTGTCTAATACGCCAACTCCGCTATTCTTCTTGTCCACGATGTAATACTTTCATATCATTATCTGAGATGCAACTATTTTGGTAACTGGAGAGGTTAAATGGGAAAGACGTTAGCGGAAAAGATTTGGGCAGATCACGTTGTATCAAGCAAAGAAGGCGAACCAGATCTTCTTTATATTGATCTCCATTTGATTCACGAAGTAACTAGCCCACAAGCTTTTGATGGTCTGCGCCTTGCTGGCCGACCAGTGCGTCGCCCAGATCTAACGATCGCAACTGAAGATCACAACGTTCCAACTTTGAATATTGATAAGCCAATTGCTGATCCGGTTTCTAAGTTGCAGGTAGATACCTTGCGCAAGAACTGCGCTGAATTTGGTGTGCGGATCCACTCACTTGGCGATGTTGAGCAAGGAATTGTTCACGTAGTTGGCCCACAACTTGGAATCACCCAACCCGGTATGACAATAGTCTGCGGCGATTCCCATACCTCAACTCACGGCGCATTTGGCGCTCTTGCCTTTGGCATTGGAACCTCTGAAGTAGAACACGTACTTGCAACTCAGACTTTGCCGCTAGTTCGCCCAAAGACTATGGCGATTAACGTAACTGGGAAGTTAAAACCTGGAGTTACTTCAAAAGATATTATTTTGGCGATCATTGCCAAGATTGGTACCGGCGGTGGTCAGGGCTACGTCCTTGAATATCGCGGTGAAGCTATTCGCGCCCTTTCAATGGAATCTCGCATGACTGTTTGTAATATGTCGATTGAAGCCGGTGCTCGTGCTGGTTTGATTGCGCCAGATGAAATTACTTTTGAATATCTAAAGGGCAAACCACACGCACCACAAGGTGCTGACTGGGATGCGGCCGTTGCCTATTGGAAGACGCTCCAATCAGATAGTGATGCGAAATTCGATAAGGAAATTAACTTAAATGCCGACGAGCTCGAGCCATTTGTCACTTGGGGAACTAACCCAGGTCAAGGTTTGCCACTTAATGCAAAGGTCCCAAATCCAGCAGATATCGCTGACGCTGAAGAGCGTGGGGCGGCAGAGCGGGCGCTTACATACATGGGCTTGACTGCAGGAACGCCACTTAAAGATATTTCAGTAGACACAATCTTCCTTGGTTCTTGCACCAATGGTCGCATTGAAGATCTTCGTTTAGCTGCAGATATTTTGAAGGGTAAGAAGATCTCAGGCAAGGTACGCATGTTGGTTGTTCCAGGCTCAGCTCGAGTTCGTTTGCAAGCAGAATCTGAAGGCTTGGATAAAGTCTTTTTAGATGCTGGCGCAGAATGGCGTACTGCTGGTTGTTCAATGTGTTTGGGAATGAATCCAGATCAACTTGCAGTAGGAGAGCGTGCAGCCTCTACATCAAACCGTAACTTTGAAGGACGACAAGGCAAAGGTGGCCGTACCCACTTGGTGAGCCCACTTGTTGCAGCAGCGACCGCACTTCGCGGAACGCTTTCATCACCGGCAGATCTTTAAAAAGGGTAGGGAGAGAAAATGGATAAATACACAACACATACCGGCACAGTTCTTCCACTTCGCCGCAGCAATGTTGATACCGATCAGATCATCCCAGCGGTCTATCTAAAGCGCGTGACTAAGAGCGGCTTTGAAGATGGCCTCTTTGGCGCATGGCGTAACGATCCTGAATTCGTTTTAAATAAGCCAGAGTTTGCTGGAGCAACTGTTCTTGTGGCTGGCGTTGATTTTGGAACGGGATCATCTCGTGAACACGCCGTTTGGGCCCTTCAGAACTATGGTTTCAAGGCCGTTATTTCTAGTCGATTTGCTGACATCTTCCGCGGAAACTCACAGAAGGCCGGACTTCTTACCGTTGTACTGCCACAAGATGATGTTGAGGCGATTTGGAGTGCGGTTGAGGAGGATCCAAAGACCCAAATAACAGTTGATCTGGAGAATAAAAACGTTCGCTATGGCGCTAAGACTGTTGCTTTCGTGATTGACGATTACACCAGATGGCGTTTAATGGAAGGCTTAGATGACATCGGGCTAACTATGAAAAAGATCGATGAAGTAAGCGCTTTTGAGGCTAAAAGAGCTTCTTATAAGCCTAAAACGCTTCCGGTCCTTTCTTAGTTTAAATACTCTAGAGTACTAATCTAGAGTTTTTTACGCGTAAAAAGTGGATTTTCTTGCGAGAAAGAATAATCATAAATTGCGACACACCGAAAAATATGCGGGTGATATCGCATTTTCACGCGTAGATTTCTAATCACGTTAAGCGAATGCTTAACTTTTATGCGTAAATAAGGGGAAATATGAACAAGGCCCAGTTCATTGCAGCGTTAGCGCCACACTTCGATAATAACAAGAAGGAAGCAGCACGCGCAGTAGATATCGTTTTTGACACAATCATTCGCAACATTTCAAAGGGCGAAGATGTAATGATCAACGATTTCGGTAAGTTTAAGAAGGTTGATCGTCCAGCACGTAAGGGTCGCAACCCATTTACTGGCGAAACAATTCAAATCAAGGCGAGCAAGAAGGTTCGCTTCCTACCTGCAAAGGGTCTTAAGGAAGTTATCTCTGGCGCCCGCAAGCTAGAAGCTGCACCAAAGCCAGTTGTTAAGGCTGCACCAGCTAAGGCTGTAAAGGCTGCTCCAAAGAAGGCCGCCAAGAAGACAGCTAAGAAGGCTGCTCCAAAGAAAGCCGCTAAGAAGACAGTCAAGAAGGCTGCTCCAAAGAAAGCCGCTAAGAAGACAGTCAAGAAGGCAGCAAAGAAGAAGTAAGTAAATAATTTAAAGGGGGAGCCAGAAATGGTTCCCCTTTTTTATTTATATTAAATACAATCAACCTATGAAAGCGCCGGCAGTTTCATTTACGCCGCCAAAAGGTTCGCCACTCGGAACCAATTTTACTTTCAAAATTGGCGCGGCAATAGTAATTCCAATTTTGAAGCTTTTAACAAAACGTGATTGGCGCGGAATGGAAAATCTGCCCAAGAGTGGTCCGGTAATCGTTGTTTGCAATCATATGAGTTACATCGATGTCCTTCTATTTGCTCATTTCTTATATGCAAATGGCCGAGCTCCTAGATATCTTGGAAAAGATGGAGTCTTTAAAATCCCATTGATCGGACGAGTACTTCTAAGTGCGGGTCAGATTCCAGTTGCCAGAGAAACAGATGGTGCGTCACATGCTTTGGATGATGCCTTGAGGCTTGTGAACTTGGGTCACTGCCTAGGGGTTTACCCAGAAGGAACCCTTACCCGGGATCCAAATCTTTGGCCGATGGTGGCAAAGACTGGAGTTGCTCGCTTGGCTATCTTGAGTAAAGCGCCGGTTATTCCATTTGCGCAATGGGGCGATCAGGATTTGATGCCGCGCTACAGCAAGAAGATCGTTTTCTGGAAGCGAACGAAGATTTCAATGTGGGCTGGTAAGCCACTTGAGTTTTCAAAATGGTACGGAAAAGCAGAGGATCAGGCTGCTTTAGTTGAGGCTACCGCATATGTGATGGCGGAAATTACGAAAATGTTGGAAGAAATTAGGGGAGAATATGCCCCGGCAGAGATATTCGATCCACATAAATCGGATCTACCGCGAACTGGAAATTATTTAAAGAAAGTGAAGCGAGCTAAGAACTAATGGCGAAGATTTCAGTACTTGGAGCAGGAGCATGGGGAACCACCCTTGCCCAGGTGCTTTGCGATGCCGATCAAGAAGTTTTGGTTTGGGGTAGAAACCAAGAAGTAGTTGATGAAATTAACCAGAAGAGTAGAAATTCAAAATTTCTTCCGGGAATAAGCCTGCCGGATTCAATCCGCGCGACAACTGATATTCGTGAAGCCTTCGATTTTGGTATTACTCAAGTACTCGCAATTCCTGCGCAATCTCTTCGCGAAAATCTAGAGCTATGGAAATCTACTTTCCCAACTAGCCAACCAATTATTAGCACCCTTAAAGGTATTGAATCTGCATCTGCGATGCGAATGACTGAAATCATTACTGAGATTCTCGAGGTACCGCTTTCGCAAATAGGTTTAATAACTGGGCCAAACTTGGCTGGGGAGATGTCACTTCGTCAACCATCAGGCGCGGTAGCGGCTTCGCCAAATCCAGAAGTTTCAAAGTTGATGATTGATATCTTCACTACGCCGTATTTTCGAGTTTATCCCTCAACAGATTTAGTTGGTTGCGAGCTAGCTGGTTCGGCTAAATCTGTGATTGCGCTAGCTGTAGGTATGGCGATTGGTCTTGATCTAGGCGAGAACACTCAGGCGATGATTATTACTCGTGGCCTCTCCGAAGTTGCCAGATTTGGTGGCGCCTATGGCGCAGATCCACTTACCTTCTTAGGTTTTGCTGGAATGGGTGACTTGGTAGCTTCATGTGGTTCTGGACTTTCCCGTAACCGAACATTTGGCGAGGCACTTGGCCGCGGTGGCACAATGGAAATTGCCCGTCGCGAAGTATCTAAGACTGTTGAAGGTGTCGCATCTGCAGAAGCAATCCAAGAACTCGCACACCGAGTTGGCGTTGAAGTTCCAATTATTGAAGTTGTCTCGGATGTCGTTAAAGGAAGAATTACCCCACAAGAGGCAATGACTCGCATCATGACCGTGAGCATGCGGGCTGAAATCTAATGGCCGAAAAGATTAAAGTTGGAATTGTTGTCGGAGGAAAATCAAGTGAGCATGAGATCTCATGTATCTCCGGAAGTGGAATTCTCTCAGCAATTGATCGCGAGAAGTACGAGCCGGTATTAATCGGAATAACAAAGAGCGGAAAGTGGGTTCTGCCGCCTTCTGATTACAAGTTAACAATTTCGGGTAAAGAGTTACCTGTAATCTCCGAAGACCTTCCCGAAACCACAATCGATAAATTGAGCGTTGATATTCTATTTCCAGTACTTCATGGCCCATATGGTGAAGATGGAACATTTCAAGGCCAATGCGAGATGGCTGGAATTAAATATGTTGGCTCTGGAGTTCTGGCCTCTGCTACCGGAATGGATAAATCTTTTGCCAAGCCGATATTTCAAGCGCACGGGTTAGAAGTTGCACCGGGAATGGTTATTCAATTAGCAGATTGGCAGATTGATCAGGATCGTATTCTCGCGCAGGCTACAACTTATGGAAATCCACTGTTCGTGAAACCTGCTCGCTCAGGATCATCTCGCGGAACAAGTAAAGTTAAAAAAGTAGCAGAGCTTCGTAGAGCGATCGATTTTGCTTTTGAATATGACACCAAGGTGATGATCGAAACTGCAATAGTTGGCCGGGAAATCGAATGTGCCGTCTTGCAAGTAAATGGCGTGGCTCTGGCATCGCCGGTGGGTGAAATCAAGATAATGGGCAATCACGAGTTTTATGACTTTGAAGCAAAGTACCTAGATAACTCCACAGAGCTCATCGTTCCTGTTAGGTTGCCATTTGGAATTCAAGAGGCCATTCAAGATGCTGCCACCAATGCATTTAATGCCCTTTGCTGCGAAGGACTTGCTCGAGTCGACTTCTTTTACACTGGTGAAAAAATAATAATCAATGAAATTAATACAATGCCTGGGTTTACGGCTACATCTGTATTTCCAAAGTTGTGGCAGGCAGGTGGAATCGGCTATTCCGAATTAATAACTAAGTTAATCGAGGCGGCAATTGCGCGCCCATTAGAAGTAACTAGATAATTTATTAGTAAGTAGTTACGGGGCAGGTCAGGGTGCGAGTAATACCTGCAACGGCTTGAACCTTAGATAAAACGCCACGACCTAGCTCCTCCATACTTGGAGATTCGGCGCGCATAATTACGTCATATGGGCCAGTAACGCCTTCAGCCAGTGTTACTCCAGGAATCGCTCCCACAGTTTTAGCAACGCTTGATGCCTTGCCTACTTCAGTCTGGATGAGGATGTAAACCTGTACTGACATTTGAATCGCTCCTTAAATTCCGTG
>CANBVR010000019.1 GCA_947372965.1 Actinomycetota bacterium
CGTTCGTATTGTGCGCGCTTCTTTGAAAGGATCAAACGTCCTTCTTTATCTTCTTTTGTAATAACAAGTGCTTCTACGCGGTCGCCAACTGAGACGATCTCTGAGGGATCGATATCGTGGCGAATAGAAAGTTCACGAGAAGGGATAACACCTTCGGTTTTGTAACCAATATCGAGTAGAACTTCTTCGCGGTCAATTTGAACAACTGTTCCGATGACCAAATCGCCATCATTAAAATTCTTAATTGTGCCTTCAATAGCGGCAAGGAAATCTTCGGCTGAGCCAATGTCATTTACTGCAATTTGTGTTGGTGATTGTGTAGGGGTCAAGATTCTCCGTAGGGATAGAAAGTAGTAGGAATAGGAATTTCTCGAATCTGGCTGATCCGCGAAGTCCTAAGGTTACTTGGCTCCTTCGCAGGGGTCAAAACCGCAAGATATACCGCAAGATATGATGCGTAAATGAGCAGATATCTAGCAATCTTGAAGATACCTGCCGCTCGTGGACTGCTTATAAGTTCCACACCAGCTCGCCTGGCCTACGGAATGATCTCACTTTCTATCTACTTCAAGGTCCAACAAACTACAGGATCTATCTCTGTTGCAGGTTTAGCGGTCGGACTGAATGCTGCTGCTGGATCTATCACTGCAGGTCTGCGTTCTTCACTGATTGATCGAGTTGGACTTCGAATTCCACTTCGAGTTTTGACTCCCCTATTTGCATTCTCTGTAATCTCATTTAATCAAATTCAAAATAGATCACTTCTGCTCTTCGTCTCTTTTATTTTTGGTTTAGTTTCCCCGCCAATTAATTTAACGGTTCGGCCCCTATGGAAGTTTGTGGTTCCAGAAGAACTCCAACGCGCCACCTTTGCAGTTGATACCGCGGTTATGAGCGTAGCTGGCGTGGTCGGGCCGGTTCTAGCCACCACATTGGCCCTTTCATCTCACCCTACTTTCGCATTAAATGTTTGTGGTGTTTTAATGTTGATAGGTGGAATCTCCTTAGCGCTTCAAAAAGTTGGCCAAGACTGGGTTCCGGAAAAGAAAGTTAAAGGCGCCGGACATATACTCAAACTTCCTGCAATAAGAATGCTGATAATCGAAGGTATCTTTATTGGGTTTGGAACAGGTGCTTTTGAAATTGGCATTCCAGCCTTAACCACAACAAGTCATGTGCAATATAGAACTGGTTGGTTCTTTGGAACGTTAGCTGCAACAAATATTATTGGCAGCTTACTTGCTGGCTTGATCTCAAAACGTCGCTCCCCACTTCGGGCATTTCGAGTTACCTATCTATTCTGGGTATTGGTCTCACTCCCCCTTGCTTTCTGCAATCCGGATTGGACTTTACTCATTATCACCGCCCTCCTTGGATTATTTATTGGAGCGCAAATGGTTTTCTATTGGGAAATTGTTGAAGCAGTTCGGCCGCAAGGATCGGCCGCCGGGGCGATTGGTTGGCTCTGGACTTTCGAAGGAACTGCAGCTTCGATTGGAACAATGGTAAATGGTTTGGTCAGCCAACACTTTTCCGCACGGCTCGCACTTGCAATCTACTCAACGTGCATAATCGGTGGCTACATCACAACTCGAGTTGGATTTAAGTACCTAGCCGCGGCCGATCGCTTGCCAACCCAAGAGGAAGATGATTTTGCGGTCAAAACAAATATCGATAAAAACTCCGAAAAGAATAACTAGTGAGCTGCTAAATCCCAGCTCGCCCCAATTCCAATATTCACATCAAGTGGAACGGATAGTTTGCAAGCTTGGCCCATCTCTTTAATAACTATCATTGAGAGTTCTTCAACCTCACCTTTAGCAACTTCAAAAATGAGTTCATCATGAACTTGTAAGAGTATTCGCGATTTCAATCCGGCCAGATCCATTGCGTTCTGAGTATTTAGCATCGCTACTTTAATTATGTCAGCGGCCGAACCTTGAATTGGCGCATTTAGCGCTGCCCGCTCAGCAATCTCTCGTCTAGCCCGCACATCAGAGTTTAGATCTGGTAAGTATCGGCGGCGACCCATAATTGTCTCGGTGTATCCCTTTTCTCGTGCCACTTCAACAACTTTCTTTAAATAATCTCTAATGCCACCGAATCGATCAAAATATTTATCCATCAAGATGGCTGCATCCGTGGGCGATAGATCTAACTGCTGCGCTAAACCGTATGCAGATAATCCATAAGCCAGTCCATAGGACATCGCTTTAATCTGTCGGCGCATCTCTGGATCGACCTGCTCGGCCTCAACCCCAAAGACAAGTGATGCCACTGTTGAGTGAAGATCTTCGCCTAATTTAAAGGCTTCGATCAAATTCTTATCTTCAGATAGATGCGCCATGATTCGCATCTCTATCTGTGAATAATCAGCGGTTAATAGGGTTTCATAAGGAGACATCGAAATAAAGCAATCTCGAATTCTGCGCCCTTCTTGCGTTCGGACCGGGATATTTTGTAAATTTGGATTTGTTGAAGATAAACGTCCGGTTGCAGCCACCGTTTGCTGGAAGACCGTGTGGATTCGCCCATCGCTCTCAATGGCAGCGACTAACCCATCGACGGTAGTAGCCAACTTCGAAGTTTCTCTTATACGCAATAAGTGTTGAAGTATCGGATGTTTAGTTTTCGCAAAGAGCCAATCCAGGCTTTCTGCATCCGTTGTAAAACCAGTCTTAATCTTCTTTGTCTTAGGTAAATTCAACTCATCAAAGAGGACCGCCTGAAGCTGCTTCGGTGAACCGACATTAAACTCCTTACCAGCCTCTTTATGAGCCCCAGAAGTCTCCCTTAAAACCTCACCCTTAAAAAAGGTAGAGAGCGCTTCTAATTTCTTTCGATCAACACCGATTCCGATTTTTTCCATTTGAGCTAACTCAGTCTGTACTGGAATCTCCAACGAATTCAATAATTCAAGCATGTTTCGCTCAACAAGCTCTTTTGTCAGGATTGGGGCTAATTGGAAAATACTGGTCGCATCGCTCCCCTCATACTGCGCAAAGAGAGTTTCTTCTTGTTCGGCATTAACGATTCCTAAGAATCGCTCTGTTAAGTCATATAAATCCAAGTTCCTTGCCCCCGGATTTAAGAGGTAGGCTGCTAATTCAGTATCAAAAACGATTCCAGCAAGCGGATATTTTCGGGAAACAGATTTTCCACTATGTACAATTTTGCCAACTTTTGGATCGCTAAACCAGGAACCAAATTCATTAGATCTAACCACGAAAGCGTTGACCGCATCTAGTGCGACGCAATACTCGAGAATTTCCCCATCAACCAAATGGAAATCCAGCGCAATTACAGAATTTGCCGACTCAATTTGTTTTGATAATTCTTTGCTAGTTACTTCCTTCACCTTTGTTGCGATCTTTTTTGGTGCGACTGCTGACGTACTTGGCTCGGAATTTATTTGGCCACCAATACTTTTAACTCGCTCTTTGAGAGCTTTAATTTCTAACTTATCTAATAAGGCCCCAAGTTCAAGGTTGTTCACACCCTCCCAAAGGAGCTGTGATACTGGCGTTTCAATTTCCATATCGCTTCGCAAGTGTGTGAGTTCATGATTTAGCATTACATTCTCGATATTAGCTCTAAAGGAATCTCCAGCTTTGCCTGGAATTTTCTCGGCGTTTGCCACCAATTTTTCAAGTGAGCCATACTCAACAATCCATTTGGCCGCAGTCTTCTCCCCAACGCCAGGTATCGATGGCAAGTTATCACTCGGATCCCCGCGAAGAGCAGCAAAATCTGGGTACTGCGTTGGAGTCAGACCATACTTTGCGAAAACTTCTTCTGGTGTCATCCGTGATAAGTCTGTTACGCCTCGCTTCGGATAAAGAACTGTTGTATTTGGGTTAACTAACTGGAAAGAATCACGATCGCCAGTGCATATCAGCGTTTCAAATCCATCTTTCTCGGCACGTTTGGCAAACGTTGCGATTATGTCATCCGCCTCAAACCCTTCGACCGCAAAGTGGCGAATTCCAAAAGCATGAACTAATTCAAAAAGGTAGGCAGTCTGTGAGCGAAATTCATCGGGCGTGGCTGATCGGTTGGCCTTGTATTCTGGAAATCTTTCACTGCGAAATGTTTTTCGCGAAACGTCAAAAGCGGCTGCGATATGTGTCGGTTTCTCTGATGCAATCAAATTTATGAGCATCGATGCAAAGCCATAAATAGCATTTGTTGGTTGGCCACTTGCCGTAGCAAAATTTTCTACCGGAAGGGCGTAGAAAGCGCGATAGGCAAGTGAATGCCCATCAATTAGTAAAAGTCTCTTTTCGGCGCTCATTTAAAGGCAGTCTATTCGCTAGACTTACCAACATGAGTGATTTCCTTAAGATTGTCCAAGAGCGTGGCAGTGGCGCATTAGATAAGAAGATGGGGATTGAAATCCTTGAAGCTTCGCCAGAACGTATGGTCGGGCGGATGCCAGTTGAAGGAAATACGCAACCAATCGGTTTGCTCCATGGTGGAGCGAATGTGGTTCTAGCCGAGAGTCTTGGTTCCATCGGTACTCAATTACACGCCGGCCCGAATCGAAAGATCGTCGGAGTTGATATTAATGCCACCCACCATAAATCGGCTATGAGTGGTTATGTAACAGGTGTTGCAACCGCAGTAACTTTAGGAAAAACGCTCTGCTGTTATGAAATTGAAATTACAAACGAGAAAGGCGAGAGAACTTGCTCGGCGAGAATCACTTGCATGATCCTCGCCGAACGAAATTAATTAGTGGTGCCCTTTTTCTGCGCCAGTTCCAAGGTAAGCAGCTCTAACAGCTGGATCATTTAGCAGATCGCTAGCTTTAGCCTCTTTTACAATCTTTCCAGTCTCTAGAACGTAGGCACGGTGTGCACGTTGTAGCGCCTGCTGTGCATTCTGCTCTACCAAGAGGATAGTTGTGCCAAGTTCCTTATTGATAGATGTGATGATGTTAAAGATATTTTGAATCATCATTGGAGCTAGCCCCATAGATGGCTCATCAAGGAGTAAAACATTTGGGCGAGCCATTAACGCGCGACCAATGGCCAACATTTGTTGTTCGCCACCAGAGAGGGTTCCGCCAGCTTGATTGATACGTTCCTTTAGACGTGGAAATAAGTGATAAACCTTTTCAAGATCTTCAGCCATTTCATTCTTACGATCCTTGCGAGAATACTTTCCGATCTCGAGGTTTTCTAAAACGGTCATTCCAGGAAAGATCCCGCGGCCTTCTGGCGCTTGTGAAATTCCAAGGTTTACCCGCTCATGCGCCGGAACCTTTGAAATGTCTTCACCGTTGTATGTGATTGAACCGCTTGCAACGGCGCGAAGACCAGAAATGGTCTTTAACGTTGTGGTCTTGCCGGCACCGTTGGCACCAATAAGAGTAACGATCTCACCTTGCTCGACAGTAAATGAGATTCCCTTAATGGCTTCGATCTTGCCGTATTGGACTCTTAAATCTTTAACTTCAAGACGCATCAGCTGGTGCTCCTAAATATGCTTCGATGACCTTTGGATCGTTTTGAACAACTGATGGGATGTCATCAGCAATCTTCTTTCCGAAGTCCAATACAGATACGCGATCTGAAATTCCCATAATCAGGGACATATCGTGTTCAATTAACAAAACGGTATAGCCCGCATCGCGAATCTTTTTAATTGTCTCGGCAAGTGCAACCTTTTCTGCTGGGTTGAAACCAGCAGCTGGTTCATCAAGCAAAACGATCTCTGGTTCAGTTCCCAAAGCGCGCGCGATTTCCAAACGACGCTGGTCGCCATATGGAAGGTTTCGGCCAAGTTGGTCAGAGCGGTGATCAATACCCATGAACTCAAGAAGTTCGTGAGCGCGAGCACGGCCAGCCTTCTCTTCGCGACGTGCGCGAGGACTTCCGAAAAGTGAACCAACTAGCCCAGATTTCTTGTGAACATCGGTGGCAGTCATGACATTTTCCAGAGCTGTCATATCGCCGAATAAGCGAACATTTTGGAAAGTACGAGCAACGCCTTTGGCGGTGATCTTATTTCGTTTTAAACCGATCAAACTCTTACCTTTGAAATTAATTTCTCCGGCAGTTGGCTTATAAACTCCAGTAATTACGTTAAAGATTGTGGTCTTGCCGGCGCCATTAGGGCCGATCAAGGCGCAGATCTCGCCCTTGTTAACGTGAAAATTCACGCCATCTAGAGCTTTAACGCCACCGAATTGCATGGTGACATCAACTAATTCAAGAATCTTTTCACTCATTATTCGCCCGCTTTCTTTGCTGCGCCTAATTTCTCACGCTTCTTGCGAGGCAAGAGTCCATCAGGGCGAAGGTTCATAATTAAAACAAGGGCGATACCAAATACAAGTTGGCGCGCATTAGAGATAAAGCGGATGCGTTCTGGAAGGTATGCAAGAAGTACTCCCCCAAGAATTACGCCCCACATATTTCCCATACCGCCGAATACAACACAAGAAAGAATCAGTACCGATACGTTGAAGGTAAACATGTTTGGTGCGACGTATTGGGTCTTAGAAGCGAAGATAACTCCAGCTGCGCCACCAACGGCTGCGCCGATACTGAAAGACCAGACCTTGTAACGAAGGATTGGAACACCCATCAAGATTGCAACATCTTCATCTTGGCGAATCGCTTCCCACGCACGGCCCGGGCGGCGAACTGTAAAGCGACGGATCATCCAAATAACCAAAAGAATCATGATCATAACAACCCAGAAATATGAAGTGTTGTGCATGATGTCGAACTTGATACCAAAAGTTCTTGGTGGGGTTGGGATACTTGGAATACCGGTAGAAGCACCGATTGATTGCGTATTTAGCGCAACAATTCGAACAATCTCACCAAAGCCCAAGGTAACAATCGCTAGATAATCACCACGTAGACGCAAGGTTGGAAGTCCAAGTAGGACACCAGCAAACATTGCCGCAGCCATGCCGATTGGGAGAATTTCCCAGGTATTTAAGTGGGTCTTTGTTCCAAGAATTCCTGCGGTGTAACCACCGATTGCAAAGAAGGCGACATAACCTAAATCGAGCAGACCGCTCTTTCCAACAACAATATTTAGGCCAAGTGCCATTAGGACATACATTCCAACTGGATAGACCAGAACTGCTTGGTATGAACTAATCGGGGTATTCAAAATGCTGGTGAACGAGAAGTCACCGCCATAAGGCAAGAGTCCAACTAGTCCGATCAGAATAATTACGAAGGCAACGCGCTTTGGACGATTCCAACCTTCCCAAAGTGCCGCGCCTTTATCTCTTAAATTAACCATGGCTTAGACCCTACTTTGCTGGATAGCTTCGCCAAATAGACCATTTGGCTTGAACAAGAGCACGAGAACCAAAACAGAGAAGACTGTTACTGCCTTCCATTGGCCACCGATTATTGCTGAGGCATATTGCTCGAAGAGTCCGAGTGTTAGCCCGCCATAAAAGGCGCCGCGAATATTTCCGATGCCACCTAGAACTGCAGCGGTAAAAGCTGCAAGTCCAAGATTGAAACCAACGTTGAAAACTGTTGTTTCATAAACTTGCATGTATAAGAAGGCGGCCGCTCCGGTAACTAGCCCGCCAATCAAGAATGTTGCCGAAATTACTCGGTTTAGATTCACGCCCATCAACTTTGAAGTCTCTTCGCTCATGGAAACTGCGCGAATCGCCTTACCCAAAAGGGTCTTCGTCACGAATCGATCAACCATAAAGAATATAAGGGCGGCGGATACGATAACCAGGAAGGTATCGATACGAATATCTACTCCCCCGATTGAAATTAAATTAAATTTAGTAAGTAAGCGTGGAGTTGGAACCGGGGCTGATTTTGTCAGGATACGAACACCCTCGGAGATCATGATTGAAGTACCGATCGCCGAGATCAAACTTGCTAATCGGTTTGTTCCCTTTGAGCGAAGGCGTCGGTAGGCAACAAGTTCAACTAGTACTGCGGTAACGCCTGAAAAAAGCATTGATGCAATCAGAATCAGAAGCAAGGTTGCCACAAGTTTGAAGCCATGTAGCGCTTCGTGAGCGCTGGTGTACTTAAAGATATCTCGAGTCACAATCACCGTTGCGAATGTTCCAACCATGAAGATTTCAGAGTTCGCGAAGTTAATCAAGCGGAGTACTCCATAAACCATGGTGTAGCCAAGAGAGATCAAAACATAGATAAGACCAACGGCTAAGCCGTTAATTAAAAGTGGCCAAAACTGATTTACTACAACTGAAAAATTCATCAGACTCTTTTCGAATTCTTATGAGGGTCATAATAAGAGTTTCTCGAACTGCTTCTATTGCTAGAAGCAGTTCGAGATCTCGTCAAACTTTCACTACTTAATTAGGACTAAGAGTTACTTAGCGCCCTTATAAGTAATAACGCCACCCTTTACAAGGAAGCCACCGATTGGAGCTCCACCGACAATGTCGCCATAGCGGTCGAACTTAACCTTAACGCCAGCAAGAGTATCAAACTTGTTGTTTGCGATACATGTTTGAATTCCTGGACGTGTGATCTTTCCAGCCTTGATGCAAGCAAGGAATACGTTTGTAGCATCGAATGATGATACGACGTAGGTGTGTGCATCAGCCTTTGAAATTGCTTCGCCAGTTGCCTTTGTGTAAGCAGCCTTTTGTGCAGCATCAGCAACAAGTGTGAATGGTAGATCTGGAGCTGTAAGACGTACGCCTTCAGCTGCAGCTGCGCCAGCACCAGTGATGAATCCTGTGTTAACAGTTCCGTCGCCTGAAGCTAGAACACCCTTGTAACCGCCATCCTTTAGCGCCTTTGCAAGTGCGCCTGCTTCTGGGTAGTAACCAGCGTAGATAACTACGTTGGCTCCTGAAGCCTTGATCTTTGAAACTTCTGATGTGTAATCAGTTGTTCCCTTTGGTTGGTGGCTGTATGCAACAGGTGTGATTGATTGCTTCTTTAGCTGTGGAGCTAAGTATTCAACTAATCCAGTTGAGTATGTTTGTAGGTCATCTAGGACGTAGACCTTTGGTGAGTCAACGCCTTCTGTAGCCCACTTAACAAGTGAAGTTCCTTGTAGTGAATCTGGTGGAACGACACGGTGGAAAATTGGGTATCCATTGTCTGGTGACTTTGGATCTGTAAGTGTTACGCGAGTAGCTGATTGTGAAACCATTGGAATTCCAGCTGCCTTGTAAGCAGGGAATGAAGCAATAGTTGCACCTGAGTAAGCGCTACCGATGATACCGACAACGTTCTTGTTTGAAGCGATACCTTGTGACACTGGGCCAGCAACTGATGGATCTCCTTGATCGTCAGCCTTGATTAGGTTTACCTTGATCTTTGGCTTTGAATCGTTGTAGATCTGAAGTGCTGTTAGAGTTCCAAGAAGTTCATCTTGGCCTGCTAGTGCTTCGCCACCTGAAAGTGGGCCTTGGAACACTAGTGATATTGAAGTTGTTGCACCTTGTGCAGATGTAGAAACAACTGTTGCCAAAGCAAGAGCAGCTGTACCCACAATGCCAAGAGCGCGCTTTGCATTCTTGTTCATGTAGACCTTCCTGTTTTTCCTGTATTTCTACAGGGTTGTATTTCCATCCCGGGACAGGGAGACGCCAAGGGTATAGGTGAACAGCGGGTGAACTCAATCTAAATGGTCCAAAATGGCCACTCTTAACCCGATTGTTACTTAAGGAAACATCAGGGATTTCCCCCGCAGAAGGGGCTTGGAATTTAGCGCTCCGGGACCGAATCTGGCGATATTACGGCCTGGGCGACGGCCTTCATGCTGATGCGCCGGTCCATGGCGGCCCGCTGGATCCAGCTAAAGGCTTCTGGTTCTGAAAGGTTTAGGGCGGCCATCAAAATCCCTTTAGCGCGATCAATAGTTTTGCGAGTTTCTAGCCGTTCATGAAGATCAGAAACTTCATCGCGAAGTGAACGCATTTGCAAATGCCGACTCATTGCTATTTCTATTGCAGGAGTTAAATCACCAATACTAAAAGGTTTAACAACGTAAGCCATTACGCCAGCATCTCTAGCCCGCTCCACCAATTCTTTTTGGCTAAAGGCAGTGAGCATTAATACCGGTGCAATTTCAATTATTTGTTCTGCCGCAGAAATTCCATCCAATTCGGGCATCTTTACATCGAGGATTGCGAGATCTGGTTTAAATTCTTTTGCTAGCGCAATTGCTTCAACGCCATTTGTCGCTTGCGCGACAACTTCATACCCAGCTTCAGTTAGCATCTCAACTAAATCCAAGCGAATGAGCGCTTCATCCTCTGCGACAAGAATGCGCGCCGGATTAACTTGTGAGTTATTGGACATGTGCCTCGAGTCGGATTTGAACCGACACTGTGCGGATTTTGAGTCCGCCCTCTCTACCGTTGGAGTACCGAGGCGCGCCTACGGTAGTAAGTGTAACGGCTCTAAAAACTACTTTTTGTAGGCCAGTGCAACCGCATCAACGGCATCGCCTACGCGGTGAACTCGCATTGCATTGGTTGATCCTGGGATTCCTGGAGGTGAGCCGGCAACAATTACGACATTCTCGCCCTTATTTGCCCGTTTTGATTCGATCAAGATTGCATCGACTTGCTTCACCATTTCATCTGTATGCGAAACCATTGGGGTAATCATTGGTTCAACCCCCCATGAAAGTGCGAGTTGGTTATAGACCGAATTCTCAGGTGTAAGCGCCAAAATCTTTATTGGAGAACGAAGTCTTGACATCCGACGAGCCGAGTCGCCACTTTGAGTAAATGCAACAAGGTATTTGGCATCAACGATTGCACCAACTTCAACCGCAGCCTTTGTAATTGCTCCACCCTTAGTTCGTGGCGCATGTGACAAGCCGGGGATCCGATCGAGCATGACTTCTTCAGTTCGCTCAATGATTCTCGCCATCGTTACGACAGATTCAATTGCAAAATCTCCAACGCTGGTCTCGCCAGATAACATCAAGGCATCAGCCCCATCAAGAACGGCATTTGCGCAATCGGTTGATTCCGCTCGGGTTGGGCGAGAATTTGTAATCATCGAATCCAGCATCTGCGTTGCAACAATTACTGGTTTTGCTGCGTCACGCGCCAAGGTAATACAACGCTTCTGCACCAACGGAACTTCCTCTATTGGCATCTCAACACCTAGATCACCGCGAGCAACCATAATTCCATCGAAGGCATTAACAATTTCTTCGAGATTATCAACTGCCTGAGGCTTTTCAATCTTTGCAATGACCGGGCGGCGAATTCCTTCTTCATCCATAATTTTATGAACATCATCAATATCTGCTGCGTTACGTACAAATGAAAGGGCTATGAAATCAGCGCCAGCGCGAAGACCCCAACGTAGATCCTCCCGATCCTTTTCCGAAAGCGCAGGTACTGAAACCGCAACTCCTGGAAGATTGATTCCTTTGTTGTTACTTACAGCGCCAGGCTCGATGCACTTGGTTACAACATCATTTCCTTTTACTTCAATTACTTCAACGGTAACTTTTCCATCATCGATAAGAATGCGATCCCCTGGCTTGCAATCCCCTGGAAGACCCTTGTAGGTAGTGCCGACGCGCTCCTTGGTTCCTGGAACTTCATCAGTTGTAATTGTAAAAATGTCGCCACGTGCTAAATCATGTGGACCATTTTCAAAACGGGCTAGACGAATTTTCGGACCTTGGAGATCGACAAGAATTGCAACGGCTTTGCCAGCTTTTGCAGCAGCAGCACGAACTCGATCCAAGCGAGCTTGGTGCTCCTCATATCCTCCATGAGAAAGGTTCAGGCGAGCCATATTCATGCCGGCTGCAATTAACGCATCGACCTTATCGGGAGCCTCTACTGCTGGACCCATCGTGCAAACAATCTTCGCTCTACGCATATATGAACCTTAATCTAGTTTAAGAGTAATCGGATAATTAACTTACTTGTTCACTCACTTTAGACAGTGAGTGATCGATCTGTTGGTGCAATTGGAGCCGGAAGCTGGGTTTCATCCATTAAAAATTCATCGACCGCGGCAGCAGCGCTTCGTCCTTCGGCAATTGCCCAAACGATTAGAGATTGCCCTCTTCCTGCATCGCCGGCAACAAAGACACCTTCAACACTTGAAGCGAATTTTGAATCGCGCTTCACATTTCCACGCTCATCAAAATCAACCTCTAGTTGTGAAAGAAATTCAGATTTTTCCGGACCAACAAAACCCATTGCCAAAAAGACAAAATCGGCTGGAATTTCTTTTTCAGTACCAGGTACTTTTTCAAATTTTCCGTTTACAAATTGGGTTTCAACCAACTTTAAAGCCTTTAGATTTCCATTGCCATCACCGATGAATTCCTCAGTTGAGACAGCATAAAGTCGCTCCCCCGCTTCTTCGTGTGCACTACTAACACGATAGATCATTGGATATGTTGGCCAAGGTTGCCCAGCAGGACGCTCTTCGGTTGGTCGGGGCATAATTTCTAACTGGGTGACGCTGGCCGCACCTTGACGAATTGAAGTTCCCAAACAGTCAGCTCCAGTATCGCCACCGCCAAGAATTACAACATGTTTTCCAGCCGTGTTAATTGGTGGCACCTCTTCCAATTCACCTAAACCTTGCTTATTTCCCCAAGGTAAAAACTCCATCGCTTGATAAATTCCCTTTAACTCACGTCCGGGAACTTGGATATCGCGCCAATTTGTTGCGCCAACGCAAAGAACAATGGCGTCGTAGCGAGCACGTAATTCTGTGCCCGTTACATCAACTCCGACATTTACATTGTTGCGAAAGCGGGTTCCTTCTTGAATCATCTGATTTATTCGACGATCCAGAATTGACTTCTCCATCTTGAATTCTGGAATTCCATAACGCAGCAAACCGCCAGGCTTAGGCGCTCTTTCATACACGGCAACAGTATGTCCCGCTCGGGTCAATTGTTGCGCCGCGGCTAACCCAGCTGGTCCAGAACCGATAACGGCAATGGTCTTTCCAGTTAGACGATCAGAAGGCATGGGTTGAACACTTCCATTTGCAAAAGCATCTTCGATGGTTCGTAATTCAACTTGCTTAATTGTTACTGGATCTTGACTTATGCCAACAACGCATGCGGTTTCACAAGGCGCTGGACATAGTCGACCAGTAAATTCTGGAAAATTATTTGTTGCATGCAAGCGGTCAATCGCTTCGCGCTTTTCCCCACGCCAAATCAAATCATTCCATTCCGGAATTAGATTTCCGAGTGGGCAACCTTGGTGACAGAACGGAATTCCGCAATCCATGCATCGCCCTGCCTGCTTTTGCAGCGCACCGAAATCTTGCTCTTCGTAAACTTCTTTCCAGTCTTTGATGCGAACATCTACTGGACGACGCTTTGGTGTCTCGCGAGGTGTGGTTAGAAAACCTTTTGGATCAGCCATTAGATCGCCTCCATGATCGCTTTTTCAATAGGAAGTCCTTCACGTTCGGCTCGCTCCATTGCGGCAAGCACGCGGGCATAGTCCCGTGGCATAACCATGGAGATTCGCGCCTTTGATGCCGACCAATCAGAAAGTAGTGATTTGGCAACCACCGAACCTGTTTCAGTATGGAATTTAGAAATCAGTGACTTTACGACTTCTTCTTGATCACTTGGTAGCGCCAAAACATCAACCATCTCTGGGTTAACTAATCTGGCGTCAAGATCTAGTACGAATGCTCGACCACCTGACATTCCAGCTGCAAAATTGCGACCAGTTTTACCAAGAATTAGAGCCAGGCCTCCTGTCATGTATTCGCAGCCATGATCACCGACGCCCTCCACAATTGCAGTGGCGCCAGAGTTGCGAACGCAGAAACGTTCTCCCACTAAGCCACGAATCATGATTTCACCAGAAGTTGAACCGTATCCAATTACATTTCCCGCAATTACATTCGATTCAGATTCAAATGATGCTTTTTCATCAGGGCGAACGATGACTCGACCACCGGAAAGACCCTTACCAACATAATCATTTGCATCCCCGTATAGGCGCAAGGTGAGCCCCTTTGGAATGAATGCGCCGAATGAATTTCCAGCAGTTCCATGAAGTGAAACATTTATAGTGTCATTGGGTAGCCCGTCTCCCCCGTGCCTACGAGTTATTTCTGCGCCAAGCATGGTTCCAACGGTACGGTTAACATTCTTTACTGGAAGTTCAATTCGAACTTCGTTCTTGGACTCGAGAGCTTCTTTCGCAAGCTCAATTAGCTTGTTATCGAGCGCATTTACCAACCCATGATCCTGCGTTGTGGTGTTACGACGAGGAGCATCAGTATCGAAAACTGGAGCGCTTAAAATTGGTGCTAGATCAAGGCCACTTGCCTTCCAATGATCAATAGCGCTCTTTGTATCTAAATACTCGACTTGGCCAATTGCCTCCTCGAGGGTTCTAAAACCGAGCTGCGCCAAAATTTCCCGAACTTCATCAGCAATATACTCAAAGAAAGTCTCAACGAATTCAGGCTTTCCGGTAAAACGCTTACGGAGCTCTGGATTTTGCGTTGCTACGCCAACCGGACAAGTATCTAAATGGCATACGCGCATCATCACGCAACCAGACACAACAAGTGGCGCGGTAGCAAAACCAAACTCTTCGCCACCCAATAGTGCGGCAATGACAATGTCGCGACCAGTCTTCATTTGACCATCGACTTGAACAACGATGCGATCACGAAGTCCATTTAACATCAGTGTTTGTTGAGTTTCGGCAAGTCCAAGCTCCCACGGAGCCCCGGCATGCTTTAACGAGGTAAGCGGCGAAGCGCCTGTTCCACCATCGTGGCCGGAAATTAGAACTACATCTGCGTGCGCCTTACTTACGCCAGCTGCAACTGTTCCAACGCCAACTTCTGCAACAAGTTTTACGTGGATTCGTGCCTTGTTATTAGCATTCTTTAGGTCATGAATTAGCTGAGCTAAGTCTTCGATTGAATAAATATCGTGATGTGGTGGTGGTGAAATTAGACCAACGCCCGGTGTTGAATAGCGAACTTTCGCGATCCATGGATAAACCTTATTTCCTGGTAGCTGTCCGCCTTCACCTGGCTTGGCTCCTTGCGCCATCTTGATCTGAATATCATCAGCGTTCACAAGATAATCGCTCGTTACGCCAAAACGACCAGATGCAACTTGTTTAATCGCTGAACGCTTTGAATCGCCATTTGCTTCTGGGGTGAAACGTGATGGATCTTCACCACCTTCTCCGGTATTAGATTTGCCACCAATTCGATTCATGGCAATTGCTAAAGTTTCATGCGCTTCAGATGAAATAGATCCGTAAGACATAGCTCCGGTTGCAAATCGCTTGATAATTTCCGACCTTGGTTCGACTTCGTCAATTGAAATCTCCGGCCGCAAACCCGTCTTAAAATCGAAGAGTCCACGAAGTGTCATTAAGCGTTTTGACTGATCATCAACGCGGTTGGTGTAACGCTTAAAGATGTCATAGCGCTTATTTCTAGTCGCATGCTGAAGGGCAAATACTGTTTCAGGATCAAAGAGATGTGGTTCGCCTTCACGACGCCATTGATACTCCCCGCCGATTGGCAAGCGCTTTGTTCCTGGCACTTCCCCGCCTGGTGGGTAAGCGATGTGATGGCGCTTAATAGTTTCTTCCGCAATTGCATCAATTGAAATTCCACCGAGCTTTGAGGTTACTCCTGTGAAATATTCATCAACTACTTCTTGCGATAAGCCAATAGCTTCAAAAACTTGCGCACCGGTATAGGAAGCGATCGTCGAAATACCCATCTTCGACATAACTTTGAGAACGCCCTTACCAAGTGACTTGATTAGGTTTGCAACTGCCTTCTCTGGTGTGATTCCAGTAATTACCCCTTGGCGAACTAAATCTTCGGCAGATTCCATCGCCAAATAAGGATTTACGGCGCCAGCGCCAAAACCAACTAGCAGCGCAATATGGTGAACTTCGCGAACTTCGCCAGTTTCAACAACGAGGCCAACCTTTGTACGAGTCTTCTCACGAATTAAGTGGTGGTGTACTGCTGCAGTCAGAAGGAGTGAAGGAATTGGCGCATCCTCAGAATCGCCATCACGATCAGAAAGAACAATCACATGCGCGCCATTTTTAATGGCATGTGAAACTTGCGATCGAATCTCTTCAATTCGATTGCGCAGGGCTTCTCCGCCACCAGCTACCGGGAAAAGGCCACGAATTACAACGGCTTCGAATTCTGGTTGGTTTCCATCAGCATTTGCGTGGATGATCTTGGCTAATTCGTCATTATCGATAACCGGGAAATTCAATGAAATTTGCTTTACCGAATCTGGACCGGGATCGAGGAGATTGTGCTCTGGACCAATTGTGCTTCCAAGACTTGTAACCAACTCTTCGCGGATCGCATCAAGCGGTGGATTTGTAACTTGTGCGAATAGTTGTGAGAAGTAGTCAAAGAGCAGACGTGGCTTTGCTGAAAGTGCTGCAATTGGCGAGTCAGTTCCCATCGACCCAAGTGCTTCAGCGCCGTTCTTAGCCATAGGAGTAACAATGATTCGCAACTCTTCTTCGGTATAACCGAATGCGCGTTGGCGACGAAGTACTGAACTATGAGGGTAAACAATATGTTCGCGCGCTGGAAGATCTTCCAGGTCTACTAGGCCTTGCGATAGCCACTTTCCATAAGGCGCCGCATTTGCCAATTCATCTTTAATTTCGCCATCTTCGATGATTCGACCAGCTTCAATATCAACCAGGAACATTCGACCAGGCTGGAGCCGCCCTTTGCTTTCAATATTTTCTGGAGCAACATCTAGAACGCCGAATTCACTTGCTAGAACAACAAGTCCATCCTTGGTAATCCAATAGCGCGAAGGACGAAGACCGTTGCGATCTAGAACCGCCCCAATCTGGTTTCCATCTGTGAAAGTAATACATGCTGGACCATCCCACGGCTCCATAATTGAAGCGTGAAATTCATAAAAATCTTTCCGGTTCTGGGCCATAGTTGCATGGTTCTCCCATGCCTCCGGAATCATCATGAGTACGCCATGTGGAAGGGAGCGACCGCCCAAATATAGAAGTTCTAGAACTTGATCGAAAGATGCGGAGTCGCTGCCATCGTTATCTACAATTGGGAAAATTCGATTCAAGTCACCCGGAATTAAAGAGCTTGCCAATAATGATTCGCGGGCACGCATCCAATTTCGGTTTCCGCGAACAGTATTGATTTCACCATTGTGGGCGATATACCGGTATGGGTGCGCTAACGGCCATGATGGGAAAGTATTAGTTGAGAAGCGAGAGTGGACGAGCGCTAACGGTGATTTTGTTCGTTCATCAGAAAGATCTGGAAAGAAATCTTCAAGTTGAAGTGTTGTAAGCATTCCCTTATAAACAATTGTTCGTGATGAAAGTGAAGGGATATAGACCGGGTAGTTGTGCTCCACGCGCTTTCTAAAACAAAAAGCGAGTCGGTCAAGCGCGAGATCTGCTTCGCTGTTCTTCCCAGCGACGAATAGCTGTTCAAATATTGGCATAACTGAAAGTGCGGTCTTGCCTAATGCGGATGGATTTGTTGGAAGCTGGCGCCAACCTAAGATCACTAATCCCTCTTCATCGGCAATCTTTTCTACCGCTGCACGATCTTGAAAAGTTTTATCTATAAAGAAAATTCCAGTTGCATATTTGCCCACATCTGGGAGATTAAATTGCGCTACAGCACGATAGAACTCGTCTGGAATGCGAATCAAGATTCCGGCGCCATCGCCACTATCTGGTTCGGCACCTGTCGCACCGCGGTGCTCCATATTGCGAAGGGCTGTTAGCGCTTGCGAAACAATTTCGTGAGTTGGTTTTTTATTTAAAGTCGCAACCATTGCAACACCGCAAGCATCACGCTCTTGGTTTGGGTCATAAAGACCTTGTGCGGTTGGCACATTTGAAAATAAAGTCACGATCGCTCCTGATGAACGGTCGGGACGTCAATGGCCCAACATCTTCTCTAATTCTCTAACCTCTAGTCAGAACCTCAACTAGTGAAGGTAAAGAGTAGCAACTAGACCCCCGAAACGTGAACCAGTGCGCCAATTCCAGCGGTGATCGCCATGCCCGCCGACCCACCTAAAACTATGCGAAGGGTGGTCATGAGATAGGAGGAGCCAGCCAAGCGTGCGCTGACGATTCCAGTTCCTATCAGACCAACAATCGTGAATCCCACAATACTTATTACTTTAGCTCCCATCGTTGGAGCTAAGGCGCCAAGAAAAGGAATGATGCCTCCAGCGGTATAGCTAATTGCCGAAGCGATCGAAGCTTGAACGGGGCGCGCCTTGGTGTGTTCAAATTGCCCAAGTTCATCACGCAGGTGTGCTTCCAACGCATCCTTCTCAGTCATCGCACTAGCCACTTGCGTTGCCAACTCCCTAGTCAACCCACGGGAAATATAAATTTCAACTAATTCTTGGAATTCGCCATCTGGATCTATTGCAAGGTGCTCAATTTCTAATTTCCGATCTGATTCTTCAATATCATTTTGAGAACGAACTGAAATATATTCGCCTACTGCCATTGACATCGCACCAGCCGTAATAGCTGCGGCTCCTGCGGTAATTAGAAAACTTCCGCCCTTAGCGGCAGAGATACCAATCATTAGGGCCGCTGTTGCGACAAGACCATCATTTGCGCCAAGGACGGCGGCGCGCAGCCAGCCCGCTTTATGGACTTTGTGATGGAGATTTCTTTGGTAAACGTCTTCTAAAGCCATGTTCTTACCTTATTCCTTTTCTATATGCTTTTCGTAAAATCGCTTAAAATCGCTTAAATTCGATTTGAACTACCGCGCGAATTGCGTAGAAATACCCCGGCTGAAAGCAAAATTGCCACCGCACTCACCCAAATATTCAACCTTAGGCCAATGAATTGATGAGCAGAATCTATTCGCAAACTCTCAATCCAGATTCTTCCGAGTGAATAAAGAAATATGTAAGCCAGAAATACCTGACCTGCAGCCAACTTCTTCATACTTTTTGCTTTTGAAAGCACAAGCGCCCCAGCGAAACACCATAGGGCTTCGTAGAGGAATGTGGGATGGAAAGTTGAAAAGTTTTCAAAACCAATTGGCCTACTCATTACTGGGATTTCTAGCCCCCAGGGCAGAGTCGTTGGCTTTCCAAATAATTCTGCATTAAACCAATTACCAAATCGCCCGATACCTTGAGCTACCAAAAGCGCTGGTGCGATCGCATCTGCAAATACTGCAAAGGGTTGTGAAAAATTACCTTTCCTAAATTTTAGAAAAGCTACGAGTGCGCCAAGAGCAACGGCACCCCAAATTCCAAGGCCACCTTGCCAAACTTTAAAGGCATCTATGGGGTGACCATTTTTTCCAAAATAATTATCTGGTGAGGTTATGACGTGATAAATCCGACCACCGATAATTCCAACTGGAATCAATATTGTCGCAAGGTCATTAATTTCATTTGGATTGCCACCACGATCTTGATATCGGGCTCGAGTAATTAATATCGCGACTACGATTCCAATCAAAATTGCAATCGCGTAATAGTGCAATGTAAGAAATCCCAACTCCAATTTTGAGTTAGTAGGAGTTGGGATAAAAGTTTTCATCTAATTAGGTTTTACTTTACTCCGGCATCCGCTAGCGCCTTTTTGAAGGCTGCTGCATCCATGTATTGGGTCTTTCGATCAAGCTCTTTTCCATTTACAAACACGGTCGGAGTTGAGTTGATGTTCTTGCCTGAAGCATCTCCTTCAATGTTTTTTGTCCACATAACGTACTTGCCTTTGACGACGCACTCATCGTAGGAAGTATTAGTTATGCCAGCAACCTTGCCGATTTGAGTAAGGAAGTCCGTTGTAATCTTTCCTGAATTTTCGGTTGCAGATTGATTCTGGTAGAGCAAAGTATGCATTTCAAGGAACTTACCTTGATCATTTGCACAAGCCGCGGCATTAGCAGCTGCGAGCGATTCATTTCCGATAAATGACATTGGGTGGAAGACAACTTTCGCTTTTCCAGCGCGGATAATTCCATTTATGTAATCACTATTTACTGCCTCAAAACGCTGACAAACTGGGCACTGAAAGTCTTCCCAGATATCTATCTGTGGTTTTGCGGTCTTATTAAAGACAATTCCCCATCCGTCAGCAGAAGTTACAGAAGATGGCGTACTTGCAGCAGTTATTGATTTCTTTTTGGTTATTACCAACGCTGCCGATACAACAAGAACAAAAATAAGCATTCCAACTACTAGATTACGTAAACCCTTATCTCCGCCAGAATTCTTTGACTTAGATACCTTCGGACCCTTTGAGCTCATTTATTCTCCCTGTGCCTTTTCTATAACTGGTGCCTTATCTAGCCCCAATTTACCGTGTGGAAATCTATATAAGTAATAAGAAATTAAAACTAGACCAATATCTCGCATGATTTCGGTGAGATAGGTGAGCGCATGGACTTTGCCGTCTGCCGTAACCCCACCATTTCCAAAGCAGCCACAATTAATTGGTAGTTTTCTGGCCCATGCTTGACCAATGGCAAAAACAAAAATCGCCATTAAAACCCCCGAGCCAACTGCAACCTTTCGTACCCAGATTCCAACGATCAAAAATAGTCCAAGTGCGACTTCAACCCAAGGTAATGTTAAGCCAAGGAAATTCGCGGCCCCAACTGGGAGCAACTTATAAACTCGAACAGAAGTTTGCGCGTTATATGAATTACCGATTTTCAAATACCCAGCAGCTAGAAGTGTTCCTCCTAGTATCAGTCGAGCCAAGAACGTTGCCCAACTCGACCACTTTCTAATCAAATTCAACGACGCACACCTTCTGATAATTCCTTAGCAAGGGCCTCAACCTTTGCTAAGCCCTCTTGAATACTTGAACTTTCCTGTAACTGCTTTATAAATGCCGAACCCACGATTACGCCATCTGCGTACTTTGCTACTTCACTAGCTTGTTCCTTAGTGGAAACTCCCAGACCAACAGAGACGGGGGTATCGGTTTGTGTGCGAATTCGCTCGACTAGAGATTTTGCATTTCCTGAAACAGAGGTTCGCGTACCCGTAACACCCATCAAACTTGCGGCATAAACAAAACCAGAACACTGCGAAACTACTTGTGGCAGACGAACTTCCGTAGTGCTGGGCGCTACGACATAAATGCGATTAATGTCGCTCTGCTCGCAAGCACTCTTCCAAGTAGCAGATTCTTCGACAGTTAAATCAGGCGTGATTACCCCAGAGCCGCCACGCTTGGCAATCTCCGCCGCAAATTTTGCAACTCCAAAGCGTTCGATTGGATTCCAATAAGTCATAACAACGGCTGGAACACCAAATGAAACTGCCGCTTCCAATGTATCAAAGACATCTTGTGCACTTGTTCCATTTGAAAGCGATAGTTCAGCAGCTGCTTGAATAATTGGTCCATCCATAACTGGATCGCTATATGGATAGCCAACTTCAATTGCATCGACGCCACCAGCCACCATGGCTTTTATAGTTGCGATGCACTCTGCCTTTGTTGGAAAACCAGCCGGTACATAACCAATAAGTGCAGCTCGATTTTGCGCTCTTGTCTTAATAAAAAGTTCGGAGAGTTGAGTCATTAAAGTGGAATCCCAAAGTAATCTGCCGCTGTCTGAACATCTTTATCGCCACGTCCAGATAAGTTGATCAAAAGTATTGCGTCGGAACCTAATTCCTTGCCAATATCGATCGCACCGGCAAGTGCATGCGCCGTCTCAATTGCCGGAATAATTCCTTCAGTTTCACATAACAATTTAAATGCGCTCATAGCTTCGTCATCTGTGATGGCGCGATATTCCGCACGACCGATGTCATTTAAGTAGGCATGTTCTGGGCCAACTCCCGGATAATCTAACCCCGCAGAAATTGAATGTGATTCAACGGTCTGACCATTTTCATCTTGCAGGACATAAGTACGAGTTCCGTGGAGAACTCCAGGCGTACCACCTGAAATAGTGGCTGCATGCTTACCGCTTGCAACACCACTTCCCCCTGCTTCAAGTCCAATCAGACGAACTTCTTTATCATCGATAAAAGGATGGAAAATTCCAATTGCATTTGAGCCACCACCGACACAAGCCAAAACTGCGTCAGGCAAGCGACCAACCTCTTCGAGCATCTGTGCTCTGGCTTCTACCCCGATCACTCGATGAAAATCTCTAACCATTGTTGGAAATGGATGTGGGCCAGCCACAGTTCCTAATAAGTAATGAGTAGTCTCAACGTTTGTAACCCAGTCACGCATCGCTTCGTTAATTGCATCCTTGAGCGTTTTAGATCCTTGAGTTACGGGAACAACTTCTGCACCAAGTAATTTCATTCGCGCGACGTTTAAGGATTGACGCTTTGTATCTTCTTCTCCCATGTAAACCACACATTCGAGTCCCATAAGAGCTGCGGCAGTTGCAGATGCAACACCATGTTGGCCCGCTCCGGTCTCGGCAATTATTCGCTTCTTACCCATTCGCTTAGTAAGTAGCGCTTGACCTAATACGTTATTTATTTTATGACTTCCCGTGTGGTTTAAATCTTCACGTTTTAAGAAGATTCGTGCTCCGCCAGCATGTTCAGCAAAGCGTTTGACCTCAGTAATAATGCTTGGTCGCCCGGTATATGTTCGGTGAAGTTCACTCAATTCACGTTGAAATTTAGGATCGCTCTTTGCTGATTCATGAGCAAGAGTTAATTCTTCAAGAGCATTTATCAAGGCCTCAGGAACAAAACGCCCGCCATAAGGACCAAAGTGGCCGAGGAAGTTTTCAATCACCGGGTAATACTAGCGGGAGGCTTTCATCTAGGAAGATATAGGAAGATCTAGGGAGATCTAGGAAGATCTAGGAAAATTGCGTTCCGAGAAGTTCGGCGATTCCAATCTTAGGATTCTTCGCCTTAACTAAGGTCTCACCGACGAGGATGGCATCGGTCCCGAGCGACTCAATGTGAGCCACGTCTAATCTCGTTGCAATTCCAGATTCCGCCACCTTAAGGCGATCTGTTGGAATAAGTGGGATCAGTAGATCAAAGGCGCCAGAATCAACTTCAAGAGTCTTCAAGTTGCGACTATTTACTCCAA
>CANBVR010000020.1 GCA_947372965.1 Actinomycetota bacterium
GCCTAACCCCAACTAGTAGAGTGTCTCCCCATGGGCGCTATAACTGATGATAAGAAATCCAGAACTGTTGCTCTGGTCACTCTTGGCTGTGCCCGAAATGATGTTGACTCTGAAGAATTAGCCGGTCGCCTAGCGGCCGATGGTTGGACTTTAGTTGACGATCCCGCGCTAGCGCAGGTTGCAGTTGTAAATACATGTGGCTTTATTGAAAGTGCAAAGAAGGATTCAGTTGATGCGCTTCTTGAAGCACATTCCTTAAAGGGAAATGGAACTACGCAGGCCGTTGTTGCCGTTGGATGCATGGCAGAGCGATATGGCAAAGAACTTTCGCAGGCGCTTCCAGAGGCTGATGCAATATTGGGTTTTGATGACTATCAAGATATTTCAAACCGTTTGCGCACCATAATTGCGGGCGGTTCGATAGAGGCTCACACTCCCAAGGATCGCCGAACACTTTTACCGCTCGCCCCAGCGGATCGCCAATCGGCAATTGTCCGCGAGACTCGCTTTAGAAAGCGCCTAGAGCGAACTCCAATTGCATCGCTAAAGATTGCTTCTGGCTGCGACCGCAGATGCTCCTTCTGTGCCATTCCAATGTTCCGTGGCTCCTTTGTCTCACGGCGCCCAACTGAAATTATTGAAGAAGCCAAGTGGTTAGCAAGTGAAGAAGCCTCCGAGATTTTCCTAGTTAGCGAAAATACAACTTCGTATGGAAAAGATTTTCGCGATATGCAGGTCCTAGAGAACATGTTGCCTGAGCTATCAAAAATTGAGGGTATCGAACGTATTCGTCTCTCATATCTACAACCAGCCGAGATGCGCCCTTCGCTTTTACAAGCCATGATCTCTGTTCCAAAAGTTATGCCGTACTTTGATCTTTCGTTCCAACATGCTAGCGGTACGGTTCTGCGAAGAATGCGCCGCTTTGGCGATACTGAATCATTCCTTCACCTACTTGCCCAAATCAGAGCCTTGGCGCCAGAAGCCGGAATTCGCTCGAATTTCATCGTGGGATTCCCGGGTGAAACCCAAGAAGAGTTTGAAGAATTGGTCTCCTTTATCTCTGCGGCCCGCTTAGATGCGATCGGTATTTTTGGCTATTCTGATGAGGATAAGACCGAGGCGTTGACCTTAGAAAATAAGATTGACCAAAATGTAATTAACTCTCGGGTCGAACAGCTCTCATCCCTTGTTGATGAACTTCTTATGCAACGTTCGGAAGAGCGAATTGGGCAGCGGGTTCGAGTACTAATCGAGGATGAGGAATTACAAGAAGGTCGCGCCGAGCACCAAGGCCCAGAAGTAGATAGCTCAACATTTATTCAAGGCCGGGCAAAATATAAGGTCGGAGAATATGTCGATGCAGTGGTTACTGATGTAGCTGGCGTAGATTTGGTCGCAACACCAATTTAAAATTATGAAACGACTAAACCTGCCTAACCTTCCAAACTCGCTAACTATTTTGCGGGTACTAGCTACGCCACTTGCGGCATATGCACTTTTTAAGAACGGTGGGGAAGACAACACTTGGCGGATCATCGCTTGGGTTGGTTTTTTCCTGATCGGCCTGACAGATTTTGCTGATGGCAAAATTGCACGAGCCAGAAAGCAAGTAACCAGTTTTGGAACCTTTCTAGATCCAGTTGCCGACAAACTCGCCATAGGAACAGCCATGGTCGGACTTTCAATTCAGGGAAAGCTCTGGTGGTGGGTAACGCTTTTGATATTGGCCCGCGAAATTGCCGTGACCTTATTACGTATTTTGGTTATTCGTGGCGGAGTAATTCCAGCAAGCAAAGGTGGAAAGTTAAAGGCGATGTTCCAAGGTTTTGGCGTTGGGTTTTATATCTTGCCCCTTCCAAGCTGGCTTCATATTCCACGTGATGGGTTTATGGCCGTGGCAATTCTTCTCACAGTTGTAACTGGCTTTGACTACTTCTATAAGGCGCTAAAGAAATGAAGAAAGCAACTCTGGAAGAATCTGTCGTAAAGACCTTAAAGAAAAAAGGTCTGACTCTAGCGAGCGCTGAATCAATCACTGGTGGCGGCTTAGCCGAATCAATCACAAGTGTGGCTGGGTCCTCCGAAGTATTTCTAGGGGGATTTGTTACCTATAGCGATTCCAGCAAAGTAAAGTTTTTAGAAATACCAAAGCGCCTATTATCAAAGCACACGGCAGTATCTGAAGAGGTTGCCAAGGAAATGGCCGAGTCAGTACGTGAACAATTTAAATCTGACTATGCAATTTCAACGACCGGGGTGGCTGGGCCAGGCAAGGCTTATGGTCAATCAGCCGGAACGGTTTGGATCGCAATTGCATCAAAGAAATCCACGGTAACCGTTGCCTTGTCGCTAGCGGGCGACCGCGCCACGATCCGACGCGACACAATTCAAAGCGCACTTGCCACTTTTTCGCGTATCCTTATCCCGTGACTCTCCTTCGTACCCATATCGGTAGCACCCTGCGCAGCGCTCGCGTTGCCCAAGGTCGCACCCTTCGCGATGTCGCTAAAGGCGCACGCGTCTCTCTGGGTTATCTCTCCGAGGTAGAGCGTGGGCAAAAGGAAGCCTCTTCCGAACTTTTGAATTCAATCTGCGCTGCGTTAGAACTACAGCTCTCTGCAGTAATAGCAGATATCTCACTACAACTTAAGGCGAGTGAAGCCCCAACACTTTCTGTAGTAGAAGACGCCGCTTAGCTTCAAGCTAGCGGTCCTCCAACTTTCATGGCTCCAGAGCAACGCTCCAGAAGTGCAATCCTTAGTGGCGCAAAAATCGTAATCGCCGAAGTTGGCACTTACGAATCCAATATGGTTGATATTTCAGCCCGAGCCCAGGTATCAAGAGCCACGGTTTATAACCACTTCGCTGATAAAGAAGAGATGATGCTCTCGCTCTTGGAATCAGAGATAAACCGCCTCGCAACTTTGGCAAAGAAGCAGCCAAGCCCAAAGGATGCACTCTTTGCTCTTTCAAGGGATATCTCAACCGACCTGGCACTTCGCAAGATGGTCGAGACCGACCCCGAAGATATTGCCCATTTTGTAACTAAGAGCGAACATCCAATGTGGGCGCTGGCCACCGAACTTGCGAGCAAAGTTTTTGGCCAACTAAATGGCGACTTAATATTGCAGTGGTTGATCTCTCAAATTGGTGCGCCACTTTCTGAATCGCAATCTCGCCATCAAGCCGACCAATTAGCTCGAGTACTTTCATAATTAATGCGAATCACTGAACTTCGTTCTCGAATAAAAGATTACTTTCCAGATCCCGAAACTTTCTCGCAGGACACAGTCTTGGCTGAACTTGGGGGAGTAACCGTCAATCAAGCCTTAGATATTGGTCAGGAGCCGGGAGATATCTGGCGGGCCGTTGTTAAACACCATCCTGAGATGCCCCTCAAATTTAGATAAGGCCAATCGGCGTGTCATTTGCCGATAGTTGCTGTTCGAACACCTGTTCGGGTACCCTTCATCTATTCACCTAATCGGGTGGATATGCCCAACCTGAGCGGTTCCACACTTCCGCTAGAGCGAGAGCTCAGCCGTCGGTGGTATTCCGTACCTTCAGGACCGTAACTAACGATCGATGAAAGGTCATACAAATGGCTAAAGAGCCAACAGAAAAACAGGCTGAGAAAGCAAGCTCAGACCGCAGCAAAGCGCTTGATAGCGCACTCGCCCAAATCGAACGTCAGTTCGGCAAGGGATCGGTAATGAAGATGGGCGAACGTGGCCCAGTAATCCAAGAAGTTATCCCAACAGGATCTGTTGCATTGGATATTGCACTTGGAATTGGCGGACTACCTCGTGGTCGCGTCGTTGAAATTTATGGACCTGAATCTTCAGGTAAGACAACTGTTGCGCTGCATGCAATTGCAAATGCCCAACGCGCTGGCGGTATCGCAGCCTTTATCGATGCTGAGCACGCACTTGATCCAGAGTATGCCCGCAAACTTGGCGTTGATATTGATGCGCTCCTAGTTTCACAACCAGATACCGGAGAACAAGCACTTGAGATCATGGATATGTTGGTTCGCTCTGGCGCACTAGATATCATCGTTGTTGACTCAGTTGCCGCACTTACACCTCGCGCCGAAATTGAAGGCGAGATGGGTGACTCACATATGGGTCTACAAGCTCGTTTGATGTCACAAGCGCTACGAAAGATGACAGGTGCGCTACACCAATCAAATACAACTGCGATCTTCATCAACCAGCTTCGCGACAAGATCGGTGTCTTCTTCGGAACTCCCGAGACAACAACCGGTGGTAAGGCACTCAAGTTCTACGCCTCAGTTCGCCTTGATGTTCGTCGTATCGAAACCCTTAAGGATGGCCAAGATGCGGTTGGAAACCGTACTCGCGTCAAGGTTGTTAAGAACAAGATGGCCCCACCATTCAAGCAAGCTGAATTCGACATTATCTACGGCACCGGAATTTCTCGCGAAGGCTCACTAATCGACCTTGGCGTTGAGATTGGTATCGTTAATAAATCTGGCGCTTGGTACACCTATAACGGTGACCAACTCGGTCAAGGAAAAGAGAACTCTCGTAACTTCCTGATCGATAACCCAGATCTAGCAAACGATATCGAGACCAAGATTCGCGAACACTATGTTCCAGTCGTGGTTGATGCCGAGCTAGTTGCAGCAATTGATGAAGCAACTGCCGAGGTTGAGTTCTAATCAGTAAGGAAAAAGTAGTAGAAGCTGATCCCTACTCTTACGCCAAGGATGTTGCGTTTTATGCGCTAGCGCCTCGGGCAAAGAGTAGGGCTGAGCTCCATGCCCACTTGAAAAAGCGTGGCGTGGATGAAGAGATGGCAGTAATTGTCTTAGATGAATTAGAACTCCAAGGGTTATTAAATGATCTCGAGTTTGCCCAAATTTGGAGTGAGTCTCGCCAGCGCCAGAAGAAATTATCAAAGCGCGTTATCGCCCAAGAGCTTCGCGTAAAAGGAGTTGCCCAAGACATCATTGAGGAAACAATCGAGAAAATCGATGATGAAGATGAATACCAGATGGCCTATACCTTGGCCGAGCGAAAGTATCGATCTTGCTCGCACCTAGATCCTGAAGTTATCTATCGCCGAGTTCATGGCGTTCTCTCTCGTAAAGGCTTTAGCCATTCAATTACTGGACGAATTATGCGGGAGTTGCTCCACACCGACTCCGACTAAGATTGGCGCGTGAATAGCCGATCTTTTGTTGTCGAGACCTATGGCTGTCAGATGAATGCCCACGACACCGAGCGAATCTCGGGCTTATTACTTGAAGCAGGCTACGTACAAGCCCTTGAAGGATCCGACCCAGATCTTGTTGTATTTAATACTTGCGCTGTAAGAGAAAATGCTGACAATAAACTTTATGGAAACCTCTCTTTCTTAGCGCCACGCAAGAAGAGCGATCCAAACTTTCAAATAGCCGTTGGCGGTTGCATGGCCCAGAAAGACCAAGATTCAATTATTAAGCGTGCGCCATATGTTGATGTCGTCTTTGGAACTCACAATATTGGATCACTTCCAACGCTTCTTGAGCGGGCCCGAATTGAAGAAGAGTCCCAAGTTGAGATCAAAGAATCTCTTGAACATTTCCCATCGACCCTCCCAGCGAGAAGGCATTCGGCATTTAGCGCTTGGGTTTCAGTTTCGGTTGGGTGTAATAACACCTGCACATTCTGCATCGTGCCTTCACTTCGCGGGGTTGAGAAAGATCGCCCAGCACAAGATATTTTGAGCGAAGTTCGCGCCCTGGTAGATCAAGGCGTAATTGAAATTACCTTGCTTGGGCAAAATGTAAATGCATATGGCGTTGAATTCGGAGACAAATTTGCCTTTGGCAAGTTACTTCGCGAATGCGGCAAAGTCGATGGACTTGAGCGAGTTCGCTTCATGTCACCGCACCCAAGAGATTTCACTGATGATGTAATTGAAGCGATGGCCCAAACGCCAAATGTCATGCCACACCTGCATATGCCGTTGCAATCTGGTTCGGATCGAATTTTGCAATCAATGCGCCGCTCATATCGAAGCGATAAATATCTCGGAATTATTGAGAAGGTGCGCACTGCCATACCTAACTCCACAATAACTACCGACATCATCGTCGGTTTTCCTGGTGAGAGTGATGAAGATTTCCAAGCCACAATGGATATTGCCCGCCAAGCAAAGTTCCTCGCGGCATATACCTTCCAATACTCAAAGCGCCCCGGAACTCCAGCTGCAACCATGGATGGCCAAATTTCAGATTCAGTTATGAAAGAGCGATACGACGCGCTACATAAATTACAACAAGAGATCTCCCATGAAGTTAATAGCCAAGTTGTTGGCACCGAACAAGAGATTTTGGTTGCCGATTATGAAGGCCGACATGATGGTGAGCAATCAAGAATGACAGGTCGAACTAAAGATTTCCGATTGGCACATTTCATGGTTGATCCAGCCAATGCACCTCGCCCCGGGGATGCGGTAGTTTCTAAAATTACAAAGGCCTCACCGAACTTTATTTTGGCCGAAGAGCTGCATATTTCGATTCGCAAAACAAAGGGCGGCGATGCAACCCAAGCGCGAACTCAAGAAGTTGGAAGTAAAGGGATCATGGTTGGCATGCCAACTCTGGCTCAATTAAAGGCTCGCTCTTAAGTGCCAGCAAAGTTAATTGTAATTTGCGGGGCAACTGCCACTGGCAAAAGTGATTTAGCAGTAGCAGTTGCAAAAGAAATAGGCGGCGAAATTGTTAACGCTGATTCCATGCAACTCTATAAGGGTATGGATATTGGTACAGCAAAGTTATCGATAGAAGAGCGCAAAGGTATTCCACACCACTTACTTGATGAAGTTAAGGTAAATGAGGATGTAACAGTCTCGTGGTACCAAGAGATAGCTCGGGCAAAGATAGATGAGATTAATTCTCGCGGCCTATCTGCGGTAGTCGTTGGGGGAACTGGGTTATATATAAAAGCGATATTGGATGAACTAGTTTTTCCAGAGACTGACCCAATCGTCCGCCAAAAAATTACCGATGAAGCAGAAAAACTTGGCAATGACGCGATGCACCAGCGACTTGCAAAATTAGATCCTGCTGCAGCCTTAGCGATACCAAAAGAGAATGTTCGTCGGGTTATTCGAGCCTTGGAAGTTATTGAAATTACAGGCCAACCATTTACAGCAACCCTTCCTAGAAAAGATTCCACCAGATTCCCGAACGCTTTGCAATTTGGATTGGTTATGGAGCGCCAGACGCTAGATACTCGTATTGATGCCAGAGTTGAAAAAATGTGGCAAGCCGGCTTTGTGGATGAAGTTGAGACTCTAATCAACGATGGTTTGTTAGAAGGTAAAACCGCTCAGGCGGCAATCGGATATGCCCAAATTGTTCGGATGAAGCATGGGGAGATGAACGAGGCTTTGGCTAAAGAAGATACTGCCCGGGCAACCCGGCAATATGCACGCCGGCAAGAAACCTGGTTCTCGCGTGATGAGCGAATAAGTTGGCTAAATCCTGCCCCAGTTTCAGATCGCCTGGCAATCATACTTCCCGCTATTCTCAAAGCATGAGCGAAACCTTGATTGGGACCTATGGTCACGGAACCCACAATGATTTTGTACTCACCTTCGATCCAAATAATGAAAATGAATTAAGTGCTGAACAGGTTTCTAGAATCTGTAATCGCCAGACTGGTATCGGCGCCGATGGAACAATTCGAATTACCAAAGTAGATGGCAAGTGGTTTATGGATTATCGAAATTCAGATGGTTCAATAGCAGAGATGTGTGGAAATGGAATTCGCGTGATGGCTCGTTACTTAGTGGAACGTGGTCATCAGCCATCTGGCATCTTTCCGATCAATACTCGTGATGGGATGAAGTATCTAGCAGTACCAGAAATTGAAGATATCTCGGTAAATCTTGGGAAGGTAGAGGAGATTTATGGGGAGATCACAGCTTCAGCAAATGGGAAGAGTTGGAGCGGCTACAACATAAATACCGGTAACCCACATGCTGTGGTCTTTGTTGATGATCTTGCTGAAGTAGGGGATTTAACAATCCCGCCAGTTGTTACTCCAGAGGATGAATATCCAGATGGAGTAAATGTTGAATTCGTTGAATTTCTACCAAACGGTGAGTTAAAGATGCGCGTTCATGAACGTGGATCTGGTGAAACACAATCTTGCGGCACTGGAACCTGTGCAGTAGCACTTGCTGCTACTTTGAAAAAGGGTAAGTCCCTTCCAATCAAGTGGGTAATTAATCCACCCGGGGGCCGACTAGTTGTGGAAATTGATGGTCACAGCAATGCGACATTGTCGGGTCCAGCAGTTCTAATTGAAGATCATGATTTGAGTAAATACCTTTGACTCGCGAATCTGATGAATTCGATAAATTTGATATTGATCAATTAATTGCCGACTCTGCCCGCGCTGCAGCCGATTTTGATGCCGCCGAGAACAAGCAGGAAGATTGGGAGGCCAATCAAGCTGATCTGCAAGACCGCCAGGCCCTGCGAAGAGTTGCGGGGCTCTCGACAGAGCTAGAAGATATTTCTGATGCGGAATACCGCCAGTTAAGACTTGAAAAAGTTATTTTGGTCGGAGTTTGGACGGACGGTACGGCACTTGATGCCGAGAATTCGTTAAAGGAATTAGCGGCGTTGGCCGAAACTGCTGGCTCAGAAGTTATGGATGGCTTAATTCAACGGCGCGATAAAGCCGATCCAGCAACTTTTATTGGATCTGGAAAGGTTGAAGAACTTCGCAGATCTGTTGTTGCAACTGGCGCAGATACCGTTGTTTGTGATGGTGAACTTTCACCTGCCCAACTTCGAAACCTCGAAAAGAAGAGCAAAGTTAAAGTTATTGATAGAACCGCATTGATTCTGGATATCTTTGCACAGCATGCAAAGAGTCGAGAAGGTAAGGCCCAAGTTGAATTAGCTCAGATGAGTTATTTGCTTCCACGCCTTCGTGGTTGGGGTGATTCACTTTCTCGCCAGGCCGGTGGAATTGGTGGCCGTGGCCCAGGTGAAACAAAGATCGAGACTGATAGACGTCGCATCAATGACAAGATGGCAAAGTTACGCCGTGAAATTAAAGAGATGAAGACGGCACGTGACACAAAGCGCCAGGAACGTCGTAAAAATAATATTCCATCAGTGGCAATTGCAGGTTATACAAATGCTGGTAAATCTTCTTTGATGAATCGACTTACAAATGCGGGCGTATTGGTAGAAAATGCGCTCTTTGCAACCTTGGATCCAACAGTACGTAAGGCAACTTCATCAGATGGACGTATTTACACGCTCTCTGACACGGTCGGTTTTGTGCGTCATTTGCCGCACCAATTGGTTGAAGCTTTCAAATCTACCTTGGAAGAGGTCTCACTCTCAGATTTAATCGTCCACGTAGTTGATGGCTCACATCCGGATCCTTTTGGCCAAATAAGCGCAGTTCGCGAAGTCATAAATGAGATTGGTGGGGGAGATATCACTGAAATTATCGCCATCAATAAGGCTGACATCGCACCTCCCGAAACAATCATGCAGCTTCTTCGCCAAGAGCCAAATAGTTTCGCCTTTTCAGCCCGAACCGGATTTGGCATTGACACTCTCCTAAAGGCTATTGAGAGTTCACTCCCACGGCCAAGGGTTGAGATCAATACTGTTATTCCATTTAGTCGTGGCGATTTAGTTAGCGCGATACACGAACGCGGGGAGATTATTTCGGAAGATTATTTACCTGAGGGTACTTCAATTCATGCGATGGTTGATGGCGCTATTGCGCAGGCTATTGAAAAACTAGGTCTTATTCATGGCTGAAGTAATAGATCTAAATTCGCTAGAGGCTGGCGCAGTTGATATTGCTATAGAGCAAGTTCTACGAGCATTGCAAAGTGGAGAGGTAGTAGTCGCCCCACTCGAGAGCAGTTATATCTATGCCTGTGATGCATTTAATCCAACTGCAGTTCAAAAACTTCATGAATTACGTGGCGACCAAATAGGTGTTGCGGCACAGGTTGCTATTTCATCGCCCGCTACTTTAAGTGGAATCGCACAATTCATTTCACCAGAATTAAGTGAAATTACCAAGGAATTTTGGCCTGGATTACTTTCAGTTTTATTGCAGCCAAACTCGGCACTTAATTGGGATCTTGGAGACGGTGGCGCGTTATCTGAGTTTGCAGTTCGTGTTCCCGAGGAAGAATTCTTATTAAAAGTTCTTGAAAACAGTGGCCCCCTAGCAATTGCATCTGCGGCAGTAACCGGTGGCGCCCCCGCAAGAAACCTTGATCAAATTTCCGCTTTGATTACCGATGTTGATCTATATCTAGATCGTGGAGAACTTAGCGCCGGTGCGCTCTCAACTGTGATTCGTCAAAGTGGAAGCGCCAGCGCTCCAAAGCTAGAAGTGGTTCGTGTTGGAGCGCTCACAGTTGCCGAACTTGGGAAGGTCGCGCCCACAATTCTCCCAATCGCCTAATAGGCTTAAGCCATGTCCAACGAAACCTATTACGGCCCAGATTTTGGCGCCCTTCAAGCACAAGATCCAGATATTGCCGCGCTGTTACTAAGTGAACTCGAGCGTCAGCGAAATGGACTGCAACTCATCGCAAGTGAAAATTTCACATCCTCTTCGGTCTTGGCTGCGATGGGCTCAACTCTTTCAAATAAATATGCTGAAGGTTATCCAGGTAAGCGTTACTACGGTGGCTGCGAAGAGGTCGATAAGGTAGAAGTAATTGGAATTGATCGCGCAAAGAGTTTATTCGGCGCAGAACATGCAAACCTACAGCCCCACTCAGGAGCTTCAGCAAATGTTGCTGTATATCAAGCATTCACCAAGCCGGGAGATACCGTCCTTGCCATGTCACTGCCTCATGGTGGGCACCTAACGCATGGCTCAAAAGTTAATTTCTCTGGAAAATGGTTCAACATTGTTTCCTATGGAGTTCGCCAAGATAACGAATTAATTGATTATGACGAGCTTCGTGATTTAGCGATTGCAAATAAGCCAAAGATGATTTGTTCTGGTGCCACGGCTTATCCAAGTTTGATTGATTTTGAAAAGGTCCGTGCTATTTGTGATGAAGTTGGCGCGATCATGTGGGTTGATGCTGCGCACTTCATTGGACTAGTCGCTGGTAAAGCAATTCCATCCCCAGTTCCATACGCTGACGTCGTCTCATTCACAACCCACAAAGTTTTGCGTGGCCCTCGTGGCGGAATGATTCTTTCCAAGGCAGAACATGCAGCGGCCCTAGATAAAGCAGTCTTTCCAGGCATGCAAGGCGGTCCAATCATGAGTAACGTTGCAGCAAAGGCTGTTGCACTCAAAGAGGCTGCTACACCGGCCTATCAAAGCTACGCCAAGAAAGTTATTGAAAATGCCCAAGAATTAGCAGCGGGCCTCACAGACCATGGGATGCGCGCAGTTTCTGGCGGTACTCAGACTCACTTGGCGCTTATTGATATTCGCGCTACCGGTGTCAATGGAAAAGTTGCTGATGAGCGCTGTGGAAATTCCGGAATTACATTAAATAAGAATTCAATTCCTTATGATCCAGAGTCTCCAGCAGTCACGAGCGGAATTCGCGTTGGCTCACCAGCCACAACAACGCAAGGTATGGGCAAGCCGCAAATGCGGGAAATTGCGGATCTAATCGCACGTGCGATTAAAGATGGTGGCGATGAAGGAAAAGCAGCACAAATCCGGAGCGAAGTTAAGAACCTTTGCAATGAGTTCCCGGTCTATCCAAATTAATTTGGTAATCGGCTAGTGCGCGAATATCTTCTTACGATCGCTCTTTCGGCAGCGCTCTGTTTTTTAATAACGCCTTTTATCAAAAAACTAGCGATGAACTCGGGCGCTTTTATGCATGTTCGAAAGCGCGATATACATACTGAGATCACCCCACGTTGGGGCGGGCTTTCAATGTGGATTGCAATGTCACTAACCTTCTTGGTGGTAAATCACTTGCCTCTTGTTGGAAAATCTTTTGGCCGAGAAGCTACTGGAATTTTCCTTGCCGGAACATTCATTATGCTCCTTGGCGCAATCGATGACCGCTATGACTTAGATTCGATAACTAAATTTGCGGGACAAGCCGTTGCAGCAGGAATCTTGTTGTTGCATGGCGTTCAGATCCTTTGGTTGCCGATAAATGGTATTTATACATTGCCGCCAAGTATCGGCCAACTTTTAACGATTCTCTTTGTAATGGTGGTTATCAATGCAGTGAATTTCGTAGATGGCCTTGATGGGCTAGCAACGGGAATTGTGGCAATTTGCGCTGGTTCGTTCTTTGCATATTCCTATCTTCTTGCGGTTATAAATGGCTTTAGCCGTGCTGGTGCTCCATCGTTAATTACTGCAGTCCTTATAGGGATGTGCGTGGGATTCTTGCCACACAACTACCATCCGGCTCGTATATTCATGGGGGACTCTGGCGCGATGTTTTTGGGGCTATTACTTTCAGCTGCGGCAATTACCTTGACTGGTCAGATCGATGCCAATGCGGTTACCGATCGTGGATCGGGAACTGCCTTACTACCGCTACTTCTTCCATTTACGATTCTGGCAATTCCACTAATAGATTTAGTTTTGGCAATTTTTCGTCGGGTTAAAGCTGGGCGCTCACCATTTGCCGCCGATAGTGAACACTTGCACCATCAGTTATTAAAGATGGGAAATACCCATCGTAGAACGACCTTCATTCTTTATGTATTCACTGCTATGTTTGCGATTCCTCCAGTCGTTGCTGCATTCACACCACTTTGGGTTGCAACGTTAGTTGCACTTCTCATTATGGGCGGAGCGTACTTAATGGTGAAAGAGAATTGGGCTCGAGTATGAGTAATTCTGAAGAGCAACTTTGGCGGGGAGCACTAATTCCAGCTAGCGCAGTTGCAGTCGTTGCGATAATTGGTTCAACATTGATACGCCACACCTCAGGATTGTGGGGCGCACTTCTAGGTTCTGTGACCGTCATTCTCTTCTTCTCGGTTCACCTAATCGTTGCCAAAATTTCTAAAGATTTAGATCCGATGGTCACGATGGCGCTGGCGATGTTTTCATATTTCGCAAAAGTGGTGTTGATGGGTGCTTTTCTTCTTGTCGTAACAAAAACAACTTCGCCGCAAAGTGTAGATAGAGGCTCTTTCGCCACCAGCGCACTTGCAATTACCGCCGCCTGGCTCTTTGGTGAGATTCGAGCTTTTCTAAAGTTGCGCATTACCCTTGTTTTGCCGCAAAATGGCGTCACTGATCCTACGAAAACTGATCCTAAGAAATCTGAGTAAAGGGGCAAAGTAAATGGCAGGAAATGAAGAGGGCGCACTCTGGTCGATCTTTGGCTATCTACTTTCCGGATTAATCATTTGGGGCGGAATTGGCTGGGCCCTTGATAAGTGGCTAAATACAGGGTTCTTCTTGCTAGGCGGCCTGGTATTGGGCGCTGGCGCCTCGCTCTACCTCGTCTGGCTGCGCTTCGGCCGGGAGTAATTAAAAGCACCTTTTGGACTGCCCAAAATCCGCACGGGCAGGCGGGCCTCTTGGCCCTTCGAGTTTTGGATTTTGCCCTCGTCCTAATAGTGTTACGCCGTCTTCCCAAAGATCAGCAAGACTAGATAGCAATAGGAGTTTCTGTGCGCTTTGCGTTCGGTAGTGGTGAGGGCTTCGTCCCACCTAGCACAGCCGACTTTAATCTTCCGCCAGTATTTGGTGACAACGCATACACAACAAAGCCAATCTTCTTAGTAGTTCTATCTGTACTCTTGATTTCATCATTTTTTATCGTCGCCTCTCGTAAGGCGCTAGTTGTTCCAACCAAGCTGCAATTTGCTGGCGAATCAATTTACGGCTTTGTACGCAACAGTATTGGCGAAGAAATCATCGGCCATGAATTCATGCGTTTTGTACCATTTCTTTTCACGCTATTTACTTTCATCCTGACAAATAACGTTTTTGGAATTATTCCACTCTTGCAATTCCCGGCGATGTCCCATGTCTCATTCCCTTACGTCCTTGCACTCTTCTCTTTTGTGATCTTTCACTGGGTTGGAATTAAGAAGCAGGGACTTGGAAAGTATCTAAAGGGCATTGCATTTATGCCCGGAGTTCCAAAGGCTGTTTATATTCTTCTAACACCAATCGAAGTTGCAACCTTCTTCTTAGTTCGCCCACTAACACTTTCACTTCGACTCTTCGCAAATATGTTTGCAGGTCACTTACTCCTATTGGTATTCATCATGGGTGGCGACCACTTGATTCGCGGAGTAATTGGTCTAAAGATTATTGCTCCCTTTGCCTTTGCTTTTGGAATTGGAATGACCTTCTTTGAGTTCATGGTCCAATGCCTTCAGGCTTACATCTTTACTCTTCTCACAGCGCTCTTTATCGCAGGAGCACTTTCAGACGAGCACTAAGTAGTACCAAGCTTTAACAAAAAACTTCTTGACACCCGTCAATAAGTAAAACGAACAGAAAGGCAACACAATGAAAGGCACACTCAACCTGGTCGGTTATGGCCTGTCAGCTATCGGACCTGCAATTGCAACAGGAATGATCTTCGCCGCATACATCAGCGGTGTAGCTCGTCAACCAGAAGCACGTTCAGTCCTACAACCAATCGCATTCCTTGGCTTCGCTCTTGCTGAAGCTTTGGCGCTATTCGGTCTCGTTCTAGCTTTCGTTCTCTAACCATGAGCTTTCGCACTACAGCAGCGGAGGCAGCGGCTAATCCGCTAATCCCGCATACTGCCGAGCTGATTGTTGGCTTTATTGCCTTCAGCCTGCTCTTCCTTGTCCTTAAGTCCAAAGTTGTGCCAATGTTTGAAAAAGCATTTGCGGCGCGCACCGAGGCAATTCAAGGCGGAATGGAAAAGGCAGAGAAAGCACAACGCGATGCTGAAATCGCTTTAGAGAAGTACACCGTACAACTCAGCGAAGCACGTACCGAAGCGCAGAAAATTCGCGAAGAGGCTCGTGTTCAAGGCGCGGCAATTATTGAAGATCTACGTGGCAAAGCCCAAGAAGAAGCCGCTCGCATTACCGCCGCAGCAGCTGCTTCGATCGAAGCTGAACGCCAACAGGCGATCACCTCTCTTCGCTCTGAAGTTGGAACTCTTGCAACAAACCTTGCTTCAAAGATTGTTGGAGAAGCGTTAGATGACCAGGTTCGACAATCACGAATTGTTGACCGCTTCTTAGATGATTTGGAGAAGAGCAAGTAATGATCGTTCTAGGTGGAAGTAGTCGTCAGTCACTAACCGGTGCTCGCGCCGTGTTAGATGAAAAGCTCAAGGGCCTTTCTGCTGCCGACTGCTCTGCCATTTCTAACGACCTATTTGCAGTTCTTGTTGCCTTAGATTCCTCAACCGGACTTCGTCGCGCACTTACTGATCCAGCGCGTGATTCTGCATCGAAGGCTGAATTAATTTCTGATCTATTTAAGAAATCAGTGGGTGCAGCCACTTTGGCACTACTGACCTCAGCGGTATCGCTGCGTTGGTCTAACCCGGCAGAGCTTGCAGATGCAGTTGAACAACTAGCTGTCGAGGCCGAAGCATCAGCTGCCAATATTTCTGATTCATTAGATCAAGTTCAAAGTGAAATCTTCTCTTTTTCAAAGATTGTTCTTGAAAACCAAGATCTTCGCCAAGCGCTGAGTAATACCCAAGACTCAGTAGTTCGCAAGCAAGAACTTCTTAAGAGTATTTTTGGCTCGAAGTTCTCAACTTTTAGTAACGCCCTTCTCTCTCATAGCGTTGAAGGTCGTCGCTCCCGCAGCATTGAAAAGACAATTTCTGCCTATTCACATGCTGTAACCGCCCGCCGAAACCGCGTAAATGCACATGTACGTTCAAGCGTGGCACTTTCTGATGTTCAAAAGAAGAAGTTAACTGATTCGCTCACAAAGCAAATCGGGCAACCAGTTCATCTAAATATCGAAATCGATCCATCTGTTCTAGGTGGGGTAGCCATTCGATTTGGTGATGAAGTTATCGACGGAACAATTGTTAATAGATTGGCACAGGCAAGCCAAGCGCTTGTCGGTTAAATACAGGTTTCAGAGTTCACATAACGTGGCTTTGAATTAGTTGAAGGAGAGAAAGATGGCGGAACTCACGATCCGGCCCGAAGAGATTCGCGACGCGCTTGCAAAGCATGTTGCCTCTTACAACCCGGGTGCTGCAGCACGCGATGAGATCGGCACCGTAACCCAAGCTGGCGATGGAATCGCTCGTGTTGAAGGTCTACCTTCAACAATGACCAACGAACTTCTTAAGTTCGAAAACGGTACTTTGGGATTGGCGCTTAACCTCGATGTGCGCGAGATCGGTGTAGTTATTCTCGGTGAGTACGGTGGAATTGAAGAAGGCACAAGCGTAAGTCGCACAGGTGAGATTCTCTCCGTACCTGTTGGCGATGGCTTCCTTGGTCGCGTAGTTGATCCACTTGGTCGTCCAATTGATGGCAAGGGTGAGATCAAGGCTGAAGCACAACGTGCGTTGGAAATTCAGGCACCTTCAGTAGTACAACGCCAACCAGTTAAAGAACCACTACAAACTGGTATTAAGGCAATCGACGCGATGACTGCTATTGGTCGTGGACAGCGTCAGCTAATTATTGGTGACCGCCAGACTGGTAAGACTGCAATTGCAATCGACACCATTATCAACCAGAAAGAAAACTGGAAGAGTGGCGATCCAAAGAAGCAAGTTAAATGTATTTATGTTGCTATCGGACAAAAGGGTTCAACTATTGCTTCCGTAAAGGGAGCGCTAGAAGAAGCTGGCGCTATGGAGTACACAACAATCGTTGCTTCTCCTGCATCAGACCCAGCAGGCTTCAAGTACCTAGCGCCATACACCGGATCTTCAATCGGTCAGCACTGGATGTACAAGGGCGAGCATGTTCTAATTATTTTTGATGATCTTTCAAAGCAAGCTGAGGCTTATCGTTCAGTATCGCTATTGCTACGTCGCCCACCGGGCCGCGAAGCTTATCCAGGAGACGTTTTCTACTTACACTCACGCCTACTAGAGCGTTGTGCAAAGCTTTCAGATGAATTAGGTGGCGGTTCAATGACCGGTCTACCAATTATCGAAACAAAGGGAAATGACGTTTCTGCATTCATTCCTACCAACGTAATTTCTATTACCGACGGTCAGTGCTTCCTTGAAACCGATCTTTTCAATGCTGGTGTTCGCCCAGCTATCAACGTAGGTATCTCGGTATCTCGCGTTGGTGGTTCTGCGCAGACTAAGGCGATTAAAAAGATTGCTGGTCGTCTGCGTCTTGACCTGGCTCAGTACCGCGAACTCGAAGCATTCGCTGCCTTCGGCTCAGATCTTGATGCTGCTTCAAAGGCGCAACTAGAGCGCGGAGCGCGCATGGTTGAACTCCTAAAGCAAGGTCAATATTCACCTTACTCAGTAGAGCAAGAAGTTGTTTCTATCTGGGCTGGTACAACTGGCAAGATGGATTCAATTCCCGTTGCTGACATTCGTCGCTTTGAAACCGAATTCCTTGATTTCGTTAAGCGCGAACGCTCAAAGATTCTAGAAGTAATTTCTGCAACTAAGGAGCTAACAGATGACACCGTTGCCTCACTTGATGAAGCAGTTAATACCTTCAAAACCCAATTCAAGTCCTCAGTTGCTGCTCCAGTAAATGAAGCAAAAGCCGATGCTTTGACTGGTGAAGATGCTGAATCAATTACTCGCCAGGTTCCAGCGGTAAAGAAGTAATTCAATGGGTGCACAACTACGCGTCTATCGCCGCCGAATGCGTTCGGTTAAGGCGACTAAGAAGATTACGAAAGCTATGGAGTTGATCTCTGCTTCTCGTATCGTCAAAGCCCAACAACGCGTGGCTGCTTCATCTCCATATGCAAATGAATTAACTCGTGCAGTTACAGCAGTTGCTTCATTTTCAAGCACAAACCATCCGTTAACAACACCTCATGAGTCACCGCGGCGTGCAGCAGTGTTAATCATTACTGCCGATCGTGGAATGGCGGGAGCATATTCAAATGCTGCGATTAAAGAGGGGGATCAATTGATCACAACTCTTCGCGAGCGTGGACTAGCCACAGAGGCTTACCTTGTTGGCCGCAAGGCAGTTAACTATTACCGTTTCCGCAATCGTGCGATCGCTGGATCATGGACTGGTTTCTCTGATAACCCAACTTATGCCCATGCCAAAGAAGTTTCTGATCTCTTGATTCAGGCCTTCGTCGCTGATTCATCAGCCGTTGCAAATGGTGTTGATGAGTTGCATATTGTTTATACCCAATTTAAATCAATGATCACCCAAACCCCTGAAGCTCGCCGCATGTTGCCGTTAGAAGTTGTTGAATCAACTGCGCCAGCCGGTCTGCTTCCAATGTATGAATTCGAACCAAATGCAGGAGAGGTATTAAATTCACTTCTACCTCGCTACGTTGAGGCTCGAGTATTTAATGCGATGTTGCAATCTGCTGCTTCCGAGCATGCAGCCCGCCGTCGCGCAATGAAGTCAGCAACAGATAATGCTGATGAGCTAATTAAGTCCTTAACCCGTCTTGCTAACGCAGCCCGTCAGGCTGAAATTACGCAAGAGATCAGTGAAATCGTCGGCGGCGCAGATGCGCTTGCCTCAGCTAGCGCAGGGAGCGAATGATGTCAGCAGCAACTAAAACAGGTGGTCGCGTAGCACGCGTTATCGGACCGGTCGTGGATATTGAATTCCCAGCCGATGCGATGCCAGCGATCTTCAATGCCCTTCACGTAGAGGTTACCCTCAGCGGTGAAAAGCGCACCCTGACTCTAGAAGTCGCCCAGCACATTGGTGACAACCTAGTGCGCGCGATCTCAATGCAACCTACTGATGGAATGGTTCGCGGTGCTTCCGTATCAGATACCGGCTCTGCCATCTCAGTACCAGTTGGTGACGTAACTAAGGGCCACGTATTCAACACCCTTGGCGAGTCTCTAGATGTCCCAACATCATCACTTGATATTAAAGAGCGTTGGCCAATCCACCGTACAGCCCCAGCATTCGATCAACTCGAATCAAAGACTGAGATGTTTGAAACTGGAATCAAAGTTATCGATCTACTCACACCTTATGTTCGTGGTGGAAAGATCGGACTATTCGGCGGCGCCGGTGTAGGAAAGACCGTTTTGATTCAAGAAATGATTTACCGCGTAGCTGAAAACTTCGGTGGCGTATCTGTATTCGCCGGTGTTGGTGAGCGTACCCGTGAAGGTAATGACTTGTTCTTGGAAATGACCGAAACTGGCGTTATCAATAAAACAGCTTTAGTCTTCGGACAGATGGATGAACCACCTGGAACTCGTCTTCGCGTTGCCCTATCAGCGCTAACCATGGCGGAATACTTCCGCGATGTTCAGAAGCAAGATGTACTTCTCTTCATCGACAACATCTTCCGCTTTACCCAAGCTGGCTCTGAAGTATCAACGCTTCTTGGTCGCATGCCATCTGCTGTTGGATACCAGCCAACACTTGCTGATGAAATGGGTCAACTACAAGAGCGAATTACCTCAACTCGTGGTCACTCAATTACATCGATGCAGGCTATTTATGTTCCTGCCGACGATATTACTGACCCAGCTCCACACACAACCTTCGCGCACTTGGATGCAACGACAGTTCTGTCTCGTCCAATCTCAGAACTTGGTATCTATCCTGCGGTAGATCCACTTGACTCAACATCACGTATTTTGGATCCTCGTTATATTGGCGAGCACCACTTCCGTGTTGCAAACCGAATCAAGCAGATCCTCCAGCGCTACAAGGATCTACAAGACATCATCGCAATCCTTGGTATCGATGAACTCTCTGAAGAAGATCGTATTCTTGTTGGACGCGCACGTCGTATCCAGCGTTTCTTGTCACAAAATACTTTCGTTGCCAAGGTATTCACCGGTATCGATGGTTCATTCGTTCCACTTTCAGAGACAATCGCAGCATTCGAAGCACTTGCAGATGGAAAGTACGATCACGTTCCAGAACAAGCCTTCTTCATGTGCGGTGGCCTAGAGGATGTAGAACGCAAGGCTGCAGAATTGGCTAAGGCATAATTCCAAATGGCTGAAAATCTAACTGTTGAAGTAGTTTCTCCAGAGAAGCGAGTCTGGTCGGGCGAAGCCAAGATGGTTTCGGCTCGTACCCTCGAGGGTGATATCGGTGTTCTACCTAATCACGCTCCGCTTCTCGGAGTTCTAGTCGATGGTGTTGTTACCGTAAAAGGGGCCGATGGTTCCTCCCATGATTTCAATATTCATGGTGGCTTTATCTCAGTTTCAAATAACCGAGTATCTGTACTCGGTGAATCAACAGATTAATTAAATTCGTTCAACTTGCGCGCCAAGTGCGCGCAGCGATTCTACAAACCCGGGATATCCACGATCAATATGGAATGCATCCTCAACGGTTGTTACACCTTCGCTAACTAATCCGGCTAACACCAAGCCAGCTCCAGCTCGAATATCGGTTGCTGCCACAGGCGCACCAGAAAGCTCTGGTATTCCAGTAACTGCTGCGTGATGGCCATCTACATGGATATTTGCACCTAATCGTTGCAGTTCATTAACAAACATAAAGCGACCCTCAAAGACATTTTCAGTAACCATTGAATTACCTTCGGCTATTGCATTCATGGTTATTACAAAAGGTTGGAGATCGGTTGGGAAGCCAGGGTAGGGAAGGGTTGCCACATCTACTGCTGTTGGGCGACGATCCATCTTTACTCTAAAGCCATCATCGGTTGAAGTTACTACTGCGCCTGCCTCAACAATTTTGTCGAGTGGCACTTCTAAGTGTTCCACTCGTCCACCACGAATTGTTATGTCTCCCTGAGTCATAACTGCCGCAAATGCCCAGGTGCCGGCAACTATGCGATCGCTAAGGGTCGCGTGAGTTGTTGGATTTAATTTGGTTACGCCTGTAATTTTAATTGTTGGCGAACCAAGTCCTTCTATTTTTGCGCCCATTGAAATTAGGAATTCACCTAGGTCTACTACATCAGGTTCGCGTGCAGCGTTATCAATTGTCGTGGTGCCCTTTGCCAGGACTGCTGCAGTCATCAAATTCTCGGTTGCGCCAACACTTGGGAAATCTAAAGATATTTCAGCGCCAGTCAAACCATTTGGGGCTGTTGCAATTACAAATCCATGTTCGGATCTAGCTTGTGCACCTAGATCAGTCAGGCCCTTGATATGAAAATCAATTCCACGTGAACCAATTGCATCTCCACCAGGAAGTGCGACTTCAACTTCACCTACTCTAGCTATAAGTGGCCCAAGGACATTAATCGATGCGCGCATTTTGCGCACCAAATCGTAATCAGCGCGATGGCCTGGCACCGCCGGAACATTTATTTTCATAAGTTGTAACTTTGGATCGTATGAGCAGGTGCAGCCAAGGCGGGTTAGAAGCTCTTCCATGATGTGTACGTCAGCAATATCTGGCACATTTGTGATTGTGCTTTCACCTTCTGCGAGCAAAGTTGCCGCCATCAATTTCAGGGCAGAGTTCTTAGCCCCGGAAACGCTGACTTCACCGACGAGGCGAGATCCTCCGGTGATGCGAAACGCGTCTTTGCTCTCCATGGTGGTCGTATCGTAACGAACCTAATAGGGTTACGCCCATGGTTAATCTGACGCGTATCTATACAAAAACTGGTGATGACGGCACGACTTCTCTTGGAGATATGAGCCGCACCTCGAAAAATGACCCACGACTTGGCGCTTATGCCGATGTTGATGAAGCTAACTCTTCAATTGGAGTGGTCTTGGCACTTGGCCAATTAAATGATTCCGAGGTTACCAAGTTACTAATTCGCGTCCAGAATGATCTATT
>CANBVR010000021.1 GCA_947372965.1 Actinomycetota bacterium
GTTTTAACTGGCTAGCGTTTCAAGTTCGCGATTAAGTCGTGGTCGACCAGGTGCGCGCTTTTCTTGAATAACGCGGCCCTCATCAAATAACTCACCGCCCCAAACTCCACATGGCTCTTTTCGGGAAAGTGCACCTTCAAGGCACTTAGCCTTCATCGGGCATTCACCACAGAGCGCCTTGGCATAGGAGATTTCGGCCTTTGTCTCAGCAAAGAAAACTTCGGGTTCGGTTGAATGGCATGGCAACTTATATGTTGCGTCGGCAACTTCGTTTATGCCAATCATTGCGTCAGGGCCTTGGGCCCAGCCTGGTACCAGTAGTTCGCTGAAGAGAACAGTCACTGTTCTCACCTCCATCTTTCCTATTTATCTTTCTCGTTTTGGTTTTCGGTTTTTGGGTAATAAAAAAGGGCCGCTAATCCTTTGAAGGATTTGCGGCCCTGGGGCTTTGATATCGGGTTTATCCGATAGCGCTCCAGGCTCCGCGCCCTTCATAGGCTGCAAAATTCTTATAGGCAGCTGCTGTAGAGGCATGATGCTTAGGTGTTGTTGTGAAGGCATGCCAATTAAGCGCAGCAGCAGTGCTGCGGACGCTTACCGAATTAACTCGAGATGAGTTAGTTACTTGTGACATGTCGAGAAGGGTAACGCAGGCCACATCGATGGCGCAAGTTAATTAAATGGCCCTTCGCTGGGAATATTGCTGGGAATATTGCTGGAACTATTGCTGGAACTATTGCTGGATCGCGATGAGAAATGGGCTTGGCTCACCTGAATATGAAAGGTGGACCTGCTTTCGGGCCCGGGTCAGCCCAACATAGAAAAGGCGCCGTTCCTCTTCAAGATTGGATTGGGTTGTAGCCGAATTTGTCGAATTGGAATTACTCATCGGCAAGATCCCATCACTTACCCCAGCAAGAAAAACATGGTCCCATTCCAAGCCTTTTGCGGCATGGAGAGTTGAGAGCACAACACCTGGCAATGTCGGTGGGTTGTTCTGTTCAGCCCGATCCTCTAGCTCACGTAAGAAGACTCGCATATTTTTTGCGCCATCTGCCTGCATCTCTTTAGCCAAGCGCAGAAAGGCATGTACATAATCGGTTTCGCCAAATGGTCGAAGGACTGAATGTAAATCGGAGTACCAGTCCCCATTCTCTGGTGGAAGAACTGAGGCGCTTCTAATTACTCGCATCGCATCTCGTACATCGACCCGTTCGAAGAACTTCTCAGAGCTCTTTAACTGTGAGGCGATGTTGTTTGACGCCAACTCCCGCTCGAAGGCATCTAGTTGGTTATTGGTTCGGGTCAAGATAGCTACCTCTACCCGCTCGCCATGTTCAGCTCGGATTGAAGCAATCTTCTTAACAATTTCTTTCGCCTCTGCAGCGTTGCTATCAAAGCCAACAACTTCTGGCTTCGCACCAGAGTCATTCATTGAGGCCAACTCATGGCCATGTTCACCGATCATGCCGCCTTGGCGCAAAATTGCATTAGCCGAAGCGATGATCTCTGGGGTTGATCGATAGCCACGAGATAGGCGAATTACTTGGGACTTTGGATACTTTTTTGTGAATTGCATTAAGAATGAAGAAGTTGCACCTGCAAAAGAGTAAATAGTCTGAGCAGCATCACCAACAACACAGATATCGTCACGATTTCCCAGCCAAAGATTTAGCAGTCGCTGTTGAAGCGGTGAAACATCCTGATATTCATCAACGGTGAAATAGCGATATTGATCGCGAATTCGCTCTCTTACTTCACGATCTTCTTCAAGCATTCCTACAGTAAGGAGTAAGACATCTTCAAAATCAATCGCGCGCTCTTGTTGTTTTAAAGTCTCGTATGATTGATAAACCTTGGAGATATCTTCTAGGTTTTGTTTCAAGGGTTTGTTATTTGGAATTCTTATCTCGCGGCCTGCTCCTAAAGCTCGTTCAACATAATCTTCAGGTGCAATCTCCAAAACTTTCGCCCATTCAATCTCACTTGCTACCTCGCGCAAGGTTGAGGTTTGTGGGGCCAATCCGGCATCGGTTCGAGAAATCGCTTCTGCAATTGCCCCTGATTTCATAGTTAAAAGTGAGGGAAATGAACCACCAAATGAATAGGGCCAGAAATACATTAATTGTTTTAGCGCAGCAGAGTGAAAGGTTCTCGCAGTTGCATTTGGTACACCTAGATTTCTAAGGCGGGCACGCATCTCCCCAGCGGCTCGAGCCGTAAAGGTAAGTGCCAAAGTCCTCGATGGATCAGTTACACCAGCAGCGATTGCATAGGCAATTCGATTTGTAATTACGCGCGTCTTTCCAGTTCCGGCACCTGCGATAACGCAGACCGGACCACGAATTGCAGTAACAGCCAATCGTTGCTCTGGATCTAAGCCCTCGAGAATTTCATCCATTCCCTTAGCAGGTTGGGCATTTGCGTTACTTGAACTAGATGACATTGCCATTAGGGACGCCAGCTCTCGCCGCCAGTTAGATCAACCCCAGCGTTTGGGCCATACCAAGCCTCAATCATCTTGCGAGCAACGCTCATGATTGGCGGTAATAACAAAGATTTATCGGCGATCGCTTCTTTCATATCACTTCGCGATAGCCAACGAACTTGCTCTATCTCTTGCCCGTCAGGGCGTGCAGCCTCTGGGTTATTTGTAACTGCCTGAAATGCAATCATGATGCTTGCGGGAAATGGCCATGGTTGAGAGCCCAGGTAAAAGACATCTTCAACATTTACGCCCGCTTCTTCGCCAACTTCACGAGCAACGCAATGCTCGAACGACTCACCAGGTTCAACAAATCCCGCAAAACAAGAGAAGCGATGCTCTGGCCAAACTTTTTGACGACCAAGTAATACTCGATCATCTTTATCCTTAATTAAAACAATGATCGCTGGATCGGTGCGTGGATAATGTTCCGAGGAATCTTTATCGCACTTTCGAAGTGTGCCACCTTGCCCGGCAGAAGTAGTTGCACCGCATCTAGCGCAATATTGATGAGTGTGATGCCAATTTGCTAGAGCTTGGGCATGAACAGCTAGACCCATCTCTAAATCTGTTAGTCCATCACCAATAGCGCGAAGAGTTTGAAAAGTTGAATCCGCTTCGTGATCTTCAAGATTTAGCGCATCGCTGCACCAAGCAAAATAGCCAATTTCCTTTTCAATTCCCAGAAAAATTTTCTCGCCACTTTCAAACCTTCTGGTTAATTTCAGGTTATCGATTTCACCAGCTGATAGAAATTTGAGTTGTGAGCTTTCTGTTACTAAAAACTTTCCAGATGCATGGTGAAGAATCTTTCCAGTGTTCCAAAGCCGATCTAATTCATCGGGATTGAGGCGAATCTCTCCGGATCGATCAACGCTCGCCCGAGCCAATGGCAGTTCAAGCCTCTTTGCTTGGGTTAGCGGCTGGGTTAACGGCTGGGCTGGCTGATTCACGCCCCGACCTTACTAGCCTTAAGTAGGCTTCACATATGCGCATAATCTCCTGGAATCTGCTCCATGGACAGAGCCTGCCGCCGGCCGAAAGTAGCCAGGACCAAGCCCTTGCTAGCGCCAACTTGCGAGAGATCGCCAAATTAATTTCTGCTGATGTCATTGCACTTCAAGAGGTTGATGAGAATCAATCTCGCTCTGGCGAAATATCTCAAGTTAAAGAACTTGCAAATAATCTTGGTGCAAAACATTGGGGCTTTGCCCGTTGCGTTATCGGAACTCCTGGTGTTAGATGGCGCAAATTAGAACTAACAGAAGAGAAGCTAATTACAAATGAAACAGAAATCTCTATTGGACTGCAAAGTAGTTATGGCATTGGGCTAATCTCAAAGATTCCGGTAAAACAATGGCATCTCATTCAATTAGGCAGATCTCGAATAGGTTTACCACTTGGCGTTGGTAGTGAAAAGGGAATGCGTTTAATTTATGTAAAAGATGAACCCCGATTAGCCATTGCAGCAGAGTTAGAAAATGGTTTTACCGTTGCGGTAACACACCTATCTTTTGTTCCCCTTGTAAATCTCTATCAACTCTGGCGGGTAAAGCGTTGGCTTGGAAAATTACCTGGTAAGCACCTTTTAACCGGCGACCTTAACTTGCCATTCAACCTTCCAGTTAAGTTTTCGAAGTGGCGCTCACTTTCCGCCCACAAAACATATCCATCATGGGATCCAAAAATTGCCTTTGATTACATCTTGGCTGATTTTGAGATTTCCGCTAATCCAATTGCTCCCCTAAGAAGCAAATTTAGCGATCATCTGCCAGTGACTATAGAAATTAATTGATCTTCCGTAAATAAATCTGCTGGGCGCACCGTTTCATTGCTTCCAACATAATGGAAAGCAGCACTGATTTTATCTAGCGAAATTGCATATAACTTTGAATAGGCCAGGCGATACATCGCCAATTGAATTGCAGCAATTTCAAGGTCATCCCCACTCTTTGCTTTTCCAGTCTTCCAATCCACGACTTCATATCTATCGCCTTCTTTATAGACCGCATCGATTCGGCCTCGAATCAGTGCGCCGCCAATAACAGTTTCAAATGGAACTTCCACTCCACCAGGAACTGGGGATTTACTTGCCCAAATACTGGCTTGCCACTTTTCTTGCAACTCTTTTAAAGGTAAATCATCTGGATCTGGTGGGCGCACATCAAAGATATCTTCGTCAAAAATCTGCGGATCCGTAAATTGCTTCTCAACCCAGAGGTGAAACTCTGTACCGCGACGTGCGTACTTATCAACGTGATTTGGCAGCGGCCTTCGGATATTAAGCGCCAACTCTTCTGGGTTCTTCGCCAAATTAATCAAGGTCGAGACTGACATTCGGCTTGGAAGATAGACCGTTAGCGAACTCTTTCGCTCTTGCAATTCATTTATAAGTGCACGTGCATCATTGATATAGGAAACTTGATCCAGATCGCTAGGAGTAGCTGCCAAGTTGATTGGATCGCAACTACGAACTAATTCAGCGCTTTGCGCAATTGCATTACTTCGAGGTGAAGTTTTTGGCCAAATCCCAGTTCGTGGATCTTGCTTAAGTGGATTTTCGCCAACCGGCTTTTCAACTTTGGAAAGCAGCGCCGCACTATTTTGTTTTGCCACGATCGCTTCAACTACTTCAAATAACAGACTTGGCTCCTGCGATTCAATTCCTTCACCAAACCAAGCCATGGTGCAGAGCAAATTTGTTTTGGCGCGCGTAATGGCAACATATGCAAGACGCAACTCTTCCTGAAGTCTTCGATCGTTCCAGTAATCCTCAATCGCTTCTAGGGCTTCGCGCACCTGAACATAAGTTGGGGCCGGGGTTGGAAAGATGAAATCACGAAGTTGATCGCGATCCCCACGTAGCGCAATTGGAAGTGAGCCGATGTTCTTGGTCCAAAGGTCACTCGTCTTTGCTGAGGATGGGAAGGTATTTTTTACAAGTCCAGGAACGGCGACGAAATCCCATTCCGATCCCTTTGCAGCGTGGACTGTAAGAATTTGAACGGCGTGACGATTGGCTTCAACGCTCGTTGGTTTAAGGCCAGACTCCTCGGCATCAGCAATCTTTAACCAATCTAAAAAGGTTGAGATAGTTCCACCATTGCGTTGGAATTTTGCAGCTTCATCAAGGAATTTATCTAAGTGTTTGCGCCCTTGCTGCCAATTATCTCGAACCATAACTTCGGTATCAAGAAATAGGAAACGTTCCGCTTCGATCAAAATGTCGGTAATAGAGCCAACCATCTGGCGACGAAGTGCGGTTAACTCCTTTGCAAACTTTGCAAGACGTTTGTATCCAACTTCTGAGAATGAATTTTTATCCGCTTGATCAAAGAGCTCTAGCGCCTCGATCGCACTTCCAATTGCAAAGTCATCTGCCTCCATTGCTGAGGAGCTGCCACTTATTAATAGATCAACCAGAGTCTTTGATTTTGAATCTGATTCTTTTGTAACTAGCGATCTAGCAAATTTTCCAAGGGCGGTTAAATCACGTGGGCCAAGAGCGATGCGTGGACCGGTAAGAAGGCGCATCAATGAGCTACCAGCATCAGGGAAAGTTAAGGTGCGAACAAGTGCCAAAATATCGGCAACTTCTGGAACATGGATCAAGCCACCCAGTCCAACCACTTCTACCGGTAAACCAGCCTCCCGAAGGGCTTGTTCTACCTCTGGAATATATCGACGGCTTCGAACAAGTACAGCAAAGGTTTGTAAATCTTCTTCAGCAATCGCCTTGCGGTCAAGAGCAAACCAAGCTTTCTTAAAGTATTCGGCAATTGCCCCCGCCTCTTGCGAAAGAGATTCATATTGGCCGACTGCAACTTCACCACTCCCAGCTTTTGGACTTAACTTCAATTTGGCTACATTTGTTACCTTGCTACCGATCTTTGCGCCAACTTCTGCAATCAAATCAATTGAAGCATTAGCAAGGTCCAAGATATTTTCATCATTTCGCCAAGTTGTGAGCAGAGTCTTCTCTTCGCATTTGCTTTCCGAGCCAGAAGTAAAGTGGCGAGCAAATGTTGCAAGTGTTTCAGAGCTGGCTGATCTCCAACCATAGATAGCTTGGTTTGGATCGCCAACGGCAGTTACGCAGTGGCCCTTGCCAAATAACGAGGACAAGAATCGAACCTGGGAGTAAGAGGTATCTTGGTATTCATCAAGTATTACAACTTTAAATTTTGCGCGCTCGATATCTGCAATTTCATTTGCAAGAAGTGCTTGGTCATCTTTGGAAAGAGTTTTAGAGAAAGCGCCACTTACTAAATCAGCGGCATAGCTCATCTGGTCATTAAAAGTTAAAGTTCCGCGCTCCCTGCGATAAGCATCATAGGCTTCAACCATCGGCAAAATTGCCAGCCGCTCTTTCATATCGTCTTTGGCTTTTAAAACAATCTTATTGCTTTTTGCATTTGAAATTGTGTCAAACTTTATAATTTCCTTCTCGGTAAATGCTCTGATGTCATCGGTACTTTTCCCATGTTCGCCAAGAGCCGCGGAAAGATCCATAACTTTTGTAACAATGGTCTTTGCACTATTTGTAAATTTTGCGTCAGAGCCATCAAAGTTATTTACTATGTTATTTGCTATCTGCCAGGCAGCGGCTTCTCCAATCGGATCAGCATCCGTATCAATGCCCATGCGGATTCCATGCTCGCTTAAAACGCGTCCGGCATACGAGTGATAAGTAGAAACCGAGACCGAGATATCTAGCTCTTGGCCAGTTACATCATCGGCTGGCAAGATCCCAGCAGCACGTAATTGGCGCAATCTGGTGCGAATACGAGCGGCTAGTTCGCCGGCGGCTTTGCGAGTGAAGGTAAGCCCAAGAATTTCATCTGGTCGAACAATTCCATTTGCAACTAACCATAAAACTCGCGCTGACATAGTTTCGGTTTTTCCTGAACCGGCGCCAGCGATAACAACGGTGGGACCAAAGTGAAGCGATTCGATAATCGCACTTTGCTCGGGGGTTGGATCGTGCACTTTTGCACCCGCAGCACGAAGCGCCTTTGCAATATCTTTCGCAGAATACTTAGGGTTTGACTTAAGAGCGATCTGGTTAATCACGGCTCTATCACCGATCTGCCTTGTGGTTGGGCTGGGCATGATGACTTAAGTGCGCAGGTGCGACAACGCGAGTTGATGGTTGCCGTAAATTCTGCAGCCGACATTTTTTCAGCGCTATCGATTACTAGTTGTTTAGTTGCATCTTGATCGATTACAGCTTGAATTCTCTCGGTAGCGTTATCTGATTTCTTATCGCCAAGGAAAACCAGGACGGCGCCACTTGTCTTTGTGCTTGGTAACTTTGGATCGAAAGCATCTTCAAGGACTGCGAGTTGGTAACCGGCAAGCTGGAGATTTTCATGAATTCTTTTTTGAGCAACACTTGGTGCGCCAGTCTTCAAATCAACGATGTAAATCTCACCGCTCTCGGTGATCTCTACGCGGTCAACACTTCCATTAAGGATTGCTCGGCCAATAGTTTTTTTGAATTTGGCTTCAACCTCGTGTAGCGCATTTCCATTCTCAGTATGCCACTTATAGAACTTACGTAACTTCTTTACTGCCTGTTCAAGTTCGTAACCCTTTACCCAGCCCTCACTTGAATCGATTAATTTCCAATTTTCAGTTAATCGTTCAACCATAAAATCGATTGAGGTTTCTGGATCCTGCTTTAATAATTCAGCAAGTTTGTGAATCGCAATTCCAACTAATTGCGCAGATGAATCGCCATCTTGGCCACCGCTCTTCTCTAAGAACCATTTGAGGCCGCACTCCGAAAAACTCTGCAAGTTACTTGGTGAGACCGAGACTTCGGCGTTTGATGGAAGTGATGGTTCGTTGGAACTTATTGGAAGTGCGCCGAGCCAATTATCGGGGTGAGCGCTTTCTATCCCTGCCTCTGCCATTGTGCGTAAAAGTGAAGCGGCAAAGTGCTTCTGGTTATCTGCCGTTGGGTCATCTAAGAGTTGCCGGCGAAGAGTTGAGACAAGTGCCTGTTGTGTAAGGGCGCGAGGTAGTTCGGTAAGGGCAGCTTCGGTTGATGTGACTCCATGCACGTGGGTATAAATCTCTTCAAAATATGCCGAAGGCTCGGAATCCTCTTCTGAATATGCAGTAACAATCAATCCGCTCTTGGCTCTTGAAACTGCAACATGTAAAAGGCGACGCTCATCTTCGACAAGTGCGCTGGCCGCCGATGCTTCGATCTCTTGACGCGATACCAAACCGGTGCGCATCGATTCAACTAGCCGCTCGGAGCCAAGCAATGAACCACGTTGACGAAGATTTGGCCAGATTCCTTCTTGCATTCCACTTAGAGCAACTAACTCCCATTCCATACCTTTGGCAGAATGAACTGTCATAACCGAGACAACTTCTTCACGTTGGCCACGGGTTGTGATTGCATCGGAGAGAATTGATTCACCAAGGATTTGATCAATAAATTGTTCGGCCTTGGCTTCAGGTAAACGTTGGCTAAAGCGACGTGCCGATTCAAATAATTGAATTACTGCATCTAAATCTCGATCAGCAGCAGCGCCCCGAGCGCCACCTTTAAGTGCGCGACTTCGCCAATTATTTGAAAGTAACTCTCCCTCATAATTCTTAGCGCTACTCCAAATTGCCCAAAGTAGATCGGCTACATCTGCTTTGCCTTTAATTGACTTACGAGCAGCTGCAATTAATTCGGCGATCCGTTGTAAGGGGCGAATTGAATCCCATTGAATTGGAGCTTGATTATCATCTAGAACATCTAAAATCATTTGAGTTGAGGTCTTAGCATCTTCTGGTTCGCGAGTCTTTGAAAGCTCTACTCGCATCTGGCGCATAGACATTGAATCAGCGCCACCAAACTCAGAGCGCAGCAACTCTTCAATAAGAGCAAAATTTGTCGGAGTTAATTTAATTTTCCCAGTCGCAATTTGTGCAATGGTAAGGATCGGAACGATTGCAGGGTTATCTCCCAATGCAAGTGCCGAGGCATCAATATCTAAAGGAATGTTATTTAAAGCAAAGGCTCTTTGAAGTGCGGAAATTGCCGCACCTGGCGAACGTAAAATTACTGCCATTTGCGACCACGGCAACCCATCTCGCAAATGTGCGGTTCTAAATGCATGCGCAATATAATTGGCGCTATCGCCATTACTTCCAAGTTTTGCCACCCTAATTTCACGATCAAGACCTGTGAACTCACCATTTATTCGATCTCTAGTTGGTGAGGCCGAACGAAACTTTGAAGCAATCTCATTAGATAACTTTGTAACTGATGGCGCGGTCCTAAAGACTGTATTTAGAGTCAGAACTTTGAATTCGCTCTTATCTTTATAGGCAAGTGCTCCTTCTGGGTCTGCTCCACGAAAACGTCCGATTGCAGAATCAGGATCAGCAAATAAAGTTAACTCCGGGCCACTTATTTCTGAAAGTAAATCTCGTTGGGATTTATCGCTTTCTTGAAATTCATCGACCAAAATTATTGGAAATTTTCTTCGGATCCGCTCGGCCAAAATCGAATTACCGCGTAACCGATTGATTGCACTTGGGATGATGGAACTTGAGTCAATTCGCATGGGAGTATCGGCAACCGTTCCGTATTGCAGACCCATTGTTTCGTCATATTCTCGCCAAAATGCAGTTGCTGGAACCCACCAAGGTTCATTTAACTTTTTCGCTTTATTTAGCAAGTCTTGGTAGCCCATATTTCTTTCAGCAGCACGAAGAATCAAATCGCGAAGCTCGCGCGCAAAACCACGAGTACCAAGAGCCGGTTCTAAGATCTGCGGCCATTGCACCTTTGGTGAATTCTCTATCGAAGAGAGCAGCGAGCGAATAAATGAATCTTGTTCGGCACCTGATATCAATACATATTTTAGATCGCCATCGTGAACAGCTTCATTAATGATTGAAAAAGCAAGAGAGTGAAAGGTACGAACCATTGGCTCAAAAGCCGATGCACCGCTCTGCAAAACAATCTCATCACGTAATTGCCCAGCTCGTTCGCGGCCATATGCCAGAACTAAAATTGAATTTGGATCAACGCCTTCGGCTATTTTCGCAACAACTAATTGCGTGAGCGTTTTGGTCTTACCCGTACCTGGGCCACCTAGAACAAGAAGCGGGGAACCATTGTGACTTAAGACAGCCTTTTGTTCTTCGGAGAGTTCAAACTTATCGACGACGACTTCTCGTCGCGCTAGGTTGATCGGCTTTGCCGCCTTTACTGCTCCTGCCATCATGCCCCTATCTAACCGATAGGGGCTGACAATTCGCGGGATTATTCAGCGTTCTGGTTGGTCTTCTTCGCGCGGCCTACGTTACGAGCGCGCTCGTTCTGGTCAAGGATGGTCTTGCGGACGCGAACGTGCTTTGGGGTTACCTCAACGCACTCATCTTCACGACAGAATTCCAAAGCTTGTTCCAAGTTAAGAAGACGTGGCGGAATGATGCGGTTGGCATCATCGGCGCCAGATGAACGCATATTCGTTAGCTTCTTTTCGCGAACGATATTTACATCCATATCTTCGGTACGAGAGTTCTCGCCAACAATCATGCCTTCATAAACTTCAGTTCCTACTTCAAGGAAGATAACGCCGCGCTCTTGAACACCATCAACTGCATAAGCAGTAACAGTTCCGCGACGATCAGCAACAAGTGATCCGCTGAGGCGCGTACGGATTTCACCGTTCCAGTTTTCATAACCATCAAACACGTGGTGGATCAAACCAGTTCCACGAGTTTCAGTTAGGAATTCAGTACGGAAACCAATCAGGCCACGTGATGGAACCTTGTAATCCATGCGGATCCAACCGGTGCCATGGTTAACCATTTGCTCCATGCGACCCTTACGAAGTGCCATAAGTTGGGTTACAACTCCGAGGAACTCCTCTGGAATATCAACAGTTAAACGTTCCATTGGCTCTTGAAGTTTTCCGTTTACAGTCTTCACAACTACTTGTGGCTTACCAACTGTAAGTTCGAATCCTTCACGGCGCATGATTTCAACTAGAACTGCTAGTTGAAGCTCGCCACGGCCTTGAACTTCCCAAGTATCTGGGCGTTCGGTATTAACAACGCGAAGTGAAACGTTACCGATCAATTCAGCATCCAAGCGGTTCTTAACCTGACGGGCAGTAAGAAGCTTTCCTTCTTGTCCTGCGATTGGTGAGGTGTTGATACCGATGGTCATCGAAATTGATGGCTCATCAACGATGATTAAAGGAAGTGCGTGTGGTCGTTCTAGATCAGCAAGAGTTTCGCCCAAGGTAATAGTTTCGATACCAGCAATAGCGACGATATCTCCGGGACCGGCTTCAGCAGCTGGTACGCGCTCTAGACCATCAGTGATTAGAAGTTCAGAGATCTTTACGCGCTCTGAAGTTCCATCAGTCTTCATCCACATAACGTTCTCACCCTTTTTAATTACACCTTCGCGAATTCGGCATAGTGCCAAACGTCCAAGGTAAGGAGAGGAGTCAAGGTTTGTAACGTGAGCTTGTAGTGGTGCACCCTCGTGATAAACCGGAGCTGGAATCGTATTGAAGATAACTTCAAAGAGCGCATCCAAGTTTTCGCGGTCTGGCATTACGCCATTTTCTGGGCGGTTCATTGATGCGCGACCAGCTTTTGCTGAGGCATAAACAACCGGGAATTCAATTTGATCATCATTGGCATCTAAGTCCATGAATAGGCCGTAAGCCTCATCGACAACTTCTGGAATACGAGAGTCGGGACGGTCAACCTTATTGATTACCAAAATAACTGGAAGATTCTTTTCTAGCGCTTTACGAAGTACGAAACGTGTTTGTGGAAGTGGACCTTCTGAAGCATCAACAAGAAGGATTACGCCATCAACCATTTCAAGTCCGCGCTCTACTTCGCCACCAAAGTCGGCGTGGCCCGGAGTATCAATGATGTTAACGGTCTGCGCACCACGACGGATTGAGGTGTTCTTCGCAAGAATCGTAATTCCCTTTTCACGTTCTAGATCCATGGAATCCATAACGCGGTCGCGGTTCTCTCCCTCTTTTTGGTGCTCTGAAAATGCACCTGATTGAGTAAGCATCGCGTCAACAAGCGTTGTTTTACCGTGGTCAACGTGAGCGATGATCGCTACGTTGCGCAGGTCTTCACGCTTCTTTAATTCGCCAGTTATATATGGGCTCTTCTCGTACTTGATTCTTGTCATTAGTTATTAAACCTAAATTCCACTACATCGCCATCGGACATTACATATTCTTTACCTTCCATTCGGACCTTTCCTGCAGCTTTGGCATCAGCCATTGAACCTGCAGCAACTAGATCGTTAAAAGAAACGATCTCGGCCTTAATGAAACCTTTTTGGAAATCGGTGTGAATTACACCGGCCGCAACTGGTGCGGTATCTCCCTTGTGAATTGTCCACGCACGAGTCTCTTTTGGACCGGCGGTTAGATAAGTCTGCAAACCTAAAGTATTAAAACCAACGCGAGCCAATGTGGCCAGGCCAGGTTCCTCTAAACCAATTGCTTCAAGTAACTCCAAAGCATCAGCATCATCGAGTTCAGAAAGTTCAGCCTCGGTCTTGGCATCTAAGAAAATTGCTTCAGCCGGTGCGATCATCGCTTGTAACTTGGCGCGAAGTGCTTGGTCATTTAGCTCTGCAGCATCAACATTGAAAACATATAAGAATGGCTTGGCGGTTAGAAGGTGCAATTCGGAAATTGCTTCTAGATCAACCTTCGAGCCAAAAAGTAACTTGCCAGAGTCAAGAAGTTCTTGCGCTTCTTTGGCAGCTGTTAGAACTGGCGCCTTCTCTTTTGCAACGCGTGCTTCTTTCTCTAGGCGAGGAATCGCCTTTTCAATTGTCTGTAAATCTGCAAGTGCTAGTTCGGTATTGATAACTTCGATATCAGATGCCGGATCAACAAATTCAGCGCTTCGTTCTCCTTCGCGAGTTACGTTCTCGTCGGTGAATACGCGAATAACTTGGCAGATCGCATCGGTCTCACGAATATTTTGCAGGAACTTATTTCCAAGGCCCGCTCCTTCAGATGCACCCTTAACAATTCCGGCGATATCAACGAAAGAGACGACGGCTGGAAGGATCTTTTCAGAGCCAAAAATCTCGGCAAGCTTTGGCAGGCGGGCATCTGGAACGCCAACCATTCCAACATTGGGCTCGATGGTCGCGAAGGGGTAATTTGCGGCCAGAACGTTGTTCTTGGTCAGAGCGTTAAAAAGGGTCGATTTACCCACGTTTGGCAGGCCAACGATTCCAATTGAAAGACTCATAAGTGGCATAGCCTACGGGGCTTTGTCGGTCCTTCCTGCCACGATACGAGCATGAACCTGATTTTGGGCTTAATTATCGGTCTCCTTCTCGGAGTACTCATTGGTTTTCTTGGCGCAAAGTCCCGTGGGGGCAAATCGGCGGCAAATGATCCAGTTGTAAATGAATTAAATCGCCAACTTCAAGAAGAGCGAAATAAGACCGAGGCGACCAATAAATTAAATGTTGAACTAGCTGGCGTTAAAGAGACCGTTGAAAAATTAACTAAGGCCTCACAAGATGCAGATTTTCGTCGCGTAAAAGCCGAAACCGAAATTGCCGAACAAGTTCGCTTTATGGCCGAACACAATAAAGATCTAGTAAACCAAACCCGTGCAATTGCCGGCGCTCTATCAAGCGCACAGACTCGCGGAAAATTCGGTGAAGCACATCTAGAGAAGTTACTCGAGAGCGCTGGCTTAATCGAGAATGAACACTTCACTCGCCAGAAAGGTTCAGAAAGTATCGGCGAATCTGGCGCTATTCCAGATGTAACAATTTCTATGCCTGGTGGATCAGTAATCTACATTGACTCTAAATTCCCATTCCAGCGTTTCTATGAAGCTTTTGAAACGCAAGATGATGCTGAACGAAAAGAGTTGCTTGCCCTTCACTCCAAAGATTTACTGGCACATATCCAAGCGCTTTCAAAACGTAAATATGCCGAGCGCGGACCATCTCCGGATTTCGTTATTCTCTACGCGCCAATCGATGCAATCTTTATCGAAGCGGTAAAAGCAATCCCAGACTTCCTAGAAACTTCCTTCCGCCTTGGCGTAACGGTTGCAACCCCAACTTCGATGATGGCGCTACTTCGCACCGTTGGCTATCTCTTTAGTCGAAACCGAGTCGCAGCAAATGCCGAAGAGATTCAAACCCTGGCCGTTAAATTCTTGCGCGATGTCTCTTCCCTCCACGACAAGATTGTTACTGTTGGTGAAAGATTGAAGAGCACACTCAAGGCATACAACGAGATGATCCCAACTGCCGAAACCACCGTCCTATCTGCAGCCAAGAAGATGAAGTCACTCGATGTTGCTGGAAAGCCCTTGCAAGGCTTGCCTGAAGTATCAGAAAATGTGCGATCGCTTGAAAGTAAATTAGAATTGAATTCACCAGAGGATTTCATTGAAGTTGAAGAGATAGAGAGCCAAGAGGATTAATGAGTACCGTAATAAATAACGTCAAGAGCGTTAAGAAGCCCATCAAGGGACCTGGGCTAAAGGCGCCCGGAATTGTTCTTTTGCAATTTCTCTTGATTCACTTAATTGAAGCCGCTGAATATTCATTATTCAAAGTTGGGTTCTGGACTGGTATGGCACTCCTAGTTTCCTATGGTGGTGGCATCTATTTAGGTCGCAAGGGAACAACACTTACAAATGCAATCAATCCTCCAATTGCCTTTGTATTTTCAACCGTATTAATTTTGGCAACAATTGGTGGCGCAGGATTTCACCCAGCAAAAATTGGTTTGGAATTTATCTCAGCCCTATCAGGTGTTGCGCCATACATGATCTTTGGCGCGTCATTTGCTTGGATCGCACACTTCGCAATTTCAAAGCGCGAAGCTAAAAGCTCTTAAATTACTTCCCAGCCGCCTTTAGGTCTTTACGAAGCTCTGGTGGCATAGCAAAGAGCAAAGTCTCTTCCATCGCGGTAATTGTCTCAACGTTAGAGAAGCCTCGATTTGAAAGCCATTGCAGTAAATCCTTAACCAAGATCTCTGGAACTGATGCGCCTGATGTGACTCCGACGGTCTCGACTCCCTCTAGCCATTCCTCTTTTGCTTCGCGCGCATAATCAATTAGGTAGGCCGCCTTTGAGCCATATTCAAGTGCGACTTCAACTAGGCGGACCGAGTTAGAAGAGTTCTTAGAGCCAACAACTAAAACTAAATCGGCTTGTGGTGCGATCTGCTTGATTGCGACTTGGCGATTTTGGGTGGCATAACAAATGTCATCACTTGGTGGATCCATCAAATTTGGAAAGCGCTTTTTTAGCGCCGCAACGGTTGTGAGAGTTTCATCAACGCTCAAAGTTGTTTGAGATAGCCAAGCAACTTTATTCTCATCTTTTACTTGGATTGAATCAATACCATCCAAACCGTCAACCAAAATTACATTCTCTGGCGCTTCACCTGCGGTACCTTCAACTTCTTCGTGGCCCTCGTGGCCAATCAATAGAATTGTTAAATCCTCTGCAGCAAAGCGTTTTACCTCGTGGTGCACCTTGGTTACCAACGGACAGGTTGCATCAATAGTTTTTAGATTACGAACTGCGGCTGATGCATGAACTGCTGGCGATACACCATGGGCCGAAAAGATAACGGTTTGACCTTCTGGAACTTCATCATTCTCGCTAACAAAGATTGCACCGCGAGCTTCGAGCGTCTCAACCACATGCTTGTTGTGAACAATTTCTTTGCGCACATAAACCGGCGCACCATAAAGATCTAAGGCTTTTTCAACAGTTACAACGGCGCGATCCACGCCAGCGCAATATCCACGCGGCGCTGCAAGTAATACCCGTTTAGCCATAGGTAGCAGTCTATTAGGATCGGGCTATGCTCGAAACTTCAGCCGACTCCCCAGTTCCAGTCCGCGTCGTTTCCGAAGCAATCGGCGATTATTTATCACGTCTCGGCGCAGTCTGGATTGAAGGCGAATTATCTGAAGTTACGGTGCGACCTGGCGCACAAATGGTCTTTATGCGATTGCGCGATACCAGCGCCGATATGAGCATCTCGATCATGTGCCACAAATCGGTTTTAGAAAGCGTGCAACCACTTCCGCAAAATGCGCGAGTAGTTATGAATTCAAAAGTCTCTTGGTATGCCAAGAATGGCTCGCTCTCCTTTAGCGTTAAAGAGATTCGCCAAATTGGCGTTGGGGAATTAATTGCGCGTCTAGAAGCTCTTAAGGAATTACTTTTTAAAGAAGGGCTCTTTGACGCTGATCGTAAGCAAGAGCTCCCATTCTTGCCAAAGTCTGTTGGTCTAATATGCGGCCGCAATAGCGATGCCGAAAAAGATGTAGTTGAAAATGCTAAACGTCGTTGGCCCTCAGTTAAATTTGAAATTCGCGAAGTCGCCGTTCAGGGCGCCGCGGCCGTAGTAGAGGTCTCTGCGGCACTTAAGGAGTTAGATGCCAATCCGGATGTTGATGTCATCATCATTACTCGTGGCGGTGGCTCGTTTGAAGATCTGTTGCCTTTCTCTGATGAGTCCTTGGTTCGACTTGTGTCAGATTGCAAGACCCCGATCGTTAGCGCAATCGGCCATGAGAAAGATGCGCCACTCCTAGATCTTGTTGCTGATTGGCGCGCATCGACTCCAACCGATGCCGGCAAGCGCGTAGTTCCAGATATGGATGAAGAGTTAACCAAGATTGCAAACCTTCGTGATCGCGCAAAGCGTTTTATCGAAGGTCGCATTGAATTTGAAATGCAAAAGATCGCCCAATTTTTGGATCGCCCCAGTATGCGAGAGCCAGAGACCATGATTTCCACTCGCGCCGAAGTCATAAACAATCTGCGTGCCCGAAGTTTTAGATCAACCGATTCAAAGCTCAATCTGGCAAGTGAGGAGATCACCAGCCTTGCTGCGCAGGTTCGCACCCTCTCCCCACAGGCGACCTTGGACCGAGGCTATTCAGTCGTTCAAAAGAGCGATGGTTCGGTAGTTAGAAAAGCAGGTGAACTCACAACTGGTGAGCGCTTGCGTATCCGCCTGGCCCAGGGCGAAGTGACTGCAGTTAGCGAATAAAAGAGAGAGTAGATTACGAATATGGCAACAAGTAATTCGAGTAAAGCGCCCGAGCTCTCATACGAACAAGCGCGCGACGAACTAGCAAAGGTAGTTGCATCCCTTGAGGGCGGCCAAACCACACTCGAACAATCCCTAGCACTTTGGGAGCGCGGCGAAGAGTTAGCCAAGATCTGCCAGCAATGGCTAGATGGCGCAAAAGAAAAATTAGCTAAAGCAAAGCCTGCTACGGAGAAATAAGTGCCAGAGTTTAATTACCAAGATCTTCTTCCACTCGGTGAAGATAAGACTGAGTATCGCTTGGTATCAAAAGAAGGTGTCTCGACCTTCACCGCTGAGGGTATGGAATTTCTTAAGGTAACTCCAGAAGCAATTAAAAATTTAACAGCCGAGGCGATTCATGACATCAGCCATTACTTACGCGCCGAGCACCTCACACAACTTGCCTCAATTCTCGATGATAAAGATGCTTCACCGAATGATCGCTTCGTAGCGCTAGATCTTTTAAAGAATGCAAATATCTCCGCCGGCGGCGTACTTCCAATGTGCCAGGACACTGGAACTGCTCTAGTCATGGGCAAGAAGGGCCAGCGCGTTCTAACTTCCGAGAAAGATGAACTTTCTATTTCAAAGGGCGTTTATGACGCATTTACAAATCTAAATTTTCGCTATTCCCAGATGGCTCCTGTTACTACTTGGGAAGAGAAGAACACTGGCAATAATTTGCCAGCCCAGGTTGAGATCTATTCAGACTCAGAGCACGCCGATGAATACAACTTCCTTTTCATCGCAAAAGGCGGCGGCTCGGCAAATAAATCATTTTTATATCAAGAGACCAAAGCAGTTTTAAATCCAACCTCTTTTATGAATTGGTTAGACGAAAAACTTCGCTCGATCGGAACTGCTGCTTGCCCGCCGTATCACTTAGCCATTGTTATCGGTGGAACTTCTGCCGAGCATACTGTTAAAACTGCAAAGCTAGCCAGCACCCATTACCTAGATAACATGCCCACTTCAGGTGATCCCCTGACTGGCCATGGCTTTAGAGATCTTGATTTAGAACGACAAGTTCTTGAGTTAACTCGCACACTTGGAATCGGAGCCCAGTTTGGTGGCAAATACTTTTGTCACGATGTGCGCGTAGTTCGCTTGCCTCGTCACGGCGCCTCCCTACCAATTGCAATTGCTGTTTCCTGTTCTGCCGATCGTCAAGCAAAGGCAAAGATCACTAAAGAGGGAATCTTCCTTGAAGTATTAGAACGCGATCCAGCCCATTTCCTACCGGCTGTTACTGATGAACATCTAGACGATAACGTCGTCAAGGTCGATTTAAATCAACCAATGGCGAAAGTTTTAGAGGTACTTTCAAAATATCCAATCAAGACCCGACTTTCATTAACTGGAACTTTGGTTGTGGCTCGCGATTTGGCTCATGCCAAGATCAAAGAGTTATTAGATTCTGGAAAACCAATTCCGCAATATCTAAAAGATCACGCCGTTTATTACGCCGGCCCAGCTAAGACTCCAGTTGGTTATGCCTCTGGTTCATTTGGGCCAACAACTGCTGGTCGAATGGATTCGTATGTTGATCAATTCCAGGCAGCTGGCGGATCGATGATTATGTTGGCTAAGGGAAATAGATCTAAGTCAGTTACCGATGCCTGCAAATCTCATGGTGGTTTCTATCTTGGATCAATCGGAGGGCCAGCTGCCCGGTTGGCACAAGATTGCATCAAGAAAGTTGAAGTCTTGGATTACGCCGAACTCGGCATGGAAGCGGTTTGGAAGATCGAGGTTGAAGATTTCCCAGCCTTCATCGTGGTTGATGACAAGGGCAATGATTTCTTTGCCGAGAGTTCAAAGCCGATCTCGATTGGCCTAAAGCCGATTTCTTAACTGCTTCTTAATAATTTATTAGTAGTTCTTAGTAGTAATGCGAGCGGTGCTTCTTTTGAAGCGCCTTACAAGGAGTCGAGTAACGAGCCTTGATATAGGCCAGCCCCCACTTGATCTGGGTAACCGGATTGGTGCGCCAATCAGTTGAGATAACTTCCATCTTGGTAGCCGGAAGCGCTTGTGGGATTCCGTGGGCGCCAGAACGATAGTTGTGGGCCTTGAAGTTCCAGTGGCTCTCGCCATTCCAAAGTTGGTTTAGGCAGGAGACTTGTGACTTATTCCAGCCGTAGTTCTCATTGATCAAATCTAAGGCCACGCTCTTTGCGCCAGTTGGCGTCTTTGCCAATTCAACTTGGCGGGCAGCTAGAGAGACCAAGGCAATCGACTTGGCATCAACTGAGGTAACCCCGGAGTCATCTAGGGAAATTCCATCAGGAGCTGGTGAATCGGTTGAAGGAGCAGGGTCAGCGACTGGGCTATCGGGAACGCTAACTAGTTGTTGGAAGGTTGCTTGGGCATAAGTCGTATCGACCGCCCCCACAAATGAGATGAAAAAGGCAGCGCCCAAGACAAGGCTTGGCTTGCGCAGGTACTTGTTCATGAACCAAAGAGTTACAGGCAGAGGTGACATGGGCAAACCAAAGCCCGTTAGCGTGTCGAAAAAAGATTTATCTCACAATATTGGGCCGATGTAAAAGTGCTGGTCAGACCGTTAGATGTCCGATATTTCCGATATGTCTTTGGATCGGGTTTATCGCTGCTTACAGCCGCGCTTTTGAACTTTTTATTGAGAAAAGTTGATCGGCTCCTCGAGCATCTCGGTTACCAACGCCGCAATTGGCGAGCGCTCTGACCTAGTCAAGGTCACATGAGCAAAAAGCGGATGGCCCTTTAGAGATTCCACAACGGCAACTACGCCATCATGGCGTCCAACTCGAAGGTTGTCGCGTTGGGCAACGTCGTGGGTCAAGATGACGCGAGAGTTTTGTCCGATTCTAGAAAGGACCGTTAGTAAGACCCCGCGCTCTAAGGATTGGGCTTCATCAACGATGACGTAAGAGTCGTGAAGCGAGCGGCCTCGGATGTGGGTCAAAGGTAGGACTTCGATTAATCCGCGATCAATGATCTCATCAACCACTTGTTGGGAGACCAAGGCGCCCAAAGTATCGAAAACGGCCTGGGCCCAAGGCGACATCTTCTCGTTCTCACTGCCCGGAAGGTAGCCAAGCTCTTGACCACCAACGGCATAGAGCGGGCGAAAGATTATTACCTTCTTATGTTGGCGCTTTTCCAGAACGGCTTCAAGCCCTGCCGAAAGTGCCAAGGCGCTCTTTCCAGTTCCGGCCCGACCGCCCAGAGAGACGATGCCGATTTCATGATCCAATAAAAGATCTAGTGCAACGCGTTGTTCTGCCGAGCGACCGTGAAGTCCGAAAGCTGAACGATCTCCACGAACGAGAGTTAATTTCTTATCCGGAGTAATCCGAGCAAGGGCGCTTCCCTTTTCTGAATGTAGGACAACTCCAGTGTGGACTGGATTCTCCTTGGTCACAAGATGATCAACTTTGGTGGACTCGTAAAGAGAATCGATTACAGAACC
>CANBVR010000022.1 GCA_947372965.1 Actinomycetota bacterium
CCTGCTGGAGTAATAGTTGTTATAAATTGCGAACACCTTTGTATGTCAATGCGTGGCGTAAGAAAATCCGAAGCGCGCACTCTTACAAGTGCAGTACGTGGACAATTGCGAGATCCAGCCACGAGAGCTGAAGCGATGAGTTTAATTACCTCTTCCGAGCGATAAAAATGTCTCAAGAGCGCACGCTTGTCATTGGCATATTGAACGTAACACCAGATTCATTTGCTGATGGTGGAAAGCACTTCGATTTTGAGTCTGCGATTATTCGCGCCAAGGAGATGATTGCAGAAGGCGTAGACATAATTGATGTCGGCGGTGAATCAACTAGGCCAGGCGCCGAACGTGTAAGTGAAGAGGAAGAACGAGTCCGAGTTATTCCAGTCATCACTGAACTCATTGAACTTGGGGCAGTTGTTAGTATCGACACGATGCGTGCGAGTACTGCAATCGCTGCGATTGGTGCGGGTGCCACATTTGTAAATGATGTGAGCGGTGGTTTGGCAGATCCAGATATGGCAAAAGTGATTGCAAAAAATCCACTTGTTCAATACATCGTGATGCATTGGCGCGGGCATTCAGATCAAATGCAGAAAAGTGCGATCTATAGCGATGTGGTCTCAGAAGTTAAAGATGAATTAGATGAACGCATAACCCAACTTTTGAAAGCGGGAGTTGCAGCAGAGCAAATAATTATCGATCCAGGTATCGGGTTTGCAAAAACCGCAGAACATAATTGGGAGTTGCTACGAAATATTGATCGTCTTTCACTGCTTGGCTACCCAATATTGGTCGGGGCTTCTAGGAAGAAATTTCTTGGAGAATTATTAGGTGCCAATTCACCAGATGATCGCGAGGCTGCAACAATCGCAATCACAACGGCAATGGCCCAGCTTGGGGTTTGGGGAGTTCGAACACATGCGGTCAAAGCACATCGCGATGCCATTGAGGTTGCTATGGAGTTAAATAAGTGAACGATCAAATAGCAATCACCGGGATTAAAGCACACGGTTTTCATGGAGTATTTCCAGAAGAACGCCGTGTTGGCCAAGATTTCATTGTCGATGTTCTTTTGTTTTTGGATTTAAATTCTGCTGGCGAAAGTGATGATTTAACGAAGACTGTGGATTATTCAAAAGTTGCAGAACTTGTTGTGGCGCAGATCAAAGGCGAGCCGCTGAATTTAATTGAAGCGCTTGCAATGAGGATAATTAAGCAGGTCCTCTCAGATTTTCCACTTGTACAAAAGGTAAAAGTGGTTGTTCATAAACCAAGTGCACCGGTCGATGTTAAATTCCAAGATATTTTAGTAACCCTAGAGCGCAGTAGATGAAGGTCGTTATTGCACTCGGCTCAAATCTAGGCGATCGTGCGGAGAACATTTCCAAAGCAGTTTCAGAGCTCAATAAAATTATTGAAGTAACTCACCTATCAACAATTTATGAGACCGATCCAGTTGGTGGCCCCGAGCAGCCAGATTATTTAAATGCGGTGTTGATTGGTGAATCTGAACTTGATCCCGCTGACTTACTAACTAAGACTTTAGAAATTGAGAGTGCCTTAGGCAGAACGCGCGAAGTTCGATGGGGCGCTCGAACCTTAGATATTGATTTGATAATTGCAGGAGATGTTGTAAGCAACTCTGAATTTTTGATATTGCCACATCCACGCGCACATGAACGCGCCTTTGTCCTAGAGCCTTGGCTTGAAATTGAACCTGATGCAGTCCTTCCCGGTCGTGGGAGCGTTGCTGCACTTTTGTCACAGATATCTATCGAGAGTAGCCTTTAGCCACTAGCCCGGTACCCGGAAAGGACTGGAGCATGAAAAGTGAACTAAGACATCCACTGGCCTTTGTGCCGACTATGGGTGCGCTTCATGCTGGGCATCAATCATTAATTAAAATTGCAAAGCAGAAATGTGAAGAAGTTGTTTTGAGTGTTTTCGTTAATCCTCTTCAATTTGAAAATAAGGAAGATCTTGCACAATATCCACGAAATATTGATGGAGATATCGCACTTGCGCAAAGCACAGGGGCAACATTTGTCTGGGCGCCAACATTTGAAGAGGTATATCCAGGAGATCCAGTAATAATTCCAGCAGGGAAAATCGGAAATCTTTTTGAGGGCGTCCATCGCTTTGGACATTTTGATGGTGTTCTAACAGTGGTTCACCGACTCTTTGAATTAATCCGTCCTGAATATGCAATTTTTGGCGAAAAGGATTTCCAACAACTCTTTCTTATAAATCAGATGGTCCGCGAGCTCGAACTCCCAGTTGAAATTATTAGTGCGCCAATTGTTCGTGAAGATGATGGACTTGCAATGTCATCACGAAATATTCGCCTAAGTACTGATGACCGAGCCAGAGCCACGATAATTTATAAAGCCCTCTGCGAAGCGAATGGGAGCAAAGATCCAGCCAGAGCTCTGCAACGAGTACTAAGCAAGGAGAAAAACTTTCAAATTGATTATGCCGAGATTATCGATGCAAATACCTTTGAAGTTGCAACTGTAGCAACTCCAAATAAGCGAGCAATTGTTGCCGGCTGGCTTAGTGGGGTGCGATTAATAGACAATATGGCTATGGAAATGGCTATGGAATCCTCGGGAGCGCTTGCATGAAACTCTTAGCAGGCGTTCCAGGCTGGGAGGTTAAAGCAGATGTAATCGTCATTGGTTCTGGCGTTGCTGGATTAACCACAGCTTTAAATTTGCGCGCAAATAACCTTTCAGTCTTATTAGTGACTAAAGCAAGAATTGATGAGGGGTCTACCAAATGGGCTCAAGGCGGAATAGCCGCAGCATTTGGACCTGGTGATACTCCCGATCAACATAAGAAAGATACTTTGATTGCTGGTGCAGGTCTCTGTGATACCGAAGCTGTTGAAGTTTTAGTTACAGAAGGACCAGAAGCTGTTCGAAAGTTAATCGCAAGAGGAGCAGTCTTCGATAAATCTGAGAGTGGTGAAATTTCATTAACGCGCGAAGGCGGCCACCTTAGAAATCGAATTTTACATGCGGGTGGCGACGCTACTGGTGCCGAAGTTTCACGCGCGCTTTTGGCTGCGGTTCAAGAAGATATTGGAATCGAAGTAATTGAAAATGCCTTAGTAATTGATGTATTAAAAGGGAAATCTGGTCGCGTATGTGGCGTGACGCTGCATGTAATTGGTGCTGGAAGTCGTGATGGAGTTGGGCGCGCACTAGCTCGAGCAGTTGTTATTGCTACAGGTGGTCTGGGCCAGGTATATGCACAAACTACGAATCCTTCAGTTTCAACTGGTGACGGTGTTGCACTTTCACTTCGTGCCGGTGCGGAGATAGCTGATGTTGAATTTATTCAGTTCCACCCAACAGTTCTTTGGCGCGAAGAAAGTCTTGGTGGACAGCAGCCCCTAATCTCTGAAGCAGTTCGTGGCGAGGGCGCCTTTTTAGTAAATGATAAGGGCGAACGCTTTATGCAAGGTAAGCACCCGCAGGCAGATCTTGCACCGCGAGACATTGTCGCAATCGAAATCTTTAAACAAATGAAAGAGCGAAATACGCCACATGTCTGGTTAGACGCAACTGGAATTAAAGATTTCCCAGAGCGCTTTCCAACAATTAATTCGTCATGCTTGGCAAATGGGATTGATCCAAGAAAGCAATTAATCCCAGTATCACCTGCATCGCACTATTCATCTGGCGGTGTGCGAGTTGATTTAGTTGGTAGAACTACTGTTCCTGGGCTTTATGCGTGTGGTGAGACAGCCTGCACTGGAGCACACGGCGCAAATCGATTGGCTTCGAACTCGCTATTGGAAGGTTTGGTCTTTGGTACGCGAATTTCAGGTGATATCGCCCAAAATCTTCTAGAACAAGAAGAACCAATAAATGAAAGCGGTTATGAATTTTTGCTTGATCCTGCTATTAAATTAACTTTGCAATTAGCAATGAGCCAAGGTGCTGGGGTTATGCGCTCGGAGCAATCACTTCAAGAAACTCTCAAAACGCTTTTACAGCTTGGCTCTCATGAGAGTAATGATCCATGTATCGAGGCATGGGAAGTTTCAAATCTATATTTACTTGCAGTTGCAATCGTGCGTTCAGCTCTTGAACGTAAAGAATCTCGTGGTTCGCATTGGAGAAGTGATTTCCCAAATACTTCTGACCAATGGCTTAAAAGAGTTGTCGAAAGTTATGATATTTCAGGTAAGTGGCACACACGATTCGAGGTGGTTAAGTAATGGCTCTGAGCTCAGAATTAACTAAGAAAATAATAGAACTTGGGCTTGATCCTATTTATGTTGAGAAAGTAGCAACATCGACTATCGCGGAAGACTTGGCAGGCGGCGAAGATGTTACTTCAGTTGCCACAATTCCATCTGAGCAACGTTCGATCGCCGAGTATCGCAATCGAAGGGCTGGCGTTGTCGCGGGCTTATATATTGCCGCCGCCGTCTTAGAAGTTGGCGGAATTACATCTTATGAAATTTTGGTAGATGAAGGTACTTATGTTCATGAAGGACTGACTTTGATTCGTGCTACTTCCTCAACGCGCAAACTCCTGCTGACAGAGCGAACCGCCTTAAATTTCTTAGGAAGACTGAGTGGAATTGCAACCCTTACTCGGCGTTGGGTTGATGAAGTATCTGAATTTGGAGTTTCAATCCGCGATACGAGAAAGACTACTCCAGGACTTCGTGAGTTAGAGAAATTTGCAGTTCGAATTGGTGGGGGCGTTAATCATCGCATGTCACTTTCTGATGCAGCGCTAATCAAAGATAACCACGTGGTTGCTGCCGGCGGGGTGAAGCAAGCTTTTGATGCAGTGCGCCAAAAATATCCGAATCTGCCGCTAGAAGTTGAAGTTGATTCACTCAAACAGTTAAAAGAAGTAGTTGAAGCCGGAGCAGAGTTAGTTTTGCTAGACAATATGTCGCTCGAACAATGTCGTGCTGCTGTGACTATTGCTGCAGGTCGAACCAAACTAGAAGCTTCCGGAAATCTAACGTTGGAGAATGCAAAGGCTTATGCCAAAACGGGCGTTGATTTTCTTGCTGTAGGTGCACTGACACATTCCGCACCAGTTTTCGATATCGGACTAGATTTGAGAATGGAGTAAAGATGTTATTGACCATTGACGTAGGAAATACCAACACAGTCCTCGGAGTTTTTGAAGACAGTGCGATGCTGAAGTCTTGGCGAGTTAAGACTGATCCCCGGGATACTGCAGATGAACTTTGGATTCGCTTCTCAACTCTGACTGCAAATTTTGCGGTAGATGCGATCGCAATTTGCTCAACCGTTCCTTCCTCACTTCGTGAACTTCGGGCGATGGTTTTGGAGTATTACCCAACAATCCAAACAACAATCATCGAACCAGGAGTAAAGACTGGCGTTCCCTTGCTCGTTGATAATCCAAAAGAGATTGGCGCCGACCGAATTGTAAATACCTTAGCCGCACATACTCTTTATGGAGAGAGTGGCCCATGCATCGTTGTTGATTTTGGAACTTCGACAAACCTTGATGTGGTTTCACCCAAAGGGGAGTTCCTAGGAGGCGCATTGGCTGCTGGAATTGAAATTTCAGTTGAAGCGCTAGCTGCCCGAGCTGCTCAACTTCGCCGAGTTGAATTAGTTACGCCAAAGAATGTAATTGGTAAGAACACAGTTGAGGCGCTGCAGTCTGGAACTATCTATGGTTTTGCCGGCCAAGTCGATGGTTTAGTTACAAGAATTACTGATGAGTTAGCCAAGCTCTACCCTGATAGTGGTGAAGTTAGCGTTATTGCTACGGGTGGATTAGCCCCACTTGTTATTGGGGTAAGTGAAACCATCGATTTTCACGAACCTGATCTGACACTTATCGGATTGCGCTTAGTTCATGAGCGTAATTCCTAAAGGCCTTAAACGGTAGACTCACGCACCTTATGAGCGAATCACCAAAGAACCCAACGGTTGTTGATGCCGATGATCTACCGGAACAACTTCGAATTCGACGCGAAAAGCGCGAAGCCATTATTGCTCGTGGCAGTGAGGCGTATCCAGTTGCGGTTGCTCGCACCACGTCATTAAAGGCAATTCGAGAAACTCACAAAGACCTAGGAATCGATATTGCTACAGGTGTAACCGAGAGCGTTGTTGGTCGAGTAATTTTTAAGCGCGATACAGGAAAGCTTTGTTTTGCAACTATTCGCGAAGGCGATGGCACCGAACTACAAGCAATGCTTTCGCTAGATAAAGTCGGCCAGGAGTCCTTGGATCTCTGGAAGAGCGAAATTGATTTAGGAGACTTAGTTTCTGTAACCGGCGAGGTAATTACTTCCAAACGTGGCGAACTTTCAATTCTCACTTCCAATTGGGCCCTTGCTTCAAAATCTTTGCGCCCCCTTCCAGTTGAGCATAAACCACTCTCTGAAGAGACGCGTGTTCGCATGCGTTATGTAGATTTAATCGTTCGCCCTGAAGCACGAAGTAATGCTCGATTGCGCCCACAGGTAATGCGATCACTTCGCGAAACTTTTAATAAGCGAGATTTTATTGAGGTTGAAACACCAATGTTGCAAGTTATGCACGGTGGTGCGGCAGCCAGACCATTTAAAACTTTTAGCAACGCATACGATATGGATCTCTATCTTCGCATCGCACCAGAATTATTCTTGAAGCGATGCATTGTTGGTGGCCTTGAACGAGTCTTTGAAATTAACCGCAACTTCCGCAACGAAGGTGCTGATTCAAGCCACTCACCTGAATTTGCAATGATTGAAAGCTATGAATCATTTGGTGATTGGAATTCAATCGCTGCTCTCACCCAACAATTGGTACAAGATGCTGCAATGGCAACATCTGGCAACCATATCGTTACACATCATGATGGTCGTCAATTAGATCTTGGTGGAAAGTGGCGCGAGGCCAATCTCTTTGACTTAATTTCTGAAGGCGTTGGCGAGAGCGTTACACCACAAACTTCGCTAGAAGATCTGAAGAAAATAGCTACAAAGTTGGGCATGAAGATAGATCCTAAATGGATCACTGGAAAGCTAGCCGAAGAGATCTTCGAGCACGTATGTAAAGATCAATTAGCTGGTCCAATCTTTGTGAAGGGCTATCCAATCGATACCTCACCACTTGTTCGTGCGCACCGTGAAATTCCTGGCATCGCCGAGAAGTGGGATCTCTATGTTGAGGGGTTTGAATTAGCAACTGGATATTCTGAGCTTATCGATCCAGTTATTCAACGAGAGCGTTTGATTGAACAAGCATCACTTGGCGCAAAGGGTGACCTTGAGGCGATGCAGTTGGATGAAGATTTCTTACGTGCGATGGAATATGCGATGCCACCTATGGGTGGAATGGGGATGGGCGTAGATCGTTTACTTATGGCCCTTACTGGTCTTGGAATTCGCGAAACCATTCTCTTCCCACTTGTTAAGCCGGAAGAGTAAGAATGTCATTAATGATTCGTCCGGCAAAAACTTCTGACATTAAATCGATCCGAAAATTAATTGATGAATACTCCGCTGGTCGCCGCTTACTTCAAAAAGAGACTGTAACTCTCTATGAGAGTGTCCAAGAATTTAGTGTTGCAGAGTTGGATGGAAACGTTGTTGGGTGCGGAGCGCTTCACGTTCTGTGGGAAGACCTTGCTGAAGTGCGCACTATGGCAGTTGATGAATCAATGCGCGGTAAAGGTGTAGGCCATCAAATTTTGGAAGAGATAATCAAGCGTGCAAATGTAATTGGCGTCAAGCGAATCTTCTGCCTGACTTTTGAAACTGCATTCTTTGGTCGCCACGGCTTTGTAGAAATAGAAGGAACTCCGGTTGATCATGCGGTCTATCAAGAACTCCTTCGCTCATATGACAGCGGCGTTGCTGAGTTCTTGGACCTAGAAAGTGTGAAGCCAAATACCCTTGGCAATATCAGAATGTTAAAGACCCTCTAAACCCAAAATATGGGGCCAAATTGCCGATTTTCGGGCATAAGTTGGGCCAAATATTGGTTAGAACCCATAGCAGGATCTCTAATAGAGTTAGGTATGCCCGAAGTGGGCAGCAATCGGAGAGGATGATCGATGTTCGAGCGGTTTACAGATCGAGCCCGTCGCGTTGTCGTGCTGGCACAAGAAGAAGCACGCATGCTCAATCACAACTACATCGGTACCGAACATATTCTTCTTGGTTTGATTCATGAAGGTGAAGGCGTAGCCGCAAAGGCTCTCGAAGCGCTTGGCATTTCACTCGAAGCCGTTCGCTCACAAGTAGAAGAGATTATTGGGCAAGGACAACAAGCTCCTTCTGGCCATATTCCATTTACACCACGCGCAAAGAAAGTTCTCGAACTTTCACTTCGTGAAGCGCTTCAACTTGGACATAATTACATTGGAACTGAACATATTCTTCTTGGCTTAATTCGCGAAGGTGAAGGAGTTGCTGCGCAAGTTCTCGTAAAGCTTGGCGCCGATCTTTCACGCGTCCGCAATCAAGTTATTCAACTTCTCTCTGGATACCAAGGTAAAGAAGCAGCTACATCTGGTGGACCAGCAGAGGGAACTCCATCAACCTCATTAGTTCTAGATCAATTTGGTCGCAACTTAACCCAAGCAGCTCGTGAGATTAAACTCGATCCAGTTATTGGTCGAGAAAAAGAGATCGAGCGCGTAATGCAGGTTCTCTCGCGTCGTACCAAGAACAACCCAGTTCTAATTGGTGAACCAGGCGTGGGTAAGACTGCGATTGTTGAAGGCCTTGCGCAAGCAATTGTTAAAGGTGATGTTCCCGAAACTTTGAAGGATAAGCAGGTTTATTCTCTTGATCTTGGCGCGCTTGTTGCCGGCTCACGTTACCGTGGTGATTTTGAAGAGCGCTTAAAGAAAGTACTAAAAGAGATTAAAACACGCGGCGATATTGTTCTATTTATAGATGAGATTCACACCTTGGTCGGCGCTGGCGCTGCTGAAGGTGCAATTGATGCCGCGAGCATCTTGAAGCCAATGTTGGCACGAGGTGAATTGCAGACAATCGGTGCAACCACTCTTGATGAATATCGTAAGCACTTTGAAAAAGATGCCGCTCTCGAGCGCCGTTTCCAACCAATCCAAGTTGCAGAGCCAACAGTCGAACACACAATTGAAATCCTTAAGGGACTTCGCGATCGTTACGAATCACACCACAAGGTTTCAATTACTGATGGCGCTCTCGTTGGCGCGGCACAAATGGCTGACCGTTATATCTCAGATCGCTTCCTTCCAGATAAGGCAATCGATCTAATTGATGAAGCTGGTTCTCGTCTGCGCATTCGTCGCATGACTGCCCCAGCTGAGCTTCGTGAATTTGATACCAAGATCGCCGATGCTCGCAAAGCAAAGGAATCTGCAATTGATGGCCAAGATTTCGAACTAGCTGCCTCACTTCGCGACCAAGAGAAGACTCTTATCGCTGAGAAGAATGAAGCAGAGAAGAGTTGGAAGGAAGGCCGTCTTGACGAAGTTGCTGAAGTAACTGAAGAGCTAATTGCCGAAGTACTTTCTAACGCAACTGGCATTCCAGTATTTAAATTGACTGAGGCAGAGACTGCGCGACTTCTTCGAATGGAAGATGAATTGCACCGTCGTGTAATCGGACAAGATCAAGCGATTAAAGCTCTTTCACAAGCAATTCGCCGTACTCGCGCTGGTCTAAAAGACCCACGACGTCCTGGTGGATCATTTATCTTCGCTGGTCCTTCCGGCGTTGGTAAGACCGAACTTTCACGTACCTTGGCCCAATTCTTATTTGGCGATTCTGATGCCTTAATCCAATTGGATATGTCTGAATACTCCGAGAAGCACACCGCCTCTCGACTATTTGGTGCACCTCCAGGTTACGTTGGATATGACGAAGGTGGCCAATTAACAGAGAAGGTACGTCGCAAGCCATTCTCAGTAGTTCTTTTCGATGAGATCGAAAAGGCCCACCCAGATATCTTTAACTCACTTCTACAAGTGCTAGAAGATGGTCGATTGACGGATTCACAAGGTCGCACCGTCGACTTTAAAAACACAATCATCATCATGACCACAAACCTTGGAACTCGCGATATCTCAAAGAGCCTCAACCTTGGTTTCACAAATGCATCTGATGCACTTGGAAATTACGAGCGCATGAAGGGCAAAGTTAATGACGAACTTAAGTCACACTTCCGCCCAGAGTTCTTGAACCGTATCGATGATGTCATCGTCTTCCACCAGCTTTCAGAGAATGAAATCATCCAGATTGTTGATCTGATGATTGCAAATCTCGATGAGCGCTTGCATTCACGCGATATGGCCATCGAGCTAACGCGCGAAGCTAAGGCTCTTCTTGCAAAGCGCGGCTACGATCCGCTTCTTGGTGCCCGTCCATTACGACGTTGTATCCAACGAGAGATTGAAGATGTGCTTTCAGAGAAGATCCTCTTTGGTGATGTAAAGCCAGGGGAGATCACTTTGGTAGATGTAACACTCTCAGGTGATGAAGAAGTATTTACATTTACTGGAACACCAAAGGCTGCAACTCCAGATACTCCTGGAGATCTAGCCGATGCACCTTCTTCTAAAGATTAATTAATCTTTACGCGAGCGATCGCCTGCTCTAAGCGGGCGACCTCCATTATTTCGATTCCAGCGATTTTGATATCGCTTCCTACTGGCACGATCGCCTTCTTAAAACCTAAACGCGCGGCCTCTGAAATTCTTTGAGTTGCACCGGTAACTTTGCGAATTTCGCCAGCCAAACCAACTTCACCTATTGCAATTAGATCTGCCGGAAGCGCCAAACCTTTTGCAGCAGATCCAACAGCAAGAGCTACAGCTAAATCAGCAGCTGGCTCGGAAATCTTCATCCCACCAACAGTTGCTACATAAACATCGCGCCCAGAGATTTTAATATTTGCGCGAAGTTCGAGAACTGCCAAAGTCATTGAAGTACGGGGATTATCCAGACCAGAAGTAACTCTTCGTGAATTACCCCAGTCACGACCATCTGGGACCGGAGCACTTACCAGTGCTTGAATTTCGGCGAGAAGTGGTCGCCTTCCTTCCAAAGTAACGGTCACGCAAGTTCCCGGAACTGGTTCGGAGTGACGAGTAGTAAAGAGCCCAGTTGGATCAGGAAGGGAGGTGATTCCTGATTCATTCATATCAAAGCAACCGACTTCATCTGAGGCACCAAAACGATTTTTGATTGCGCGAATCAAACGTAGGCGAGAGTGACGCTCGCCCTCAAAATTTAATACAACATCGACCAAGTGTTCGAGCAATCTTGGGCCAGCGATCGAACCATCTTTTGTAACGTGCCCAACTAAAACCAGAGTTATGTTCCGTTCTTTTGCAATACGCACAAGGGCCGCTGCAATTTCGCGAACTTGTGTTACGCCACCTGGAGCGCCATCAACTGCGGCGCTAGAGATTGTTTGAATCGAATCTATGACTAGTAGTTGTGGTTTTACCTCATCAATATGGGCAATGACTGATCCGAGCTCGCTCTCGGCTGCCAACCATAAATTTGAATCAATTGCATTTAATCTTTCGGCGCGTAATCTAACTTGCGAAGCTGATTCCTCACCACTTATGTAAAGCGATGTTATTTTTTGACGCGCACTTTCAGCGGCAACGCTTAATAATAAAGTTGATTTACCAACTCCAGGTTCACCAGCAAGCAATATTGCAGCGCCAGGAACCAAACCACCACCAAGCACTCGATCTAGTTCAGAGACGCCACTGGATCTAGCCTTTGCCGATTCAAGATTTACCTCGCCAATTGGAAGTGCAGCAGAAGTTACGTGACCGGCAACAAGTGAAAGCTTCTTAGGTGCGGCAACCTCTTCGACAACGCCCCAGGCCTGACATTCACCGCAGCGGCCGACCCATTTCGTGCTCGTCCAACCACATTCGCTGCAGCGAAACGGGTCCTTCTCTTGCTTTGGGGCTTTGGCCATCCCCGAAGGTTATCGGCCGCCAGAGAGAAAAAAATGGGATCCGGTGCCAAATTCCACGCGTGAAGGCGAGGTGAAACTGAGGATTTCATGAGAAATTTATTGCGAGAGTCTATGCAAACCGCTTTCAAAACGGGCACTCTTATTCCTACCTGAACATCGGTGTTCATCATATGAGCCCACCGCTGATCGGGCCCAGATCCCAACAGGGTTCTGGAACTTTACCCTCACGGAGGATATACAGATGGTAAGTCTCTCAAACGGCCAATGGAGCACGCTCTACAACGTGTTCTCATTTGGTCTAATCTCAATGCTTGCGTGCACCGTTTACACATTGGTCTCGCAACATAGAGTTCTACCTAAGTACCGTAATGCGCTGGTTCTCTCATCAATGGTTACATTCATTGCTGCCTACCATTACTTCCGCATCTTCAACTCATTCAATGAATCTTCAGCTGCTGATGGTGTAACCATCGGAACTGCAAAGGGTGCATTCAATGAGGCATATCGTTATGTTGACTGGATTTTGACTGTACCGCTACTTCTTGTTGAAGTAATTGCTGTACTTTCACTAGCAAAGGCAGCAGCTTCTTCACTAATCGGTCGCCTTGTTCCTGCATCTGCAGCAATGATCGCACTTGGTTACCCAGGAGAAATCTCAACTGTAAACAGCACAAAGGTTTTGTTTGGTGTTCTTTCAACCATTCCATTCCTTTATATCCTTTACGTGCTATTCGTTGAACTTGGTAAGTCACTAGAGCGTCAACCAGAAGGTGTAGCAGCGACAGTTGGTCGTCTACGTCTTCTATTGATCGCAACATGGGGCGTTTACCCAATCTCCTACTTGCTACCAATCGTAAATAAGGTAACTGCAGATACTGCAGCAAGCTCATTTACAAACCGTCAGATCGGTTACACAATTGCAGACGTTCTTGCAAAGTGCGTATTCGGCCTAACAATCTTCAAGATTGCTCGACTAAAGTCAGCAGCTGAAGGAATGAAGGACGATCACTAATCTGATCGAATAAGTTAAAAATAGGGCGGCTCTTTAAAGGAGCCGCCCTATTTCTATTAGAAGAGAGATATTCTTAAACTATGACAAATTATCGCTGGGGTGGATATCTGCTAGTAGCACTTGGTTTAATTAATCTGCGATATCAGACCGGACATTCAAATGTCCTTGCACATAGTCTTCTAATTATTATTCCGGGAGCTCTTGTACTGCTTATGAGCTGGCTTGCCCCAACCAAGAAATTCTTGGAGCAAAAAAGCGTTAAATATCTTTCACTTCTTCTATTAGTGATGATTATTGCCTACGCCGCAATCAACAAATAACTAATCTTTTGGGCCCATGCCTTTGCGGCCCCAAAAAACCCACATACCCATAACAGCCAGAACTAACGAGAAGCCAAATAATAAATCCTCAATTGGAGCACCAGCCAATCGCGTTCCAATAATTGCATTTGGGTTGTACAAAACAATCTCTCTAGAAGTAAGCCACCAATTTGTGATTAATTGAAATGGCAAGATAATCGCATAGGAAGTCCAAAAGATTGATTTTGTAAGAAGTTGGGTTTTAATTCCATAAAGATCAAAGAAGACTGCAACTATGACTGAACCGAGGGCGATATCGGTATAAATCATTCGCGCTCATCTCCAACCGGCCAATGTTTCTTCACCGAGCGAACACCTTCAATTGTCATGATGGCTGCGATCGGGACAATTAGGAAAAAGAGAAATTCTTCCAACGGAATATTAAAAGGTCCATAAATCCCTAAAATTTGCTTGCTATCAAAACTCCAATGCTTGTTGGCCACAGCATAGGCATCCCAAATTATGAAGGGGATAGCTACTGGCAAAATACTAAACGCTACGCGCTTGAATCGTTTTAGTACTTTAATTTTCAAGACTATCTCGAGCCAAAATGAGCCACAAACAGTAAAGAGCAACATCGCCATATAACTCCACTTGAGCATCGTGCCCCCTTTACTTCAATCAATATACTAGTGCAATGAAATCCGGAGCGCTAAAGGTATTTCAGAGTGTTCGTACCTTTTCCTCTCTTTGTGTATTTATTGGAATAGTTCTTTCCTTAATTCTGAACCCATTGTTGGGGGCCAATTCACTTGGCTGGCAAATAGTTATCGCGACCATTGCACTAGCAATTGGAATTCCCCATGGCGCTGTTGATCATCTGATTACGATCAAAGATGGTTCAAAAGTTAAAGTTATTATAGTAATGGTGGTTTACGTGGCTATTGCAGTTTTATCAGCCATAGCTATATTTAATTGGAGCGCTTGGGGATTTAGGCTTGTATTAGTTATGTCATTTCTACACTTTGGCGTTGGTGATGCGGCGTTCATCAATGAGCTAGATAATTTGGAAGGCAAGAGAAAACTTGGAAAAGGTTCGCAATCCTTCTACGCCCTCGCCGCCGGTTCCATCCCTGTTTTAATTCCGCTAACACAAAAGACAAGTAGAAGTGCGTTATCGAAAGTCCACCCAAATTTAATAAGTTGGGCTGGGAATTTTGATACTCAGATTAGATTATTCATACTTTTTGTATCAATCTCAGCCTTCATTCTCCTACTCTTCGCTAAAAGATATCGAGAACTCTTTGATCTACTCTTGCTTGGCCTTTTGGCTCTAATTGCCCCGCCACTTGTTGCTTTTGCAGTTTACTTTGGCTGTTGGCATGCGATTAGGCATACATCGCGACTTACATTATTGCTGCCCAAATCTATTTCTTTGGCAAACTCTGGGGATGCTTTAAAGTCTTTCGTATCGGCAGTTCTTCCGGGCATACCAGCGCTACTTCTTACATTGGTGGTAGCAGCGATCACGCTAGCGGCCCGAAAAGATGTAAGTTCAAATTACTTTTGGACTCTACTAGTGATCGTTTGGGCTCTTACAGTCCCACATATGATGGTTACGGCAAGAATTGATAAGAATGCTTTGAATTAACCTTTAGCGGCAACTGTAGCTGGGTGAATGATAAAGAGCGGGAGAGAGCGCTTATCTTGCTCAGCTTTAAGTAACCGAATTGCATCGATCCGGGCATCGCAATGAGACTTCAGGACATCATAAGCAGCTTGTCCCATGAGAGCGACAAGTTCTGGCTTATTTGAAATATAAACTGGTTCGGTTCCAACATGTGCTTCGGTATTTCCAGTGCAGTACCAAGAAAAATCTGCACCTCCATCCCCCCAAGCAAGTCGCTCGTACTCACCAATTACATTTACGGTAATTTCTTGATCTCCGAATTCGCGTTGCTCAAAGCTACGGCGAATTGGAAGTTGCCAACAAACATCAGGCTTTGTTTCTACAAAGTGAACGCCTTCTTTTTCGGCCAAGTGGTGCAAGACGCAACCAAATGAACCAGTGAAGCCAGGGGCTTCATAACCAACACGATTTAGGAAGATACAAGAATCATTTATTTTTCGTGTCTTACGATCTTTATCTAAACCAACTTCAGAGATTTGGAATTTCCCATTCTGCTTCTTTGGTTGGGCGTCGTCGAAGAATTGCCACATATCGCGAGTCAAACGCTTTGCAACTTTTTGGGTGCGCTCTTCATCTTCGATATCTGAATAATAAGCACCATCTGAACAGCAACCAGCATCTGGCTTATCTGCATCAATTCCGCAGCAACCATTTCCATAGATACAAGTCCAATAGGAAGTCAGCCACGTTAGATCGCATTTGTATAGCTCTTCGGAGTTTGCTGGGTCAGCAAATTCAACCCAATCGCGTGCAAAGTTCGGATTAACCTCTGGCATAGTGAGAGAGCCTAGGGCTTAATCAATAAATAAGCACATCTGATTTCGAGCCATTAGGTAGGCTTCATCTATGGAGAGCCTGCAAAATAGTAAACATCAAGTCGGTGTTATTGGTGTTGGCGTCATGGGCGAAGCCCTTTTAGCCGGATTAGTAAGTGCTGGTTTACCCGGCTCCCAAATCTCTTTTGCAGAAAAGCGAAGCGACCGAGCTACTGAGATCAGCGTCAAATATGGCGCCAAGGCAGTGGAACTCATCGAGCTCACCAAGAGTTGCGATGTCGTACTCCTTGTTGTTAAGCCACAAGACCTTGGATCTCTCCTTGAAGAGATCGGAAGCAATTTTAAGAACGGCGCATTGGTGATCTCATTTGCTGCCGGGAAGAAGACAGAATTTATTGAATCAAAGGTTAGCGCTGATATTGCAGTAGTTCGCGTTATGCCAAATACCCCAACCCTGATTGGCAAGGGGATGGCAGCGCTATCAGTTGGTAAGAAGGTGAGTGCTGATCAAATTAAATTCGTAGAAGCATTCTTGAGTGCGAGTGGGAAAGTTATAACCGTTGATGAGAATCTGCAAGATGCGGTCACGGCAGTTTCCGGATCCGGTCCGGCTTACTTTTTTGCTTTTGTTGAAGAGATGATTGCAGCTGCGACCTCCCTTGGCTTGAGTCAACATGATGCAACAACTCTTACTATCCAAACAATTGTGGGATCAGCAGGGATGTTGAGCGAAAGTGGGCTAAGTGCAACAAAACTTCGCGAGAATGTAACAAGTCCAAATGGAACAACTGCAGCAGCACTGGCAAAATTTAATGAAGGTGGATTGGCCGATTTAATCAAGAGCGCGATGCTTGCCGCTCGTGATCGCTCACAGGAATTAGCGTGAAGTTAAAGAACTTTCTCTTGGTTCTCTTCCTAATTTCTTTATCTCTAATTAATCCAGCACATGCTCTAACCAAAGTAATAAAAGTTATGCCTGTTACTCCAACTCTTATAACTAAACTCTCTGGCGGAGCAGGGGATCAGATCGCTGCAATGGCAGCTACCGCTACCGAAATTGCATTTATAGGAACGATTGAAAGCACAACCGCTAGTGAACTTATTTCGGCACCAGCGCTAGGTGGTAGTGATGGTTTTATTTCTAGTATCACCCCAGCCGGCGCTCATCTTTGGGATCTGCGCCTTGGCGGAGCAGGTGATGAAATTGCTACTTCAATTGTTCGCGACAAAGTGGGTTCCTTCTGGATCGTAGGCTCATCCACAAAGCCACAACTCCCGGATACTACGAGCGCTATTGATACTCAATCGGTGAATATTGATGGAATTGCTGTTGATCCAATCAGCACTCCGACCAACGCTCTTACTCAATTAACAGTTTGGAAAGTTTCACTTACTGGTTCGCTACTTGCAACCTTCAACTTAGATGCTGGTGGCTTAGTTGCCCCAGATTCAATTTCTTTTGATGGAACTAATTTCACAATCAATGGCACTTTAGAAGATCAGCGATTTTCTACCAAAATTTCGCAAAGTGGGGAATTCGCAAAACTTTCAATACTTTCAATCCTTTCAAAGACCTCAAGTAAGGCTCCAGCCGTTCCAGCAATTCAAATTCTTAAGGCTGGAACTGGAAGTGTTAAGAGCTTTATCTCAAAAGGTGCAATCGCAGGAATCCCCTCCTGGAATCCTAAAACCGCGATCCCAGTTTTAATTGAGTACAACAAGGCAAAGGCAATTACTCGCGCCAGCTACTTTCAAGGAAAAGTTATTGCCGTAACTTGGCAATCAGGAGTAGGACCAATAGTTATCACCGAACGAAGTGATGGTTACGGAATAAGTATTTTAGGATTTACGAAATAGCGTTAGTTTTCCGCCGCTTGCGACGACAATATTCTTTACGCCATTAACAGTGATCCACTCGGCTCTTGCTGCTGAATCAAAATTAGAAGTAGAGACCAAATGGATTACCTGATCTGACTTTGAGATTACACAGAGGCGGCTTTGGCAGCCAAATGTTATTTGCTTATCATCAATAGCGATGGGAGATCCTGGCGTTCCAAAGAGATCAGTTGATTTAAGGCCTGGCGCACTAATATTCGTGAGTTGTGACCACTGCACTTGATTTGCACTTGGAAGTGATATTCCAGAAGCAGCAAGCCACGTGCCGTATAAAGTCTTATTCAATTGGAAGAGATTTAGATCAAAGCCTGCAACAACGCTGGTAGCGGTACTTCCCTGGACTACTTGATACTTCCAGTCTTCTGGATAAATAGAATCGCGATAGGCAAGGCGTACTTCACCTCGCAAAGCCTGGTGGTCTTGATTAACAGATAAAACACCGTCATAGAAAACGTAAGCGCGATTACCGATTGCAGAAGCACGCAAATGAAAAGCTACATCCGCGGTTGATCGATCAGCTACTGTGCTATCGCCATCAATAATTTCATATCGCCAGCTATTCTTAAATTTAGTTGCGCCTAATAAAATTCCTTGAGATTCATCCCGATAAAAAACTTGTAGTCCAGCAGGAGTGTATGCACAGGCATTTGAAATACTTACGTCACTGGCAGTCCGAACTCGCTCCTTTTCTTTGTAATCTTGAATCTTTGGTCCATCACCATCTACGGTTGAAAGGCTCCATTTCTTTCCATCGTAAACTGCGGTCCGTAAATCTTTAGAGAGCAAATCAGCATAGAAGATGTTTAAATTCTCTTTACCAGCAACTTTGCTTGTACAAACTGAAACCGTACCTGGGCTACTTTTCTTATCAATTATTTGAATGTTCCATTTATTCTTTATCAATGTAGCTAATTTCAAATATCCATGGCGCGTATCTGAATAAGCAGTTACTGAGTTGCCAGCAAAAACTCCAGTAGCCAAATACTTTCCATCAGCGGCCGGATCTAATATGGTGCTTTTCCAAGTATCTTCCGGCGTAATTGCATTCGTCTTTACCGGATCAGATAAGCCAATTTCGTTCTTGGCTGAAATTGCAAAGGTGTAAGTATTTCCATTCTTTAAGCCATTAATTTCCGCCGGACTTGAAGTGAAAGAACGACTCTCGGTGCCAAAGGTAATTACGTACTCTGAAACCTGTGCGGTGCGCCCATTGATCGGTGGATCAAAGGTAATTAAGGCAGATTTATCGCCAACCAATGCCTTCGGATTTCTAACCTCGAGCGGCAAGCCAGATGGTTTGCCCACAGGTGGCTTATCCAACATATCTTCAAGCATCCCAAGAATGATTGGGCCAGGAGAATGAAAAACTTCACCAGGTGCCAAGTTGGGGGTCATAACTGCATCAGTACTACTCTGGGAAAAAGTACTTTCGTCTAGGTGGCTGACAGAAGATCCTGCCTCCCAAACACTTGGCGTATAAAGCTTTGGCTTTACTCCGTTATTTGCAGCAGTTCCTTTGGCGCCGGACCAAACAAGCGATGAGGTAAGAGCACTCCCCAATTCAAAAGACGGAGTTGGTAGATCCATCAAACGACGCCCATCTGGAAGTTGGGCATAGGCATCAAATGGGGTTGGTTGTTGAATATTTCCAACTAAGGAGATTGCAAAGTAATCGCTATTGGACAAGAAACCTAGGCCATGGCCTAATTCGTGAAGAATCATAGATTCCAAGTCATATTGATTTGCTGGGCAATTTCCATCTATACCCAGATAAAGTGATGATGCATTTACAGAATTAATTCTAATTGTCACCTCTGGCCGAGAAGGGTCCAAATCTTTTCCAGCAATTGCGTTGGCGAGAGCAGAGGCATACCAAAGATCTTTATCCGGAATATTTGGAAAGCCAGAATGGAATCTTCCAGGGCTGGCTGCAGCTAGAACTCCATCCGAGGCTACGCGCTCCCAGGTTGCATTTATATTAATGGGAACTGACGATGCAAAATTTTGGGACCAGACATCTACCGCTGCCTGAATTGCAGGGCGGTATGCATCTGGGATTGTGTTGAAATTAATTACAAAAGTTGATTGCTTCTCAATAGAAGCGCTCTTTGGGATTGCAGGTTTGGAGATAGAAGCGCCAGGGGCTCCAGCATAAAAATAAACGAATGGAGCATCAATGGATTTTATTTCCGGGGTTAGCGCAACTGCCGGAGCAACTAGGACCCCACCAAGCAAGGCTGAGATTAAGAGGAAAAACCGGGTGCGCACAGCGAAAACGTTATCAGTCTGAGAGGATTGCCACCACCTAAAGTATTGGGCAGATGAGGGAGAAATGACGCTAGTAACGCTCTATTCGCGGAGTAATTGCCATCTTTGTGATGTAGCGATGGAAACCTTGACAAATTT
>CANBVR010000023.1 GCA_947372965.1 Actinomycetota bacterium
CCCCATCGGACCCCGGCAGCATTAAGCCAATAAAACCCAGAGCCATCGCGATTAATGGTTCCGATATGCCAAGCGTTCCCTTGCGGTCCATTGAGTGACGGTACATCGGCGTAACATCCGAGAACATTTGCAGGTGAAGTTACAGCGGTAGAACCACCATCAACGAGGCGCATGTAATTTTCGCCGCCGGAACCATCAAATTTGAAGCCAGAAATCTTTGGTTGAACTCCACCGACAGTGTCTGTTACGGCAGGACACTTTGCTGGCCACTTGGCGTCACCAATACCAGTAGCCTGCAGAACTGGACTTTTTTGCGGAGTAACCGGGGCGGGAAGGACCACATCATTATTCGGCACATAGTGCACGGAGATCGAGAAGACTTCATTACCAATCTTGAACTTCTGTGGGCCAGGATATTTGCAGTCACTGCCTAGGGTTCCTGAATTTACCTTCCACTCAACGTAATTCTTGCCGGAGAAGACTCCACTAACCATCTTCGCGACCTTCGATTGATCTACCGTACAGACAACTCGAGGTCCTGTATATCCAGCCGTGGTCAAGCCATCCGCTTGATAAGACGCGGCTAACACATTGTCGAAGACAAATCCATCGGGAGTAAACATCCTCAGAATCTCACCTTTTCGAGCCTGACCGCTCACTTCATGTGAAATATTGTCCAAGAATTTTTGAGTGGCTGAAGTATCGCTCCCGAAATCATTGATGCTCGAAGAGCAATCTGGATTAATGTGGACAAAATTGTCTCGATTAGTAAAACCTAAGTGGAAAGGGATGGAAACGGTATTCTCAGTCGTGGAGCCGCTCAAAGACGATGAGTCAAAATTTATGTCTTTATTATCGGCCGGCAAGCCTGTCTTTGCTCCTGCATAATCGCAGGTCTGATTCTGCCCATTGCTCATATGAAAAATTATTGAATTCGTATTTTGGACGGTAGCTACAATTCCATCTTTAATTTGTTGGTAACTCTCATTTGTATTCCAATCCAAATTACTCATTTTCCCGGACGGGAAGAGTTGGAATATTTTGGTACTTTCGGGATTGAACAGAATAATCGAATTGGCATATGACGCGATTGAGGGTAAACCCAATTCCGTAGCGATCGAGGTCAGCTGTGGAAGTGCTGTCAATTTATTCGTATTGAGATCTAGAGAGTAAAAGAGAACAGCCGTTCCTTTCTTAACTCTCTGCCCAGACGATGTCCAGATGCCCGGCTTCCCAAAGGTAGTAATTAAGCCTTGCGTCTGTGCAAAATATATTAGATTGGAAGTTCCGGATGCGAAGGGAGTTCCGGGTGATTTATCTACTCCAGGGAGTGAAGGGAGGATAAATTTTGAAACATGGTTTGATCCATCAATTTTTAAAGTTTCATACTGATTAATGGTTTTACAAAAACCTTGACCACAAATACCAATATCTTTAGCCGAGAATATTCCACCAAGAAAGAGACCTTGCGGGGTCTCAACAAAGTTGGTGAAATTCGTGTTTGACCCAAATCCGTTGACAAGTGCTGGAGCTTTTCCAAGATCTACCCAATTTTTCGAAGCATCTTGAACATATAGCTCCGTCCAATAGATATATGAGTGATCCTTTGGATTTTCTGCTGTTCGATTCTCCTGAAAAAAGAAAGTTCGACCACCCACCGAATCAATTAAATCGTTACAGACGCCATTGGCAGTCCAAGAAATTGCTCCATATGCCGGAGGTAGATTTCCCGTTGTCGTTTCACAGTGCGAAAGAGGGATGCCTGCTGCGTGCGCTGCCGAGGGCGAGACAAGGCTGACCGCCAGAACAATGACTGCAAGGATCCTAATATTTTTCATGCTTGGAAGGATAGAGCATGCAGGGTCTGCTTACTTTCTTAAGAACTAAGTGCGCTTGAAGGGATTCGAACCCCTAACCTTCTGATCCGTAGTCAGATGCTCTATCCGTTGAGCTACAAGCGCTGGTTAAGCGTCGTAATACTACTAGTTAGCCCCCACTGACCCAAACTCGCTAACCGGGCTCAAGATGGCCAAACCGCCTAATTGTGAGCGATATTTAGCATCTCTGGAATGGCCACCACTTTACGACGTGGTTTTCCATCAGGTTCACCAGCGGCAACTTCTGCCGCGTTGATCTTCTCCCAATGAGATTGTTCAACAATCTTCTTATCACCGAGTAATTCCTTAATATCAGCTGCATTCTTTGGTGCACTTAAGTTAGAAACAAGTAGCTCTATAACAGCTGCGGCGTCTGACTTATTAGTTCCTATAACTCCAGATGGTCCACGTTTGGCCCAACCAACCACATAGAGATTTTCCGCTACTTTGCCGTCAACATTTTTAACTTTTCCGCTTTCAACGGGCACTCCCTCAACGCCATCGGCGAAATATCCAATTGCGGTCACAACTAAACCACATTCAATTTTTACTTCACCTGTTGGAGTATCAAAGAGAATGGCTTCAACTTTTTCATCTCCAAGGATTGCCTTTGGTGTGTGCTGAAAGAGAAATTCCATTGTACGTTCATGTGGAAAATCATTATTTTCTGCGATTAGCGTCATCGCGTCTAGGTTGCTCTTGGTGTCTTTCTCTATCGCATCACCAACCCGAGCAATTGCCTGCGCGATATCTTCTTTGGACATCCTCACATTTGTATGTTCTAGCTTTGGCAATTCACGAAGTTCTGGCGAAGTGAAGGCAGCAAATTCAGCGCCACGGCGCGCGCTTATGTAGACCTTTCGGATAGAACTCTTCTTCAAAGCATCAATTGCATGATCTGCAGTATCGGTTGGATCTAATTCATGCGGTGCAATCGCCATCATACGTGCTACATCCATTGCAACATTTCCAGCGCCTATAACTATTGCCGTATCGCAAGAAAAATCTGGCGTGATGCCAGCAAAATCTGGATGAGCGTTATACCAAGGGACAAAATCTGCTGCTGACATGGAGTTTGCAAGATCTTCTCCTGGAATGCCAAGTTTCTTACCTTTTGGAGACCCAGTCGCAATAATTACTGCGTCATAACGTTCTTGGAGTTCGGCAAGTGAAAGATCTTTGCCGAGCTCGACATTTGCGAATAGCCGAAAGCCTTGAGTATTTGCAATCTTTTCGAATACTTTTGAAACAGTTTTAATCTTTGGATGATCTGGTGCCACGCCAGATCGAACCAATCCCCATGGGGTTGGAAGGCGTTCGAACATATCAATTGCAAAAGAGCACTCCTCTGTAGCTAAATTTTGAAGTGCTTGCGCCGCAAAATAGCCAGAAGGCCCTGCGCCAACAATTGCTACTTTAAATTGCGCCATATTTATTAGGCAACGCGCTCTTGTAATTTAAGAGCGGACATAAATGCTTCAACAACCTCATCTTTGCTCCAAGGCTTTGGGGCCATAGTGATGAAGAAATCTTCTAGTGCGATATTTGCCAAGTTGTCGATATCAGCTTCAACAAAGCCAAGGCTTGATAGAACTGGGAAATTTAACTCTGCCAAGATTTTGCGAACGGCCTTTACGGCGCGAGATCCGTCTTTGCTTCCATCATCGGGAACACCCATAGCATCTGCAACGCGTTCCATCTTTGCTGGAACTATCTTTGCTTCGCGGGTAAGTGTTTCGACAAGTACTAAACCAATTGTTAAACCGTGTGGCACATGCTTTAGGCCACCAATTGCTTGACCTAGTGAATGCTCTGCAGTGCAATCTGAAATATTCATTGTTAGGCCAGCCATCATGGAGCCAGCTGCCATACCTGCACGAGCAGCCTTATCGTTACCATCTTTATAGGCGCCAACAAGGGCTGGAGTCATCATGCGAATGGCTTCATAACCAATTGCATCACCAATTGGAGTACTGCACTTTGCAATAATTCCCGCGATTGCTTGTGCGAGTGCATCAATTCCGGTGTTCGCGGTCATTGATGGTGGCATTGAGTACGTAAGAACTGGATCAACAATTGCAACTTGTGCTCGTAGATTTCCATTTGCGATACCGGCTTTGCGACCAGCAGCAGGATCAGAAATAACAGATCCGCCAGAAACTTCCGAGCCAGTTCCAGCTGAGGTTGGCATTGCAATCAGCGCAACTGTTGGGATTGGATATTCAGCTTTGCGAGATTGAAATTCGCGGAAAGTTATTCCAAGTTGAGCGCAGAGACGAGCAGCTTTGGCAGTATCAATAACCGATCCACCACCAAGAGCGACGATTGCTTGCGCGCCAGATGCAGTTACGGCGCGAGTAGCATCATCGACCATATCAATGGTTGGTTCGCCGGCCGGCTTTTCAAAAGTTATAACAGTAATTCCTGCGGTAGCGACTAACTTATCGATACAAGCTTGCGCTGCTGGATTGAACTTTCCAATGCCTTCATCAACCATCAGCAAGACTTTGGAGGCGCCACATTCAGCAACTACATCAGCAAGATCGAGAGCTCTTCCTTCGCCGAAGCGAACTTTTACCGGAAGATGATTATTGAAGGCGCCGATATTTTCCAAGATTGCTCCAGTTCAGATAGCCATACTATTTAATGAGCGGAGACGAAGAGATTTGAACTCTTGAAGGGTTTAACCCCTTACCTCGTTAGCAGTGAGGCGCACTCGACCGGGCTATGCGACGTCTCCAAGTGGTGGCTGCAGTTTACAACGAATCCGGTGGTGAAAGTTACCCCGGGGCCGCCTAGGAATTATTGAGCGAGGTATATTCGCACTATGTCAAAGCCCAACTTCCTAAGCCAACTCACCGGATGCTTCTCAATCCCGGCCGATGGCAACCCAACGGTTTTAATGGTCGAGGCGGCTTATAACGCAGCTGGCACAAATATTAGATATGTAAATACTGAAGTAACGGCAGAAAATCTTTCAGCAGCAGTCGCAGGCGCCAGAGCAATGAATTGGCTCGGTTTTAATTTATCAGCTCCACATAAAGTAACCGTTATGCCGATGTTAGATGAGATTGGCCAATCAGCTTCAATTATCGGAGCGGTCAACTGCGTCGTGAATAAGAGCGGAAAATTAATTGGCGAAAACACTGATGGAAAGGGTTTTCTCCAAAGTTTCACTGAGGTAGTTGATCCGGCTGGAAAAACTATTTTGATTTTTGGTGCCGGTGGCGCAGCTAGAGCAATCGCTGTCGAGTTGGCGCTAGTAAAAGCTAAGAAAATAATTATTGTGAACCGAAGCTCAGAGCGCGGGATGGATCTGGTTAACAATGTAAAGAACCAGACTGGCGTGCAAGCGCACTTCTTGCCTTGGGAATCAAACTTCTCAATTCCCGAGGGAGTTGATGCAGTTGTGAATGCAACAACTATCGGTATGGATCAATACGAGGGCAAAGTTCTAGATTTGAATTTTGATTCGATCACTTCAAATATGGTGGTCTGCGATGTAATCATCAACCCACCAAACACCGATCTCTTGGCCCAAGCAGCCAAGCGCGGTGCAAAAACTATTGATGGCTTGGGGATGCTGGTTTATCAGGGAGTTATAGGAATTAAATATTGGACTGGCTTAGATGTAGATAAAGATGTTATGCGAAAAGCCCTCCAGGAAATTAAAGGTTAATTACCCCGCCAGCTAAATCTTTTGTTGTTGCAATAAATCTGGCGTTGGTTTCATCGCTGCCAAGGGACCAGGATTTTGCTTCATCAGGGCTCTTTCCATAACGAATATGGCGATCTATTAACCGCTGCAATCGAATTTCATCATCAATCTCAATATAGAAACACTTGTTAAGGTGTTGTGCAACCTCACCCCAACCGTGATCAGTTGAGAGTAAGTAATTTCCCTCCGTAATTACGACTCGGGCTTCGGTTGAAATTGTGCCTTCATCTTCAATAGAGGCTTCGATTTCTCTATGGAAGATGGGAAATTTAATCTCTATATTTTCTCTTTCTTTTACGTCTCTTAGTAATTGCGTGAATCTTGCGGCATCAAAAGTATCGGGCGCCCCTTTGCGATCACGCTTTCCTTGTGAAATTAAGATCTCATTACTGAGGTGATAGCCATCCATTGGGATGATCGCCACTTCATCGGTTGGGAAACGTTTTTTAACAGCTTCCACAACAGTAGATTTACCGGCTCCAGGTTTACCGACGATTCCAAAAATCACCCGCGAAGATGTATTCCTGAGGGTTTCATCAATGAAATCGAGAAACTCTGCAATCTCCATATCTGCAATATACACTTTAGGAGTGAGTGAGAATAAAGATGGATCTCGTGGCTATGACGCACCAAATGCCGATGCGTTAGCCGAGTTTATGAAAAGTGGCTGGCGTCCAACGCCGCTGCTTGGAATCCAATCATCTCCCGCAATAAATTATGTTTCGGCGAGAACAAAAACTATTTCTGCAAAATATCCTGGGATTCGTTTAATCATTCCGGCTGGCGGCCTAAAGCCGCGCAGTAACGATACGGATTATCGCTTTCGTGCACATTCAGATTTCACTTACTTAACCGGCATCTCCGCCAGTGATGCAACACCTGATTCGGTCTTGGTTTTAGAGCCAACCGCTACCGGTCATCAACCAATTTTGTTTGTACATCCAAGATCTTCCAGGGAAACAGATCAGTTCTACCGCAATGCTCGCTATGGTGAATTTTGGGTAGGCAGGCGAATGACTTTGGAAGAAACCAAAGAGAAGTATGGAATGGCAACCCGCGATATTGCTGCCCTTGAAGAGGTACTTTCCAACCCAGTTTCTTCACAAATTATTCGTGGCCAAAGCAGCCTTGTTGACTCAAAGGTTCCTGAGGCAAAGTTGGCAGAAGAAGAGTTTGCAACATATCTTTCAGAGCTGCGCTTAATTAAGGATGCCTTTGAGATAGCCGAACTTCAAAAGGCTGTAGATGCAACGGCCCGTGGCTTTGGCGATATCGTGAAAGTCCTGCCGGCTGCTGCGCAAACAAAGCGTGGTGAGCGAATTGTTGAGGCGGCGTTTTTCGGTCGCGCTCGACTAGAAGGAAATGATTTAGGTTATGAAACTATTGCAGCCGCCGGTTCACACGCCTGCATCCTGCATTGGATTAAGAACGATGGCGATGTAAACAATGGGGATTTAATTCTCGTTGATGCCGGAGTGGAAATGGAATCGCTCTACACTGCAGATATCACTCGCACATTGCCAGTGAATGGAAAGTTCACACCAGCCCAACGAAAGCTATATATGTTGGTCTTTGAAGCCCAAAAGGCTGGGTTTGCCGCAGTAAAGCCGGGTGCAAAATTTAAAGATATAAATGCTGCTGCTCATGCGGTTCTCGCAAAAGGTTTAGAAGAACTTGGCGTGCTCCCTGTTAGCGCCGAAGAATCCATGAAACCAGAAGTTGGTTTACATCGCCGCTGGACCATTCACGGCGTGAGCCACATGCTTGGCCTTGATGTGCATGATTGTGACCAAGCTCGGACAGATCAATATCGCGATGGTGTTCTTCGAGCCGGAATGGTTCTTACTGTAGAACCAGGCCTATATATACATGAAGATGATGAACTCTTCCCTGAGGAGTATCGCGGGATTGGTATTCGCATTGAAGATGATGTTCTTGTTACTGAAACCGGCTGTCGAAATCTTTCCCGAAACTTGCCATCGCACCCCGATGAAATTGAAGTTTGGATGGCTAATTTAACGGCCTAGGTGGATTCCAAACCAGGCGGCAAGTAACCCAAAAGTAAGTGAGGCTGCAACATTTATCAGCGCATCTTTTCTTTGCTTTAATTCAAATGCTAGATATAGATCCAGCATGAAGGTAGACCAGGTAGTAAATGATCCGGCAAAACCAATTCCAAAAAATGCAACGTCGTGAACTGATGCGCCATAAGACAGGCCAATTAGAAAAGAGCCGAGAATATTTACGGTAAAAGTACCAAAAGGTTTTGAAGTAAATTTCTTTATGTACTGATCAATGGCAAATCTAGCAGGTGCGCCAATAGCGGCTCCCAGGATTACTAAGAATAGATTCATTTGCGAGCCGGTATCAATCTTCTTGCAAGCGGAAGAACGATTGCCACAATCGCCAAACTAGAGATGAGATTAACAAGTAGATATAGCGCCCCACCTTTTGAAGGTTCTAAGGTGTGGACGGTTACAGCTGAAAAAGTAGTTAGCCCCGCGCAAAATCCAGGAAGCAAGAGCAGTCTAATTTCAGTGATTCCTCTGCGTTCCATAAGAACCAAAAGAAATGCGGCCAGAGTTACACCAATTAAATTTGCGGCCAGAGTTCCGGTTCGATCACTTGGAATAACAAGTGATAACCAATATCTAACTAGCGTTCCAGTAATTCCACCAACTGCAACTAGAGCTAAACTCTTCAGTTCAAACTCCGACTTTTTGTAATGAGATTCAAGAGCGCTGAAACCGCACTGATGATGATTGAAGCAAGCAAACCGTGCCAGAAAGTATCTATATCTAGATGAGATGACCAACGTGAAGTTAACATCAGCATTGCAGCATTGATAACAACGCTAAAGAGTCCCAAACTTAAGATCAGCGCTGGGAAGGTAAGGAGCTTTAGAAAAGATCCAATAAAGGTATTGATGATGCTAAATAGAACTGCGACCCATAAAAATGCCCAAAAGCCACCAGTGACTTTGATACCAGGCAGAGTTGCAGTGGCGATCCAAATCGCTAGAGCGAGAACGCCCCAACGAATAAGTAGCTTCATGCCTTAAAGGATACCTTCGCGCTTTCGGATCTTCGATCCCAACCAACGGATTGGATCATATTTCTCATCAACTACGCGCTCCTTCATCGGAATGATGGCGTTATCAGTGATTCGAATATGTTCTGGGCAAACCTCGGTGCAGCACTTTGTAATGTTGCACATTCCAAGGCCGTGTTCTTCTTGCGCCTTTTTCTTACGGTTGCGCAAAATATCCAGTGGGTGCATATCTAGTTCAGCGATACGGATAAAGAATCGTGGACCAGCAAATGATTCTTTATTCTCTTCGTGATCGCGAATTACGTGGCAAGTATCTTGGCAAAGGAAGCACTCGATACATTTACGGAATTCTTGTGAACGTTCCACATCCATTTGTGCCATTCGTGGCTCGCCAGGCTTCATGCCAACTGGTGGCTCAAAAGCTGGAATCTCCATCGCTTTTTTATAGTTAAAGGAGACATCGGTGACGAGGTCCTTAATAACTGGGAATGCGCGAAGTGGCGTAATTGTGATCTCTTCATCTTCTGGGAATGAAGCAACTTGCGTCATACAAGCAAGGCGAGGCTTTCCGTTAATTTCCATTGAACAAGAACCGCATTTACCTGCCTTACAGTTCCAACGAACTGCTAGGTCATTTAGTTGTTCTGCCTGAACACGATGAATTACATCGAGAACTACTTCGCCTTCGTTGGCTTCAACGGTAACGTTTTGTAGCGCACCAGTTTCGCGATTTCCGCGCCAGATTCGGAGATTAAGTTTGCGGGCCATTAGTTGGAACCACCTTTCGCCATCTCTTCTGGACTCATATATTTCTCAAGCTCGTGCGGATCAAAGAGATCAAACAACTCTTTCGGAAGTACTGGAAGTGGTTGTTGCTTGACTGCTACTTCAGTGCCATTAAAAGATGAGATGTTGTTCTTCTGACGCCAAGCTGGTGACATGGCTGGGAAATCATCACGAGTATGCCCGCCACGTGACTCTTCGCGAACAACTGCTGACTTTGCAGTCGATTCAGCGATCAACAACATATTGTCTAGATCGAATGACAAGTGGAAACCAGGATTGAATTCACGGTTACCGGTAACTGTCACATTTGAAATGCGCTTTCGAATATCGGCAATCTTTACGATCGCTTCATCTAATTCTTTCTTGGTACGAATGATTCCGACCAAGTTATGGGTTATTTCCTGAAGCTCTTGATGAAGCTTGTAAGGGTTCTCGCCACCAGTACGTGTGAATGGAGCTTGAATCTTTGCTGCAGCTGCTGAAATGGCAGCCTCGCTTACTGGATTTGAGCCTGCACTCTTAACGTATTCTGCAGCGCCCATTCCAGCACGGCGACCAAATACCAAAAGATCGGTCAGTGAGTTTCCGCCAAGACGATTTGAACCATGCATTCCACCAGCACATTCACCTGCAGCATAAAGTCCTGGAACTCCAACTGCTGCGGCAGTATCTGGATCGACTTCAATTCCACCCATTACATAGTGGCAAGTAGGACCAACTTCCATCGCTTCCTTGGTGATATCGACGCCAGCTAATTCATAGAACTGGTGCCACATGGAAGGCAGGCGCTTTTTAATTACTTCAGCAGGGATTCGCTTTGAAACATCTAGGAAGACACCACCGTGCTCGGTGCCGCGACCAGCTTTAACTTCCGAGTTAATAGCGCGCGCAACTTCATCGCGAGGCAAAAGCTCTGGCGGACGGCGGTTATTGTCCTGATCTTCATACCAACGATCTGCTTCAGCTTCATTATCAGCATACTTATCTTTAAATACATCTGGAATGTACTTGAACATAAATCGTTCGCCATCTGTATTTGTTAGAACGCCACCTTCACCGCGAACTGATTCGGTAACCAAAATTCCACGAACTGATGGCGGCCAAACCATTCCTGTTGGGTGGAATTGTAGGAATTCCATATCAACCAAATTAGCGCCAGCTTTCAAGGCAAGGGCGTGGCCATCGCCAGTTCCTTCCCAAGAGTTAGAAGTAATCTTGAAAGTCTTTCCAACGCCACCCGTTGCAAGAACAACGGCCGGTGCCTCGAAGAGAACTTCGGCGCCATTTTCGCGCCAGTAACCATAGGCGCCAGAAACTTTGCCGCCTTCTTTAAGAATCTCTGTAATGGTTAACTCGGCAAATACTTTGATATTGCTTTCGGCATTTCCAGTTTCAGCTTTATCTTTTTGCTGAAGTGCAACGATACGTTGTTGCATTGTTCGAATTAATTCCAGACCAGTGCGATCGCCAACGTGAGCTAGACGTGGATACTCATGGCCACCAAAGTTACGTTGTGAAATCTTTCCTTCTTTAGTTCTATCAAAGAGAGCGCCCCACATTTCAAGCTCCCAGATGCGATCTGGCGCTTCTTTTGCGTGGAGTTCAGCCATTCGATAGTGGTTAAGGAATTTTCCACCGCGCATGGTGTCACGGAAGTGAACCATCCAATTGTCATTGTCATTTACGTTACCCATTGAGGCAGCAGCGCCACCTTCAGCCATAACGGTGTGGGCCTTACCAAATAATGACTTACAAATAATTGCTACGCGAAGACCTGCTTCCCGTGCTTCTACTGCAGCACGAAGGCCTGCGCCACCGGCGCCGATGACCAAGATGTCGTACTTATGACGTTCAATTTGATTAGTCATTATTTAAAGTCCTCTTAGAAGAAGTAGAAGTTAGTGAATGAACCGGAGGCAACTTGACGAACATAGAAGTCAGCAAAAGCAACGCCAAGCAAGGAAACCCAAGCAAAGTTCTGGTGCTTGTGGTTTAGAACTGAAACAACCGTCCAAGCCTTATAACGCAATGGGTGCTTTGAGAAGTTACGCAGACGCCCACCAATTGTGTGACGGCAGGTGTGGCAAGAAGCTGAGTAAAGCCAAAGGAAAGTTGCATTTGCGAGGAGAACTAAAGTTCCAACGCTCATGTGGCCCCATTGCTTCTCTGGATTTCTGAAGGCAAGAACTGCATCAACTGTTAGAAGTACGTTGAAAATTAAACCGATGTAAAAGAAGTAACGGTGCGCGTTCTGCAAGATCAATGGCGCACGAGTTTCACCCGTGTACTTTGAATGTGGTTCTGCAACTGCACATGCAGGTGGTGACATCCAAAAGGAACGGTAGTAAGCCTTACGGTAGTAATAACAAGTCATGCGGAAGCCAAGTGGGAAAATTAAAATGAAGAGTGCTGGTGAAATTGTCATTCCGAGTAGCTTTACGATGCCAAATGGTTGGCCAAGTAACGATGCACCTTGCACGCAGGCTGCGGAGAGACATGGTGAATAGAATGGTGAGATCAATGGCTCGGCAAAGTAATTGCCGTTTTCAAATGCACGAAGCGTTGCATAAATAATGAATGCAACTAGAACGCTAAATGTAATTAACGGTTGTAGCCACCACTTGTCAGTACGAAGGGTGCGCTCGGAAATCTTTGCTCGAGTACTAGAAAATACGCCTGTAGCCATAAGAGAAGTTTGCTCGCGCTAGTTAAATAAGGCTAGCCACGGGTACGCGTAGCAGTTATGAATTCAGCCACTCAAATCATGTGCGTAAAAATCTGGCGGAGGGCGTGGGATTTGAACCCACGAAGGTTTCCCTTGCCGGTTTTCAAGACCGGTGCACTCGGCCGCTATGCGAGCCCTCCGTGGGCAAACTTACCCGTTAAGGGTTTAAGCAGGCAATTCGAGGAGGGCTTCGATGACCTTTGCGACGCCATCGGCCTTTAAAGGCTCGGCGATGAACTTTGAATACTTTGCACCATCTGGGTGGCCATCAGCCATCGCCCAAGATCGATCTGCCCATTGGAGCATTGAGAAATCATTTGGATTATCGCCAAAACTCACACAATCCTTTGCGGTGAAGCCTGCGCGCGCAGCGAGCTTTTCAAGAGTGGCACCTTTACTGACGCCAATTGCAGAAATTTCAATAATCGAATCTTCTGGTGCGGAGTGAGTAACAGTTGCCAAATGAGAGATCTCACTTTGTGCAATTTCCAACATTTGATCTGAAGTGAATTCATTTTTCGAACATCGAGCCATCATCTTGAAAGCGGGCTGGGTTGCAAGTTCTTCGATGTGATCAACACCAACGTTATCTACGCCAATATCCCAATTTGCAATGTAATTCTTCTCGCGGTGGAACTGTCCCTCAAATTCAATTGCAAAGTTAATACCTTGGATGTGCTGGCGCAATACCTGAACTATCTCGATCTGATTTTCGACGGGTATTAGCCATTCTTCAATAACTCTTGCATTCATCAAGTCGTAGTGCATCGCCCCATTTGCGCAGATTGCGTTGCCAAAACCAAAAGCTTCACGAATCTCTGCCATCCAACGTGGAGGGCGACCAGTTACAAAGAAAATTTCGATTCCCATTTCATGAGCCTTTTTAAATGCTGCAAGAGTGCGCTCTGAAATTTCGCCATAGTGGGCAACAATTGTTCCATCTAAATCTGTTGCAATTAACTTTGGGCGATTACCCGGAATGATCACGCAACCACCAATTTATCGACGCCTAAGAATGGGCGAAGCGCTGCGGGAACATTTACTGAGCCATCTGAATTTTGATGATTCTCTAATATCGCAACAATCATGCGTGGAATTGCAACAAGGGTTCCATTTAGTGTTGCAACTGGCTTGGTGCCGTTCTCATCGCGGTAGCGAATATTTAAGCGGCGAGATTGGAATTCGGTGCAGTTAGAGGTACTTGTTACTTCGCGATAAGTTCCTTGGGTTGGTATCCAGGCTTCGCAATCAAACTTTCTAATTGCAGAAGCACCTAGATCCCCTGATGCCACATCAATAACTCTAAATGGAATCTCCATCGCCTTTAGGAAATCTTTCTCCCATTCAAGGAGGCGTAAATGTTCGGCGGCGGCATCTTCGAGTTTTACATAAGAGAACATTTCAACTTTATCGAATTGGTGAACGCGAATAATTCCGCGGGTATCTTTGCCATATGTTCCAGCTTCGCGACGGAAGCAGGATGAATAACCGGCATAACGAATTGGTAGATTCTCTAGAATCTCATCCATATGAAATGCCGCAAGAGGCACTTCTGAAGTTCCAACTAAGTAAACATCATCCTCTTCTAGGTGATAAACATTTTCCGCTGCCTGCCCAAGGAATCCAGTTCCTTCCATAGCGTGAGGCTTTACTAATACTGGTGGAATTACTGGAATGAACCCGGCTTTAGTCGCGCTTGCAATCGCGTAGTTGACCAGTGCAAATTCCAACATCGCACCAGGGCCAGTCAAATAATAAGAACGAGATCCTGCGACCTTTGCGCCACGTTCGGTATCAATCGCCTTAATAATTTTGCCAATTTCAACATGGTCTTTCGGTTCGAAACCATCTTTAGTGAAATCACGAGGTGTCCCGATTTCTTCAATAACAACGAAATCTGCCTCCCCGCCAACAGGCGCCAATGGATCAATAATGTTTGCAATCTTTAGCGCAAGTTCATTTGCTTTAGCTTCTGCCTCAGCTCGCTTGGCATCTGCGGCCTTAACCCGGCCCGCTAACTCTTTTGCTTTCTCTAGGATGGCGGCTTTCTCATCGCCCTTTGCTGCGCCTACGGATTTGGATAAAACATTCTGCTCGGCGCGAATTGTTTCAAAGTCAGAGATTGCGCTACGAGCGATTCCATCAGCAGCAATAAGTTGATCAACAATCGCGACATCTTCCCCACGAACCTTCTGAGAATTGCGAACTAGGTCTGGGTTTTCGCGAAGTACTTTTAGATCAATCACTGGGTAAGTCTATCTTTTACTTAGCAGCGCTTACGCGAGGGTAAGAGCCTAGAAGGCGAATATCTTCACAAATGGCGCGAACGCCCTCTATCGCATCATGAACTCGTGGGTCACTTATGTGTCCTTCGGCATCAATAATGAAGTGGTAGTGCCCAAGTTCAAGACCGGTTGGTCGTGATTGAATGAAAGTTAGATTTACATCCTGCTTGGCAAATTCATTAAGGATTTCCAAGAGCGCACCAGCGTGATCAATTCCGATGAATGCAGCGAGTGAGGTTCGATCATTTCCAGTTGGTGCCGGAACTTTGCCAGGCTTTTCAACAACAACGAATCTCGTTACAGCCCCGTTGTTATCTCCGATATCAGTAGCAATTACCTTTAGCCCGTATTTTTCGGCGGCAATTTCCGCAGCGATGGCGGCATCATAATTTCCATCGACTAAACCTTTAGCGGCTGCGGCAGTTGACGCAGTCTCCACCATTTCTGCTTCTGGGTAATTATTTGCAACATACATACGGCATTGAGATTCAGCGTGTGGATGGGTCGCAATTTTATTAATTGGCTTACCAACATTTTCTGGCAAAACCATAAGGGCGAAAGAGACTGGAATTGTTGTTTCGGCGCAGACAACAAGTGGCTCACCGGTAGCAAGTTCATCCAAAGTGCGAGCGACAACTCCTTCAACAGAATTTTCAATAGGGACAAGAGCGCGCTCTGCCTGCCCGGTTCGTACTGCATTTATTGCCGCAGTTACATTTGCATATGGTGTTAGAACATCCGCACTTGTAGTTATTTTGCGAAGCGCTGCCTCAGTAAATGTCCCAGAGGGACCAAGGTAGGCATAGCTCGTCATTGGCTAAGAGTAACCGAGCGCCTTACGTGCTTGTGCCGGGTTATCGCTCATGATCGCATCGACGCCTAAATCAGAGCAGTACTCCACATCTCGATCTTCATTGACAGTCCAAATATAAACTTTTTTACCGGCCCTCTTGGCACGAGTAACTATCTCTGGATTCTTCTTAATTAAATGTAGGCCGGGGCCAATAATTTGCGCCCTATTTCCAACCATTCCAAAACTATTGTGAATTAAATTAACTGCCGAAAATCCAGCTCGCAAAGTTCTATTTACCGCCAACTTGGAGAACGACATCACATCGATATTTATGCCATCTTTTGTCAGATGCGAATCGGAGATAAGGCGAAATAGTTCTCGCTCTACGGCGCCGCCGGTTATAACCGGATGTTTCGTTTCCAAAGCAAGATGCTTACCACTTTCATAAGCCATTCGAAATAACTCTGAAAAAAGAAGTGGTTTGGCAAAAGCGAGTTCATCAAGTGTTGATGATGAAATGTTTACCTTTTGGCCAGTTGCTCGTAAGGTGTTTGAATCATGCCAACAAATTAATTCCTGATCTTTCGTTAGGCGAAGATCGCATTCAAATCCATCGGCGCCTTGTTCAATCGCCGCTAGGTAAGCCTCTTTAGTATGTTCTGGAAAATCTTTGGATGCTCCACGGTGGGCATAGATCAACATTTAACGAAGCTTCGTGAAAAATTCATTCAATAGAGTTGCGGCTTCATCTTCGCGGATTCCAGAGATAACCTCCGTACGATGTGGAGATCTTGGATCACGTAAAACATCCCATACCGAACCAACTGCGCCTGCTTTCTCATCCCAAGCGCCAAAGACCAGGCGCTTAATTCGTGATTGTGCAATTGCTCCAGCACACATGGCACATGGCTCGAGGGTGACGATCAGAGTGCAATCTTCAAGGCGCCAATTTGAAACGTCGTTCGCGGCTTCGCGCATTGCAATTATTTCAGCATGGGCTGTTGGGTCATTATCGACTTCACGACGGTTAAATCCAGTTCCAATAACTTGCCCAGAAGAATCAATAACTATTGCACCTACTGGAACATCACCTGTTGCGAGCGCGGATTTTGCAATCTCTAGCGCTTGCCCCATCTCATCATGGAAGTTCATAAAGTTTTGTAAATTGCTCTCCGAAGCCAAGTCTTGCGGCAATCGCATCAATTTGTTCATCAGGGAAAAGTTCGAGGTCATCGCAAAGGGCTTCGAGCTCCATTGCGGGCATTCCTAAATCTGAAAGTAAATCAATATCGCCGCCAGGTTGGGATTCATCATCTTCTTCTGGGAAAGGAAGATCTAACATATCGATGAGATCAGATGCTAAATCAGATTCAAGTGCAAAAGTTACATCGCTAATCATCATCTGCATTTGTGAACCAAGAGCGCGAATAACTATAAAGAAATCTTCATCTATTGAAATTAAAGCAAGCGCTCCGCCATTTGTTACTTGGGCATTTAATTGATCCATGATCAAGCCGATATCGGTGGTCTGTGTGAGTTGGGAGAGATTCCAGATCCCGTCTTCGTGCCACGCAATTACGCCAAAGTCATCAGCCACTGCGAACACCCCCTAGATCAGCAAGCATCATTAAGAAGCCATCTAGAAGTAGGTTACACCTCAGTAGGGCGGGTAAGGTATGAGTTGTGAAATTAACTGTTGCCAATCACCCGCTCCTTGCACACAAATTAACTGTTCTGCGAGATGAAAAAACAAACTCACCTACTTTTAGAGCGCTCACGGAAGAGATCGTGACCCTCCTTGCCTACGAAGCAACACGTGAAGTTCGAACTGAGAAAGTTTCGATAAAGACTCCGGTAGCGGCCACTGAAGGTTTGATGTTGGCAAAGCCAAAGCCAGTTGTTGTTCCTATTCTTCGAGCTGGCCTAGGAATGCTAGAAGGCATGACTCGTCTTATTCCGACAGCTGAAGTTGGTTTCCTAGGAATGATTCGCGATCACGAGACCTTGCAACCATCTACTTACGCAAACCGCTTGCCCGACGATTTAACTGGCCGTCAGTGTTACATCTTGGATCCAATGCTTGCTACTGGCGGAACGCTTATTGCCGCAATTGAATTTTTATTAGAAAAAGGCGCGAAAGACATAACTGCAATCACAATTCTTGCTGCGCCAGAAGGAATTGCTGCGCTCGAAGCTGCATTTGCTGGAAAGAATTTGCCAATCACAATCATTACAGGCGCCCTTGATGAAAAGTTAAATGAAAAGGGTTACATCGTTCCGGGCCTTGGTGATGCGGGCGATCGCCTTTATGGTGTTGTGTAATTTAAATGGCATCAACTAGCCCTGGATATGGCATCACTATTCGTGTTGAGGGTCCACCCTCAGCGCAACCAGTTTCTGAAGTAACTACTGCAATCACTCTTGCTGGCGCTGCAATTACCGCCCTCGATGTTGTTGAATCAACCCTAGATCGCGTTGTAATCGATGTTACCTGTGATGCGATTGATGCCGAGCATGCGGAACAAATAACTGCTGCTATTGCAAGCCATCCTGAAATAACTGTTCGTAAAGTTAGCGACCGTACCTTCTTATTGCACCTCGGCGGAAAGATCGAAATCCAATCAAAGGTTCCGCTTAAAACTCGCGATGATCTTTCTCGTGCCTACACACCTGGCGTTGCCCGCATTTCACAAGCGATCGCTGCCGATAAGTCAGATGCCCGTCGACTTACAATCAAGCGAAATACTGTTGCAGTAGTTACTGATGGTTCTGCCGTTTTGGGGCTTGGAAATATTGGCCCAGAGGCTGCGCTTCCGGTTATGGAAGGAAAGGCCGCGTTATTCAAGCGCTTTGCCGATGTGGATGCTTGGCCAGTTTGTTTAGACACCCAAGATGTTGATGAGATTGTGCGAACCGTTCAAATTATTGCTCCGGTTTATGGTGGAATAAATTTAGAAGATATTTCAGCGCCACGTTGCTTTGAAGTAGAACGCCGACTGCGCGATCTGTTGGATATTCCAGTTTTCCACGATGACCAACACGGCACCGCGATAGTCGTACTTGCCGCTTTAAGTAATGCCTTAAAGCATGTTGGAAAATCAATTGGCGATACCAAAATTGTAATGAGTGGTGCCGGAGCAGCTGGAACTGCAATCGCCAGATTATTAGTTGCATCCGGAGCTAAAAACATTATTGGCTTTGATAAAGATGGTCTTGTTAAAGATCATAAAGACAGTGACGACATCATGCGCACCTGGTTTGTTGATAACTGCAACCCTGGAACTTTTGATGGAAATATTTCGCAAGCAATGGCTGGTGCGGATATTTTTATTGGCGTAAGTGCTCCAAATGTAATAACCGAGGCGGATGTGGCTTCGATGGCAAAGGGATCGATTGTCTTTGCACTTGCAAATCCCGATCCAGAAATTGATCCAGCAATCGCGCGAAAGCATGCTGCAGTGGTTGCAACTGGAAGAAGCGATCAACCAAACCAAATTAATAACGTGCTGGCATTCCCAGGCATCTTCCGCGGTTTACTAGATGGGCGAATTACCAAGATCACCGATCAAATGCTGGTTGCTGCGGCAAATGCGATTGCCTCGTGCGTAAGTAGCGACCAATTAAATGCAAACTTCATTGTGCCAAGCGTCTTTGATCCACATGTAGTAACAAAGGTTGCCGATGCAGTTAAAGCAGTTGGTAAATCTAACGCTTAAAGATTCTTGATTCCCCGCCAGTTAAAACACCAAGATAAGTAAGCAATATTCCACTTACCAAGAACCAAGTCACATGGGTGCCATTTGTTGGCGCAAAGATGTCAATCAAAAGTGAGCCAAGCAAAGTTCCGCCAACACTAAATAGGGTAAAGGTAAGTACACCCAAGTGCTGAACGATCGTAGAGCTAAAAGCAATATAAATTACGCCTATCGTGCCACCGGTATAAAGCCACCACGGCCCGCGTGGAAGTGCGGTTAAACCACCGTGATGAAATAGATACTTGAAAAGTAGGAAAATTAATAAGGTGCTGGTGCCCATGATGAAATTTAAAAGAGAGGTTGTAAAACTTTGTGCCGAATAGATATTGATTCGACCATTCATTGCTCTTTGTACACCAACAAAAGC
>CANBVR010000024.1 GCA_947372965.1 Actinomycetota bacterium
GATTTGCTAGAGCGTCTACTTGAACTTGATTGGTTACATCCAATTCAAAGATTTCGATATTTGAATCTGACTTTGCAAGCTCCTGGAGGCGGTCAACTCTGCGTGCGGCGGCAATTACATGGAAACCATTTTTTGCCAATAACTTTGCAGTTGCGGCTCCGATTCCACTAGAAGCACCAGTTACTACAGCAATCTCTCGAGTTGTCATTGGGAAATCTTACTTGTGAAGGTGAAGTAGGTGGCCACGTTCATTGAGGCTTCGAAGGGCGCGAAGTCCATCTGATGGCCAGATCCAGGCCGAGGTAATGCTGCATGGCGAACAATCGAGGTGGAAGATGGTTTCAAGTGGTGATCCCGCAAGTAAAGTGGCTGCAGTTCTGATCACCATATTGTGCGCAACGACTGCAATAGTTTTTCCTGGATGGGCGAGTGCCAAATCTGTTATTGCTAATTCGATTCGCGCCGCTAAATCTACGTAAGACTCTCCAGTTTTCCCGGGTGCATAAGAAACATTTGAAACCCACTGCTCCCACTCACTTGGGTAGAGTTCTTTGATTTCTTTGACAGTTAATTCATCCCACTCACCAAAGCCAACTTCTACCCATTGCGGATCAAAGTTGATTGGAAGTCCAGTTACTTTTGAGATTGCTTCTGCAGTCTGGGTGGTTCGTCGCATTGGAGATGCAATAAGAATGTCAGCTTTTCTAATTGCCATCTCAGCTGCAACTGCATCTGCTTGGGCAAGTCCAGCTTGGCTTAACTCTGGATTTGATCCATCGCTTCCAGAAAATCTCCGCTCAGGAGTTAGATGTGTTTCGCCGTGGCGAATGAAATAAATAGTTGTTGGAGTCTCGGGCATAACTAGGCGCTCAGTTATGAAATTTACTTGGAGCGGTGCAGATGGTGTACTTAAGTCACCGTCGAGCGCCTTATTCGCAAGACGATCTGCATGTGAGTTTTCATCACGAGGAATCCATTTGTAGGTTACTAAATTTTGCGGATGCGCTTCACGAGCCTGCTTGGCGAGTTCACGCATATCTGGATGCTTTATCTGCCAGCGCCCGGACATTTGTTCAACAACTAACTTTGAATCCATTCGAGCTTCGACCGTTGCAGTCGGATCCAACTCGTTTACTTTGCGAAGCGCTGCAAGCAATCCGTTGTACTCGGCAACATTATTGGTTGCGATACCGATAGTTTCATAGAGTTCGTGAAGAATCTTTCCGTTCTCAGAAACTACAGCGCCATATGCTGCGGGCCCTGGATTTCCACGAGAGCCACCATCGGCTGAAATTTGGAAGTTGCGAGCCATTAGATTCGAACCAAAATTCTGCGACACTCCTCGCAACGAACAACTTCCTCGGAATCCAAGGCGCGAACGCGCTCAAGTTCAATGGCATTCATTTCAATGCGACAGCCATCGCACATATTGCCAAGCAGAAGCGCCGCACCAACTCCCCCGTTTTGGGAACGAACTTTTTCATAAAGTTCTACTAACTCTTGGGATATTTTTGGCAGAACTAAGGTCCGCTCAGAATTTTTGAGCGCAATCTCTTTTTCGATCTCAGTCTTAGCATTTTCATAGCGAATATTTAATTCAAGTTCCATCTTTTCAAGACCAGCAAGATCGCTCTGCATTGTTGCAACCTTTTCCTTAGCCGCATCAACTTTGAGCATTATTTCAAGTTCGCCATCTTCTAACTCACTTTGACGTTTTTGGAGAGTGGCGATTTCGTGTTGGATTTGCTCGAGCTCCTTAGGTGAAGCTGTGCCTGCAGAAAGGCGTGCTTCATCCTTTTTAATTCGATCAGTGACAGTTTCTACTTCCACTTCGCTGCGGCGTAAATCAATAGAAACATCTGCTAGTTCGGCTTCGGCAACTTCGAGGGCGGATTTACTTTCTTCTGAGCGCTTTTTTACTGCGGCAATAAGTTCATGCTCGGGCAAATTCTTTAAGCGATGATTGGCCGATGAGATAGCGGTATCAATTCGTTGGAGATCAATTAGATTATTTTGGTCAGATACTGAGGCTTTCACATCAACCTCTCTTTCCGGTCGTACTGGTGGGCGCTGAGGGTTTCGAACCCCCGACATCTTCGGTGTAAACGAAGCGCTCTACCACTGAGCTAAGCACCCTTGTTTCTATCCCCCACTTTACAGGCCAGATGGAGGATAGAGAAATCCGATAGCGATGGGTTAGAGAGCGGCGAGCGCCTGCTTGTAATCCACCAAATTACGCGCATCGCCAAGTCCATTAACAACCTGCCAAGCGATATTTCCATCTTTATTAATTACAAAGGTTCCACGTACTGAGCAGCCGCGCGCTTCATCGAAAACACCATACGACTTTGCAACGGCGCCATGTGGCCAGAAATCTGCAAGAAGTGGGAACTTGTAACCCTCTGCTTCACCAAAGGCCTTTAGTGAATACATTGGATCGCAAGAGATTGCGAGTAATTCAACGTCATCATTTTGAAATGAACTTAGGTCATCACGAAGTCCGCACAGTTCGCCAGTACAAATTCCGGAAAATGCAAATGGGTAAAATAGAACTACAACGTTCTTCTTGCCCTTATATGAAGAAAGAGAAACATCTTCACCATGTTGGTTCTTTAAGTTGAAATCTGGGGCGGCTGATCCAATTGCAAGTGACATTTAGAGTTCCTTCTTTTCAAATAGTTGACTGTTTTTACTTTCGGCTTGCTTTTCGTGCGACTAAACGAGTTGCAGTCCAATCTGCACCTGCGGAGAAAGATACCGTCTGAGTGAGGCCTGCAGTTGGAGCGCCATCTTGAATATCACTTGGCTCCACATATCCAGGGCGACCAGTCTTGGGCGTTAACAACCAGATCGGCCCAGTCTCTGAAAGAAATGTCAGAGCATCAACTAGTTCATCAACCAGATCCCCATCTTCGCTACGCCACCAGAGAATTACAGCGTCAACAACCTCAGTTGCATCATCTTCGATAAATTGATTGCCACATTTAGCAACGATCGCCTTTTGAAGATCGGAGTCGCAATCGCTATCTGCGCCAATCTCCAAAATAACCTGGCCAGCTTCGATGGCGAGGCGTTCAACTATTTGGTCTACCCCCATCGGGGTTGCTCCTCCTAACCTATTCTGAACTAGATGTGATCTAGTTAATTGCCGAGTGAGAGAAGTTCACTCCCGTTTTGCCTTGTGCGCAAGGGCTTCGGACGCGAGAGTAGGCAAAATTCATGGAAGGATATGCCTATGAGCGCAAACTTCGATGTCCCAGACCATCTGATCGGCCAACTTATTGATACCGATCCAAATGAGACAGCCGAATGGACGCAATCTCTTGATGCCGTACTAGCAAACGCTGGTCCAGTTCGCGCGCGTTATCTAATGCTCTCTATGTTGCACAGAGCTGGTGAAAAGAATCTTGGAGTTCCAGCACTTCGCGCAACCGATTACATCAACTCAATCCCTCCGGCACAGGAACCAAACTTTCCTGGCGATGAAGCGCTAGAACGTCGAATTCGCGCCTTCATTCGCTGGAATGCAGCGATCATGGTGCATAGAGCTCAACGTCCTGGAATTGGCGTTGGCGGACATATTTCTACTTATGCATCTTCAGCTTCACTTTATGAAGTTGGTTTTAACCACTTCTTCCGTGGCAAGTCACACGCGGGCGGCGGAGATCAAATATTTTTCCAAGGACACGCATCGCCGGGAATGTATGCACGTGCCTTTGTTGAAGGTCGCTTAACCGAACACCAGATGGATGGATTCCGCCAAGAACTCTCACACGAAGGTGGCGGACTTTCTTCTTATCCGCATCCACGTTTGATGCCAGATTTCTGGGAGTTCCCAACAGTTTCAATGGGACTTGGTCCGATCAATGCAATTTACCAAGCACGCTTCAACCGTTACTTAAGTGGAAGAGGCATTAAAGATACAAGCGATCAAAGAGTCTGGGCATTTTTGGGTGATGGCGAAACAGATGAGCCAGAAACTTTAGGCGCACTTTCACTTGCAGCTCGCGAAGGTCTTGATAATTTAACTTTTGTCATTAACTGTAACCTCCAACGCCTTGATGGCCCAGTTCGTGGAAATGGCAAGATTATTCAAGAACTTGAATCAATCTTCCGTGGCGCTGGTTGGAATGTAATTAAGGTTATTTGGGGCCGCGAGTGGGATGAACTTCTGGCAAAGGATACTGAAGGCGCACTTGTTGAACTGATGACCAAAACAACAGATGGCGATTACCAAACATTTAAGGCTGAATCTGGTGCATACATTCGCGAGCACTTCTTCGGTCGCGACCCTCGCACAGCTGCCATGGTTGCAGATTGGTCAGATGAAAAGATTTGGGCGCTAAAGCGTGGCGGCCATGACTATCGCAAATTATTTGCGGCATACAAGCAAGCAACCGAACATAAGGATCGTCCAACTGTAATTTTGGCTAAAACAATTAAAGGTTGGACTTTGGGCTCGCACTTTGAAGCGCGCAATGCAACTCACCAAATGAAAAAGATGTCACTTGAAGATCTAAAGGCCTTCCGCGACACCCTACAGATTCCGATTTCTGATGATCAGATTGATGCTTACGAGCCACCTTATTATCGTCCGGCAGAGGGATCGCCAGAATTTATCTACATGATGGAACGTCGTGGAGTACTTGGAGGATCAATCCCAGCTCGTAGAAAAGATTCCAAGCCACTTCCACAACCAGCTATCGAAGTTTATGACTCGGTAATGCGCGGCTCTGGGCACCAAGAAGTCGCAACAACTATGGCATTTGTCCGACTCTTTAAAGACTTAGTTAAAGATGAAGGAATGGGTAAGCACTTTGTTCCAATCATTCCTGACGAGGCTCGTACCTTTGGAATGGATTCACTATTCCCAAGCTTGAAGATTTACTCACCTCATGGCCAGACCTACACCTCGGTTGACCATAATTTGATGCTTTCATATAAAGAATCAACTTCTGGTGTTATCTTGCACGAAGGAATCAATGAAGCCGGTTCCGTCGCATCCTTTACTGCGGTCGGAAGCTCATATGCGACCCACGATGTACCAATGATTCCGGTTTACATCTTCTACTCCATGTTTGGTTTCCAACGAACCGGTGATGCTTTCTGGGCTGCAGCTGACCAAATGGTCCGTGGCTTTGTACTTGGTGCAACAGCCGGACGCACAACGCTCAATGGTGAAGGCCTACAACACGAAGATGGTCATTCGTTGCTGCTCGCTTCAACCAATCCAGCAGTTGTTGCATATGATCCAGCATTCGCTTTTGAGATTGGCCATATTGTTAAAGATGGCCTAAATCGTATGTATGGCGAGAAGAGTGAAAATATTTACTACTACCTCACCATCTACAACGAGCCATATCTACAACCAGCACAACCAGAGAACTTAGATGTAGCTAGCTTGCTTAAAGGTATGTATCTCTTCTCCCCTGCAAAGGGCGGAAAGAAGCGCGTGCAACTTCTAGCTTCAGGTGTCTCAATGAACTGGGCACTTAAGGCCCAAGAACTTCTCCAACAAGACTGGGGCATCGCAGCAGATGTTTGGTCTGTAACTTCATGGAACGAATTGCGTCGCGACGGTTTAGCAACTGACCGCCATAACTTACTGAACCCAGATGATAAACGAACCTCATTTGTAACTAAGAAATTAAAGGGCACCGAAGGTCCAGTTATTGCAGTTAGCGACTTTATGCGCGCAGTTCAAGAACAAATCGCGCCATGGGTGCCACAGAAGTTCTACGCACTTGGTACTGATGGCTTTGGACTTTCAGATACTCGAGGCGCACTCCGACGTCACTTCAAAGTTGATGCGCAATCAATAGTTGTCGCAGCACTTTCACAACTTGCTGATGCTGGTGAAGTTAAGTCAAAGGTTGTTCGCGAAGCTTTGGATAAGTACCGTATCGATGACATTAGCGCGGCTGAGGCCGGAAATACTGAGGGCTCTGGCTGATCTACTTTTCGTTACCCAAGTAGGCAAAGAGTGATGCACCTGCCAGCATCACTCCTGGAATCATAAGTGCGATCGTTACGCTAGTTGCTTGTGCAACCCAAGAAATAATTACTTTTGCTATAAAAGTGACAACTACATTTATCAATCCGATTTGAGCTACCACTACGCTGCTTGGAAGTTTGCTTGTCCTAAATGCAATCCCAAAGAATGTTGGAGCCATAAATGAAGAGCCCGCGCCGGCAAAGGCAAAGGCCAATAACGAAAGAAAGAAACCCAGGATTCGATGGCTACTTGAAATTGCCGAACCTGCGAGCAAGAAAATAATGAATCCAATACCGCCAGTTCTTGGTACTACTCGCATGAGGGTTCGCTCGGAGTACTTCTCAAGCAATCTGTGAACATTAAAACGGAGCAGGATCATTGCTGAAATGAATACGGCATAACTCACAACAGAGACCGCTGCGCTCATCTTGACCGTATCTTTGGTGTAAATAGCGGACCAATCGTTAATGGAAAATTCAATCTGCAACGCCAGGATTTGGGCACAGGAAATTACCAAGAACGTTTTGAGGCCTAAGATCATCGACTTTATGGAATAACTTTCTTCTCCACCAGTAGTTTCATCTTTCGTAATGAAATGTGGACCGCTTTTTTTGATCCCATAACAAGTAGCTAGCCACATTAAGAGCATGATCGAATCAACATGCCAAGCAAGGGTTAGGAATGGTGTGACCGCAATTGCTAGCAGGGAGGTAATTAGCGCACCAAGACTCCACATTCCATGCAATCTAGGAAGAATTACCTCTCCAATTTCTTCCTGCCGATGAATTGCCTGAGCATTATCGGAGATATGAAATGTGGTCATTGAGAAACCTAAACCGATGGTTACAAATAAAAATTGCCAACCGGAATGTAAATGTGGAACTAGCGCCGTCAACCCAAAACAACCAGTAGATCCAACCCAGATGAGTGGCCTAACTCCATATTTGTGAACTGCTTGTCCGACGAAGAGGAAGCCAATTAAGGAGCCGATGGAGCCCAGGCTGAGGATTGTTCCGAATGTTCCATTATTTAAATGGAGGTTATCTCGAATCTCCGGAAATCGCGTGGCTGTAGCCATGGCGCCAACGCCGAAAGGTAAGAATAGGAAGAGAAGCCCACGTCGTTCTGTTTTTGAATAGTTGCTTTTCAAAATAGCGCACTCGCGAGCTCTTTTCGAGCCAAAATTAAATCAGGGTCTGCTGGGTCTACTAATTGAAATAGCGCAAGTAAGTGTTCTCGGGCTTTCTTCTTCTCGTCACCACTGGAGACTTTCACTAAATTTATAAGGCGATCAAAGGCGGCCTTATTTAGCCCACTTGCGATCTCAACATCAGCGGCTGCAATCGCCAAGGTTAAATCAATCTTATTTTCATTTGCCTTTGCAATTGTTTCTGGTGGATTTAAACCTTCAATCCGAATTAATAATTCTGTCTGGGCTAGACCTAACTTCGCTAAATTGTCACCAGGTTTACGTGCAAGAAGTTTTTCATATGCAACTTTCGCACCTTGAAAATCGCCTTTCTCCATTGCAGCCATGGATTCAACTTCTTCTGGCTCCAGCGCTGGTTCGGCAATTTCCCGCTCTGCAGGTGCTTGGCCGACGCCACGTTCGGCGGCAAGTGCAACAACTTTATCAACGACCAACCGCACTTGATCAGCTGGTGGAACTGCCTCAAAAAGTGGAACCAACTGTTCTGCAATTACTGCAATTGCAAGTGGTACAGATTGAACCTGAAGTGCTTGCGCAACTTGCGGCTGCTCGTCAACGTTAACGGTCCCAAGGAGCCATAGCGGCTGGCCATCTGGGAGAGAGTCAGCTTGATTTAACTTATCCATTGTTGCAAGGAGCTCGATCGATTGCGTACTTCGCGGTGACCAACAAATTACAATTACAACCTTCTGTCCCGAAACGGGCAAAACTTCGGAGACTAAATTTTCTTGTGTGATTGGCAGGCCAGGAATTTTTGAGGAATCTACTGGAGGTTTGCCAAGGGAACTTAGGTCAACGGCCCGCGCAAAATTTTTCGGTAGCGGTGGCAAGCTCATATGCAGATCTTACTTGCTGCTTGGCTCGTGAATTCCTTGAACACTCAAGCCTGTTTGTGGTCTAAATGGAAGCACGTTGTCAATGTAATCCTTCGTTGCATAATCCAAGCCAAGATCTTTACCGGCCTTCTCCCCTAGGTACCAACGATGCTCGAGAATCTCATGAAACATTTGTGTTTGCTCCACCCGATCTCGCAACTCATCTGGAACTTGGTTCATTACATGGTGATATGTATCGCGAAGCCATCTTCGTGCACTGTCATGAATAGGTGGCTTAGGCATTGGCTCACGGCCCCGGAATCGATCAAATGATGCAAGCAATCGTTTGGCTTGGAGCTCTTCAGCCTGGATTCCCAAAAGTTCGAGAAGACGATTTTGATGGTAACCAGCTGCTACCAATTTCGGTTGGAACTTTAGTTCGCCTTTATCGCCATTGATAGATACCTCAACTTCTTCAACCGCAAAGCCCAAATCCTGCAAGGTACGCATCGCACCTTCAACTGCATGGCGATCATCTGGATTTAGAATCTGTGGCTCTTTCAACATCTTCCAAAGTCTGCGGTAGCGCTTAATCACACTCTCACTTGATCGAATGGGATCGACATCGGAATGAAGCACACCAGCTATTTGTAGATCCTCCAACTCGGCCGCAACATTGAAAAGTGAAATTTCCAGATCATGTTCGCGTTGGCCATCAGTTAAGACATTTTGGAATTCACCAGTTTCGGCATCAACAAGATATGCCGCAAATTGATCAGCATCTCGGCGAAATAAAGTATTGGAAAGTGAGCAATCGCCCCACCAAAAACCAAGGAGATGTAACCGCACTAATAAAAGGGCCAAAGCATTGGCCATGTTAATAATTTCATGTGGCGTGATCTGGGCGCTGAGAATAACTCGATAAGGCAAAGAGAAAGGAAGGTAGTGCGTTACCAACACTGGTGGAAGTTCGTTGCCTTCAAGATCAGTGCGGTTCTCGAGAACCGCCACCGGTTCTACACAAGGTGCCGAGCGATTGTTTAATTCGCGGAGGATTGAATATTCGCGGTTGGCAAATTCAGAGACAGTTTCCTTAACTGCATAAATCTTGGAATCTGGATCTTCCGTAGCGCGCACAAGGCGAACCACGTGGCGCGAAATTCCTCGCATATCTGTGAGATTTGAATCTTCATCCCATTGCTCAAGGGGTTTAGTCCACGGTAAACGCGCTAGCGAAGAAACCTCTTCCGCAAGCCCAGTTATTCGTAGGTCAGCCACGAGCCAATTCTCTCCTATTATTATTAACGCGAGGTTAAAATCTATCCATGGCCAAGTTGAAACCAATACTCAAGCGAACCACAAAAAAGCGCATTAAGCCCGAACCGACGCCTGAGGATTTTGGGGCTAGAGGTGAGCCACTCAACAAGTCACATCCCTTCTACTTTGGCTTCTTCGCCGCCACGGGAGCGATTACAGCTTTTACCTTGCTTCGCGCATTTGCATCTGCGAGCCAGGCGCTGCTTCTGATTATCATTTCGATCTTTTTTGCCGCGGGCCTAAATCCAGCTGTGCTATTTCTTCAACGTAAGAAAATTTCCCGTACCGCAGCGGTCGCCATAATTGTCGGCTCCGTAGTTGCATTTGTGACGCTATTTATTTGGGTCGCAGTTCCTCCGATGGTTGATCAAGTTAATTCTTTATTGAAAAACGCCCCAACAATTGTTGCTGATCTAAAACATAACTCGACGCTCGCCAATTTGAACGAGCACTATGGAATTATTGATTCATTACAGAAAAAGGTCGCCTCATCCATCAAAGACGGGCAACTTGTTGTAAGTGCCTTCGGCGGAGTTTTAGGGGTCGGCAAGGCCGTAGTCTCCGGAGCGGTAGCCGGTTTAACAATTTTAATTTTGACCCTTTATTTCCTTGTCTCACTTCCATCAGTTACAAAGGCTGCATATCGAATAGTTCCAGCCTCACGTCGCGACCGAGTCTCTAAATTGAGCGATGCCATCATTTACCGCATTGGAATATTTGTCGGTGGACAAATATCAGTTGCGATTATCGCTGGATTTTTTGCGCTAATTCTCGGTTTTGCCATAAACCTTCCATACAAAACCGCCCTCGCAATGGTGGTTCTCTTCTGTGGGTTAATTCCACTCGTGGGTCATTTTCTAGGAATCACTGTGGTTACCCTAGTTGCATTAAGTAAGAGTCCAACTGCGGCAATCATTGCATTCATTGCCTATTTGATTTATGTGCAAATTGAGAACTATGTGATCATGCCGCGAATAATGAGGCGTTCACTTTCAATTCCTGGTCTTGTAACTATTGTTGCAGTTTTACTTGGTACAAGTTTGATGGGACTTGTGGGTGGAATAGTTTCAGTGCCACTCGCAGCAGCAATATTATTAATCCTAGACGAAGTTGTATTTCCGAGATCTGAAGTGGCTTAGAACTCCAAAGCAAGAGGTAACTTGCTTGGTGCAACAATATTCACGACTTCACTCAGAACGCGATGAACCATTGGCTCACCAACCCAAAGATGCTTTGCTTCATCAACGCTAATTAATTTTATTTGTGGGATTACTGCGAATGCCTTTGTGGCCTCATCTGGCTTGAGGTATTCATCGTGTTCTGGAATAAGCGCAGTAATTGGTCGACCATCAGCGGCCCAAAAAGGTAATTCACTGGGATCTGAGTACTTTAGCGGTGGACTTAGAAGTATCAGCCCTAGAATTCTTGGATCCCTCGCATATTTAAGAGCAAGGTCAGTTCCAAAACTCCAGCCCATAACCCAGAGTTTTTCAACTTTTAAATCTTCAAAGCAATATTTAATAGCAGCTTCGACATCGTATTTTTCACTGACACCATTGTCATATTCGCCCTGGCTTTGACCTGCTTGGCTTTTCGTCCCTCTTGTGTTGAATCTAATTATTTCAATACCTGCCATCGCTGGAAGTCGATTGGCAGCTTTTTTATAGACGTGGCTATCCATCATTCCGCCACCAGCTGGATTTGGATGGAGGCAGAGGATAGAGCCAATTCGCTCAACCTCTGGAGATGCAACTTCTCCGATTAAGCCAAGGCCATCTTCGGTTTGCAGCGTGAAAGGTTTGCGGATTGCCGGCAACACAGTACTTGGACGTATTAACTCTGGCACAAAATAAGTTTAGTCTTAAGGCATGAGCCAAGCGAATTTTCCAAGCCATAATCCTGTAACCGGTGCAATTATTGCGGAGTATCGAAATACAACTGCGCAAGAAGTCAATGATGCAGTTGCCAGAGCCCACCATTCAAGTGGCGCATGGCAGGCGTTGGGATTTAAGGGCCGAAAGAAAGTACTTCTTGCTTGGTGTAATTCCCTAACAAAGAGAATTGATGAAATCGCAGAAATAATTCGCGCCGAGACTGGAAAGCCAATAAGTGATGCGACCCTTGAAGCCACGCTTGCAATTGGTCACCTAGCATGGGCGGCAAAGAACGCCGCCAAAGTTTTGGATAAGCAACATCGTCCATCTGGTCTTTTAATGTTCAATATGAGCTCCACAGTTTCACGTAAGCCAATGGGGGTAGTGGGAGTCATTGGGCCCTGGAACTATCCAATCTTTACGCCAATGGGTTCGATTGCTTATTCACTTGCCGCCGGAAATACTGTTGTATTTAAACCAAGCGAGTTCACTCCGGGAGTCGGACATTGGCTTGGCGAAACTTTTGCAGAGATTGCACCATTTTCTGACATCTTTACTGTTGTAACTGGGTTGCCAGAAACGGGAGTCGCACTTACCGAATCTGCAGTAAATAAAATCTCATTTACTGGATCAACCAGAACGGCCAAGAAAGTTGCCGCATCCTGCGCCACTCGAATGATTCCCGTAGTTCTTGAATGTGGTGGCAAAGATCCCGTAATTGTTGCCGCTGATGCCGATATCGATATGGCTGCCGAATATGCACTCTGGTCGGCTATGTCGAACGCTGGTCAAACTTGCATCGGCGCTGAGAGAGTCTATGTTGTCAATGAAGTGGCAGATAAATTCGAGGCAAAGATTAAAGAACTTGCATCCAATATCCACCCAGGTGTTGATGGAAACTATGGCCCAGCAACCATGCCTTCGCAACTTCAAGTCATTCAAAGACATATCGATGATGCTGCAGATAAAGGTGGCAAGTTCTTAATCGGAGGTCGAGATTCGGTAAAGGCGCCGTTTGTGGAACCGGTTATCTTGATCGATGTCCCAGAAAATTCAACGGCTGTTACGGAAGAAACATTTGGACCAACGTTGGTAATAAATAAGGTTTCCGATATTCAAGAGGCCGTTCGCCTTTCAAATGCCTCCAGCTACGGACTAGCTGCCTCAGTATTTTCAAAGCGGGATGGAAATAGAATCGCAGATCAACTCCAATGTGGCATGGTTTCGGTAAATTCCGTAATTGCATTTGCTGCCATCGCCTCAGTCCCCTTCGGCGGTGTTAAAGACAGTGGGTACGGTCGAATCCATGGCCCTGAAGGATTATTAGAATTTACCTATGCCCATACAGTTGTAAAAACCATATTTAAGATTCCTTTGGTCTTTACCTCATTTGGAAGAACAAAATTTGCTGATAAATTTATTAAAGGCGCAATCAAGACTTTGCACTCAAAGGGACTTGGTTAGAAATATTTAATTTTAGTAGCGCGGTGCGTTTTTAGATTTTAAAGTTCTTGGCTTTCGATCATTTCGCTTATTCCAACAAACTGTATGCCAATGCCTGCGACTTTCGACATCCTCTTCCAACCATGCGACAGTATGCGGTGTAGCAGTTGGTATTAATTGATCGCAACCAGGACAGCGGTATGGCTTAGTAGATGTTGAACCCGAAATTCTTCTAACAATATAAAGACCTTCGGCATGTTCTTCAAAGCTCTGACTTGATAGAGAGATATCGCGCTCTTCATCCCCATTCCTGGGTGTGCGCTTAGAGCCTTTCGGATGATTTCGCCTTGGACTCATGCTCACATTATTTACTATTTTTGATTTCATTTCCCAATCCATCGTTCAGTAGGGCAAAATAAGGATATGAGTTCAGCAATCGAAGTTCGAGGGCTGCGTAAGACATACCCGAGCAAGAAAAATGGCGAGAAAATAGCCGTTGCTGGTATCGATCTACAGGTTAAGAGCGGTGAAATCTTTGCACTCCTCGGCCCAAATGGAGCTGGCAAGACCACCACGGTTGAAATTCTTGAAGGCTATCGCGATCGAGACTGTGGCGAAGTATCGGTCTTGGGCTTTGATCCAAATAATTTAGGCAGCAACGGATCTAAGTGGCGAAATAAGATTGGCATAGTTCTCCAATCCACTAAAGATGCTGAAGACTTGACCGTATCTGAAGTTGTTAGCCACTTTGCTAAATATTACTCAAATCCAAAAGACCCACTAAACGTAATCGAATCAGTAGGCCTTAGCGACAAATCAAAGGCAAGAATTAATACCCTTTCTGGAGGTCAACGCCGCCGGCTGGATGTGGCACTAGGAATAATTGGCCGTCCAGAAATTCTCTTCTTGGATGAACCAACCACCGGCTTTGACCCAGAAGCTCGCCGCGCTTTTTGGGATTTGATTCGCGCACTAAAAAGCGAGGGCGTAACAATTCTTCTGACCACTCACTATTTGGATGAGGCCGAAGCACTTGCTGATCGAGTTGCAGTTATTGTCGATGGAAAGATTATCGAAACCTCCACTCCTGAAAATCTTGGCGGACGAAATACCGCAAAGGCGCGAGTTTCTTGGCTAGAAAATGGCTCTCGAAAGGAAGTTCTTACTGACTTTCCGACTAAAGAAGTGACCAATCTGGTCGAAAGATTTGGCGAAGAAGTTCCGGAATTAACCGTTACTCGCCCGACGCTCGAGGAAATTTATATCTCACTAATAGGTGGCGAAGTTGAGTAACTCAGTAATTCGCGTTGGGTTGCACCGTGGCGCACTAGAGATCAAACAATTCACTCGCCAACGTGAATCCGTCGTATTTACAATCTTCTTTCCGGTCATGCTGCTCTTTATTTTTGGTTCCGTCTTTAGCGGCAAAATAGCTCCGGGCGTAACTTTCAGCCAATACTTCATCTCCGGAATGATCGCCTCAGGTCTGGTAAATACCGGATTCCAGCAACTTGCGATCATGATTCCAATCGAACGTGATTTCGGTACTTTAAAGCGCTTACGCGGAACTCCAATCTCTCCAGTTTCTTATTTCATCGGCAAAATTGTTATGGTCTTTTCTGCAATGGTCGTTCAAGTTGGGGCGCTTTTGCTCTTTGGAACTCTCTTCTTTGATTTAAATTTGCCAACTTCCGCCGATAAATGGCTTCGCTTTACCTGGTTAGTTTTACTTGGAAGTATCTGCTCGACCGTATTGGGAATTGCATTTTCTGCAGTGCCAAAGAACGGCCGCGGCGCATCAGCGGTCGTCTCGCCCATTGTTATTGTGCTCCAATTCTTCAGTGGAGTTTTCTTTGTCTTTACTACATTGCCAAAATGGATGCAGGAATTTGCTGCTTTCTTCCCGTTGAAATGGCTTACCCAAGGAATGAGATCAGTTTTTCTACCTGATTCATTTGCTGCCAGAGAAGTCGCCGGCAATTGGGAAATAGGTCGAATTTTGCTCTCGCTTATTATTTGGTTGGTTGTTGGAACGCTTTTGGCGCTAAAGACATTTAGATGGTCGGATCGTTGAAAAAGGTAATTGCCACTGCAGTTTTCTTTACATTAATTCTTGTTCAAACAGGAAATGCAGCAACATCTAAACCAACACCAAAACCAGTTGCCTCAAGCAAATCAACCTTTAAAGCCTCGCTTACCAATAAAAGCTCCGCCACAAAAAAGCCGGTTACGAATACCAAGAAATACGTTCCACGTAAACGTATAGTTCGAAAGAAAATTAAAGTCACGCCATCACCTTCGCCAAAATGGCCGCCACCAAATTACAGTCACAGTGGAACCATTTATGCCAAAGTTCCAACCGCGGAGGAGCTAAAGGGAGCTGCCTCTAATTCGTTGACGTTGACGGCAGATTTGAAAGTTTGCGAGATTCATACCTGCGGCGCGGTCTTTGTATCCTCAGAATCTGGCTGCACGTACTGGGAAGTTGATTCAGTTGTTTCACAGAGTGATGCCAATGATCAAAAGATTAAGAAACCTCTTGGTGAATTGCGAACCTTGACCTATGGAAGCAAACCCAAAACCATTGCCACAATACTTTTGATAAGCGATGAACCGCTTAATGACTTAGTAAGCGTTGGGGGTATTACCGCTAAATGTTGGAATACAACGCCAGGCGGAAAAGTTCCATCAAATACCTACACGCCAATTCCTAAAACTGATTAGCGATTAGCTCCAGGCACCCAAAGTACGTCGCCAATTCCTTTATTCGCGTGTCGAGCAAGAACGAATAATAAATCTGAGAGACGATTTAAATACTTTGCCGTTAGCGGATTTACGCCGCCGCCAAATGCGTGAATCGCATTCCAGGTACTTCGCTCAGCGCGGCGCGTAACCGTACGAGCAACATGGAGAAGTGAAGCTGCCGGTGTTCCAGATGGAAGCACAAAGCTTCGGAGTTCATTTAATCCAGCATTGTATTTATCGATCTGTTCTTCTAAATAAGTAACTTGAGATTCGAGAACTCGAAGTGGTTCGATCATTGGCTCATCCACTACAGGTGTACAAAGATCTGCGCCAACATCGAATAGATCATTCTGGACGCGAATTAGTAACTTGGTAACCTCGGAATCATTTAATTGGCCAAGTGCCAAGACCACTCCAATTGAAGAGTTAGCTTCATCAACATCGGCATAAGCGCCAAGTCGTGGGTCATTTTTCGAGGTGCGGCTCAT
>CANBVR010000025.1 GCA_947372965.1 Actinomycetota bacterium
CGTTGAATCAAAATATGACTTGAAGACTTCTGATTCACCTGAGAAGTTGCCTACCACTCTCGATGAGGCGATTGCCGCAATGGAATCTAGTTCATTGGTCCGCGAAGCGTTAGGCGCAGATGTATTTGAATATGTACTTCGCAATAAAAGGGCCGAATGGGCCGACTATCGCAAGCAGGTTAGCGCCTACGAGATCGATCGATATCTGCCTGTTCTCTAGTTTGCGGTAATCTTGGGGAACTATGAACTTCCCCAAGCAGACGCCATCGACAATGCCAGTGCATAGATATGCACCTTTTATTCCTGTCGATTTAACTGATCGCACTTGGCCAACCAAACGAATTGAAAAGGCGCCGAAGTGGTGTTCGGTTGATCTTCGTGATGGCAATCAAGCACTTATCGAGCCAATGGATGTTGCCCGCAAGTTAGCTATGTTCAAACTTTTGGTTGAGATGGGCTATAAAGAGATTGAGGTTGGTTTTCCTTCTGCCTCACAAACAGATTTTGATTTCGTTCGCAAGATTATTGAAGATGGATTAATTCCAGATGATGTAATCATTCAGGTACTTACCCAAGCGCGAGAGTCTTTAATCAAGCGAACCTATGAATCACTTGTAGGCGCCAAGCAAGCTGTAGTTCACTTATATAACTCGACCTCCACCTTGCAACGTCGCGTGGTATTTGGTTTAGATAAAGAGGGCATCAAGAAGATCGCCGTAGAAGGCGCAAAGCTTTGCAAGAAATCTGAAGAATTAGTTCCAGGAACCGTTATCTCATATGAGTACTCACCTGAGTCATATACCGGTACCGAATTGGAATTCGCTGTTGAAGTATGTGATGCGGTAAACGATGTTTGGCAACCAACCCCTCAACACAAGTCGATCATCAACCTTCCAGCCACAGTAGAGATGGCAACACCAAATGTTTACGCCGATTCAATCGAGTGGATGCACCGTAATTTGAAGTATCGCGATTCAATCGTGCTTTCACTTCACCCACATAACGATCGCGGAACCGGGGTAGCTGCAGCTGAACTTGGCTACATGGCTGGCGCCGATCGCATCGAAGGAACTTTGTTCGGCAATGGAGAGCGCACCGGAAATGTTTGCCTGGTCACCCTTGGCTTGAATCTTTTTAGTTATGGAATCGATCCACATATTGATTTCTCTGACCTCGATGAAGTTCGTCGTACAGTTGAGTATTGCAACCAACTTCGCGTTCCAGAACGCCATCCATATGGTGGGGATCTTGTATTCACTGCTTTTTCTGGTTCACACCAAGATGCAATTAAGAAAGGCTTCGAGCATCTGGAGAAAGATGCCAAGAGCGCTGGCAAGCATGTTCATGAAATCCCTTGGGCTGTTCCTTATCTTCCAATCGATCCAAAAGATATTGGACGCTCATACGAGGCAGTAATTCGCGTTAATTCCCAATCGGGTAAGGGCGGAATTGCCTACCTATTGAAGAATGAACATCACTTGGATTTACCACGTCGCCTACAAATCGAATTTAGTGCTGTGGTTCAAGATAAAACTGACGAGCAAGGTGGCGAATTCTCAGCCAAAGATTTATGGCAAATCTTTGAAGATGAATACCTCCCGGCAAACCAAAATAAGTGGGGCCGCTTTAGATTAAAGGCCATGAGCCAATCCTCACATCTAGATGAAGACGCGCAGCTATCTGTTGATCTAGATGATGCCGGGAGCGTTCACACCTTGGCTGGATCTGGCAACGGACCGATTGCTGCCTTTGTAAATATCATCAATGCCTACCTGCCAGATGTAAATGTTCGAGTTTTGGATTACTACGAGCATGCACTTTCTGCTGGTGGCGATGCAAAAGCTGCGGCATACCTAGAGTGTGAAGTGGCGGGCAAGATTTATTGGGGCGTTGGAATCGATCCATCAACCACAACCGCATCACTTAAGGCAGTCGTGTCTGCCGTAAATCGCGGACTTCGAAAGTAATCCTCGCTACGGTTACCCCGTGGCTACCTATCGCGATCAAGCAGTTGTTCTGCGCACGCAGAAACTGGGCGAGGCCGACCGAATCATCACCCTCTTTACTAAAGAACATGGTCGAATTAAAGCAGTCGCCAAGGGTGTTCGCCGAACCAAATCAAAGTTTGGTGCGCGCCTTGAACCCACAAGTTATATTGATCTTCAACTTTATGCTGGTAAATCTTTGGACATCGTCACTGAAGTTACTTCAATTGAGAATTTTGGTGAGGCGCTCTCTGCCGATTACAAGAATTGGACAACCGCTAATTCGATTCTGGAAGCAGCGGAAAGATTTACTGAGAATGAACATGAACCTGCGCTCCAGCAATTCAATTTAGTTGTTGGCGCCCTTCGCGCTCTTGCGCATGGAACTTATGACTCATCCTTGATCCTCGACGCCTATTTACTACGTTCTCTTTCCGTTGCCGGCTTTGCCCCATCAATGACCAATTGCTCGAGATGCGACAAGCCTGGGCCACATAAATATTTCTCTCTAGTTGGCGGGGGATCGGTATGTGTCGATTGCAAACCCTCAGCTGCTGCGACCCCAACTCCAGAAACCTTGCAACTAATGGCCGATCTTTTAACTGGTGAATGGCATGGCGCTATAGATAGTGAGCCAAAATCTCGCCGTGAAGCATCTGGCCTTATCGCAGCCTATTTACAGTGGCACCTTGAAAGAGGTTTACGAAGTTTGCCGTTAGTTGAGAGAATCTGATCATGGCCATACCTAAATTAAAGCCAGATCAAATCCCAAATCACGTAGCGGTGGTTATGGATGGGAACGGTCGTTGGGCAAGGCAAAGAGGACTGCCTAGAACTGCTGGGCATGAAGCCGGCGAAAAAGCGTTATTTGATGTTGTTCAAGGTGCGATTGAAATCGGCGTTAAAGAGTTGAGTGCTTACGCCTTCTCCACCGAAAACTGGCGCAGATCTCCCGAAGAAGTTCGATTCCTTATGGGATTTAATCGCGATGTATTGCGTCGGCGCCGCGATGAGATGAACGAGATGGGCGTAAAGATCCAATGGGTTGGCAGGCCGCAGAAATTGTGGGGAAGTGTCATAAATGAATTACAAGAAGCCCAAGAGCTGACGAAGAGAAATAAAATTCTAACTTTAAATATGTGTGTGAATTATGGTGGTCGCGCCGAGATCGTAGATGCGATTGAAGAAATTGCGACTCTGGTCTCGAAAAGGAAGTTAAAGCCAAGCCAAATTACAGAGAAGTTAGTATCAAAGCATCTTTACTCGCCAAAGATGAGTGATGTTGATTTGTTCTTACGCTCTTCTGGCGAGCAGCGCACCTCAAACTTCTTGCCATGGCAGTCGGTCTATTCCGAAATGGTCTTTATGGATGTTTTGTGGCCAGATGTCGATCGCAATACTTTGTGGAAAGCGATTGAAATCTATGCCGAACGTGAACGTCGCTTTGGTAAAGCCTAATTACAAACTAGAGACGACGAGCCACATAATCGCAACGCCACCGAGGGTTGCCAGCATGGTGTATTTCGAAGAGTGACGTGAATGCGCCTCAGGCAAAATGTGTGAGGTTGAAATATAAATCAAGAAGCCAGCAAAGAGTGCGAGATAAACCGCAACCCAAGGCTCGCTAATTGTGATTGCGGCGCCAATTGCCGCGCCACCAATTCGAGCTAAAGCATCAATACCTAAAAGGTAAGTGCCGCTCTTTCGCCAATGGCCAGATTTAACCAACATCGCTACGGTATTTAGGCCGTCACTAAATGCGTGAACTAAGAGAGCCACGAAAACAGCAAATCCGAGTTTGTTTGAAACTTTGAAAGCGACTGCAAGTGCCATACCGTCTAAGAAGACGTGAACTGCCATGGCGAGAGCGCCGAGGGAGCCAGCAATATTTCCATAGTGAGAATGCTCGTGTTCGTAATCTGATTCAGCAGGTTCGTGCGATCCAGCGAATTGTTCAGAGAAGTGAAGAAGCAAAAAGCCAATTACAAATGCGAGATAGACGCCCGGAATCTTGCCAACTGTGAGCGATGATTCTCTAGAGATCTCTGGAAATAGATCAAAGGAGACCAATCCGAGAAGTAATCCGGCAGATAATCCAAGAACTAGGTGAAAGCGATCTTTAGATTTGAGGGCAGTTACGCCACCCAATGTGGTTGCGCCAACTGTTAGCGCTGCCAAGATGATCGCGATCATGTGTTTAGTCTACCTTCGCAGCCTTGTAGAATTAGGACCCTTGCGAGCCCGCAAGAGACCCGACAGCCAGCCGGAGGTAATAATGGCCGCAGATCGTTTAGAAAATATCGTCAGTCTTGCTAAAAGACGTGGATTTGTTTATCCCTCATCAGAAATTTATGGCGGACTTCGCGCCTCATGGGATTACGGTCCTCTTGGAGTTGAACTCAAGAACAATGTAAAGCGTCAATGGTGGCGCACAATGGTGCAAGGCCGCGAAGATGTTGTTGGCCTTGATTCATGCGTAATTCTTGCCCGCGAAGTTTGGGAAGCATCAGGTCACGTCGAAACATTTACTGACCCACTTACCGAATGCCAAGGCTGCCACAAGCGCTATCGCGCAGACCACTTAGAAGAAGCATTCGAGGCAAAGCACAAGCGCCAACCAACTTCGATGGAGGAAGTTAACTGTCCCAACTGTGGTGCCAAGGGACAATTCACGGCGCCAAAGCAATTTTCAGGATTGTTAAAGACTTATCTAGGTGCAGTTGAGGATGAATCTGGCCTTGCCTACCTTCGCCCAGAAACTGCGCAAGGTATCTTCATTAACTTTGATAACGTCGCACAAACTTCTCGTAAGAAGCCACCGTTTGGTATCGGACAAATTGGAAAGTCGTTCCGAAATGAAATTACCCCAGGAAACTTTATTTTCCGTACTCGTGAATTCGAGCAGATGGAGATGGAGTTTTTCGTAGTTCCAGGTACCGATGAAGATTGGCACCAATACTGGATCGATACTCGCCTAGATTGGTACAAGAACCTAGGCATTAATCCAGATCGCTTACGTCTTTTCGAGCATCCAAAAGAAAAGCTTTCTCACTACTCAAAGCGCACAGTAGATATTGAATACAAATTTGAATTCAACGGCACCGAGTGGGGCGAGCTTGAAGGTATTGCATCTCGTACCGACTTCGATCTTAAGGCCCATGGCGCTGCATCAGGAAAAGATCTCTCCTGGTTTGATCAAGAGAAGAACGAGCGCTGGGTTCCGTTTGTTATCGAACCTGCAGCCGGAGTTGATCGTTGCGCTCTTACCTTCATGATGGATGCTTTCACTGAAGATGAAGCGCCTAACTCAAAGGGCGAGATGGAAAAGCGCGCAGTCATGAAATTAGATCACCGCTTGGCACCAATCAAGGTGGCTGTGCTTCCACTTTCTCGTAATGCTGATCTTTCACCGAAGGCGCGCGATCTTGCCCAAGAGCTTCGCCAAAATTGGTCAGTTGATTTCGATGACTCAGGTGCAATCGGTCGTCGCTATCGTCGCCAAGATGAGATCGGAACTCCGTTCTGTATCACCATCGACTTTGAAACATTGGATGATAACGCCGTAACAATTCGCGAGCGTGACACTATGGCTCAAGAGCGGATCTCGATTGATCAAGTTCAATCTTGGTTGGCTCCGAAGTTGTTGGGTTGCTAACAAAGAACTTTGCGCCACTGCGGTTGCCAATTGCGAATGGCAACTTTGCAAATAACGAAGTGGTGCTAGATACACCAGTCGTACTTGCTCCCATGGCTGGAATTACCAATTCAGCTTTTCGTACCCTCTGCCGCGAGCAAGGTGCTGGGCTCTTTGTATCTGAAATGGTTACTGCCCGCGCGCTGATCGAACGTCATCCAGAAACCCTTCGATTGATCACACCAGGTAAAGGTGAAACTCCAAGATCGGTTCAGTTATATGCCGTTGATCCAACTGTTACGGGTTTGGCAGTAAAGATGTTGATGGAAGAGAACCTGGCAGATCACATCGATCTTAATTTTGGTTGCCCTGTTCCAAAGGTAACTCGTCGTGGTGGGGGATCAGCCCTGCCATACAAACAAACCTTGTTTTCAAATATTGTCTCTGCGGCGGTAAATGCGGCAAAACCATTTGGCGTTCCAGTAACTGTAAAGATGCGTATCGGAATCGATAGCGATCATGAAACATATTTAACCGCTGCCAAAGCTGCTGCCGATGCCGGTGTTGCTTGGGTTGCGTTGCATGCGCGCTTTGCATCACAAATGTATGAAGGCCAAGCCGATTGGTCAGCAATTGCCAGATTAGTTGAATTTATGAAGCCAACTGGAGTTCCAGTTTTAGGTAACGGTGATATCTGGTCAGGGCAAGATGGTGTTCGGATGATGGAAGAAACAGGCTGTGCAGGAGTTGTTGTAGGACGTGGCTGCCTTGGCCGCCCGTGGTTATTCGCCGATTTAGTCGCCGCATTTGCAGGCAGTGAATCAAAGTCAACGCCATCCCTATTTGAAGTTCGCAAAGTTATGTTGCGCCATGGTGAATTACTTATTGAGTTCTTCGAAGCAGAAGGACGAGCGATGCGAGATCTTCGAAAACATATGGCCTGGTATCTAAAGGGCTTTAGCGTGCCACGTGAATTACGTTCAAGATTTGGAATGGTCGCATCACTCGGTGAATTAGAGTGGCTATTAAATCAACTAGATGATCAGCCATACCCAGCAGCTGTTGCTGATGCGCCACGTGGTCGAACTTCTCATGGCCGCGCCGTTCACCTGCCAGATGGCTGGTTGGAAGATCCCTTTGAAATTCCAGCAATCACTATTGATGATTCAGTATCTGGTGGTTGATATTGTTCTTATTTAAAATGATAAAGCGGTTAATTTCACTAATCATCTTGATCGCAATCATCATCCCAACTTACGCAGCATGCAATGTTTGGTATACCGCAACGCATGCTAAACCAGTCAAGAGCGATGTCATCGTTGTGCTTGGCGCCGCCCAATTCGATGGTCGTCCAAGTGATGTTCTTGAAGCACGGTTGCTTGAGGCAAAACGAATTTATGAACTTGGCTTTGCACGGCGAATCATCACAGTTGGCGCCGGCCAACCTGGAGATCGCACTACCGAGGCTGCAAGTGGAATGCGTTGGTTGATGTCAAAGGGTGTAAAGAAAAAAGTTATCGACGCAGTTGCACTCGGTACTGATACCTTAAATAGCACTCGGGCATATGTAACCGATATGAAAGTTATGAAAGATACCTCGGCGATAATAGTTACTGATCAATATCACTGCCTGCGGGCGATGACGATGGCTCGGGATCTAAAGATCACCACTTCCTGCGCTCCAGCAAAGACTGGGCCGGCATCAGTTAAAACTTCAAGTTTTCGTTATCTCGTTCGAGAAACTGGGGCTTATCTAGCGTATGTAACCGTCGGCCGCCACGGAATCAACCTAACTGATCAGATTAAGAATTAGAGTTAAGCCCTTATGGTTCTAAGAGCAGCTACCGAGCATTCGGGGTATACCGATTCTGATCGCGAACGGTTTTTAGATGAACCGGCAAAGCGTTTGGGTCGTACTGAATTTGCGCGTGATCGTGCGCGAATCATTCACTCATTTGCACTTCGCCGCCTAGCCGCAAAGACACAGGTAGCAGTTCCGTGGGCGACAGATTTTCCACGCACCCGACTTTCACATTCACTTGAATGTGCCCAAGTTGGTCGTGAACTTGGCGCGGCGCTCGGCGCAGATCCAGATTTAATGGAAGGTGCCTGTTTGGCACACGACATTGGCCACCCACCATTCGGTCACAATGGGGAGGAGGCGCTAAATGCAGTGGCAGATTCTTGTGGCGGATTTGAAGGAAATGCGCAATCATTTCGTTTACTCGTTCGCTTAGAGGCAAAGACTGTAGATGCTCAAGGAATTTCACTTGGTTTAAATTTAACTCGCGCATCACTAGATGCCGCGACTAAATATCCATGGCCGCGGGCAATTCACGCCCAAAAATTTGGTGTTTATGATGATGACCAAACAATCTTTAACTGGGTCCGCATAGGGGCTCCGGCTGGAGCGCAATCATTCGAAGCGCAGATCATGGATTGGTCTGACGACGTCGCCTATTCCGTGCATGATCTTGAAGATGCACTGGTCACGGGCCAAGTTAAATTACATGATCTAACTAATGATCTAAGTGAGATTTATAAAGTTGCACTAGATAACTACATGGCTGGAATCGAGTTAGTTGAGGCCGAAGAAGCCTTAAAGAGTCTGCAACAACTTTCTTGTTGGCCAAAAGAGTATGACGGCAGCCATCGAAGTTTGGCCAGATTAAAGGACCTAGCCTCACAACTAGTAGGTCGCTTTGCCTTGGCTGCAGAACGAGAAACCCGCGATCGTTATGGCGATGGAAACTTGACTAGATATAACGCAAATCTTGTTGTGCCTCGAGCGCAACATGTAGAAGTTGCACTTCTCAAATCACTTGCTGGTTTTTATATTATTAATTCGCAGACTTCGGTAAAGCGCTATGACGATGAGCAATCGCTAATTAAAGAACTTGTCGAAAAGGTTTTAGCGAGCGCCCCAACCACCCTGGAATCTTTCTTCCTTCAGGATTGGCAACGGGCCACAAGCGATGCGCAAAAATTGCGCGTAGTAATTGATCAGGTCGCCTCGCTAACCGATCCAGGTGCGATCGCACTTCACGCCCGACTAAGATAAAGCCATGGCTCAGGTTGGCAGTGGACGAATTCGTGATGAAGATGTCACCTACGTTCGCGACAACTCCTCGATCGATGATGTTGTTGGAGATTACGTCCAACTAAAGGGCGCCGGCGCCGGAGCAAAAAAAGGTCTCTGCCCATTCCATGACGAGAAGTCTCCTTCCTTCACTGTCACGGCAAGCAAGGGATATTTCCACTGCTTTGGTTGTGGCGTTGGTGGCGATGTAATTGCATTTTTAATGAAGATCGATCACCTAACTTTTATGGAATCGGTTGAAAAATTAGCTGATCGGATGGGCTACACCCTTCGCTATGACGGAACTGGTGGGGGAAATACCTCTGGAATAAATCGCTCCCGATTATTTGCCGCAAATTTAGCTGCCGCAACTTTCTATCAAGAGCAGTTAAACCTTCCTGGCCCAGCCCAAGTCGGACGTGAGTTCTTACAAAAACGTGGCTTTGATAAAACAGCTGCCGAGCAATTTGGCGTCGGGTATGCACCAGATGAATGGGATGCGCTCTACAAGCATCTGAAGAATAATGGTTTTACTGACACCGAACTTTCAACTGCTGGGCTAACTAAAGAAGTAACCAAAGGGCCAATTGATCGCTATCGCAATCGCCTCGTCTGGCCAATTCGAAATATTTCAGGTGACTATGTTGGATTCGGTGCGCGCAAACTTGCCGGCGATGATGTTGATCAAGGGCCTAAATATTTAAATACTTCCGAGACTCCAATCTACAAAAAATCACAGATTCTCTATGGCTTAGATATGGCAAAGAAGGAGATCGCAAAAAAGCGCCAGGTAGTAATCGTTGAGGGTTACACCGATGTTATGGCAGCACACCTTGCTGGTGTTACTACTGCAGTTGCTACTTGCGGTACAGCCTTTGGTGAAGAGCACATCAAAGTTATCCGCCAACTCTTGATGGATGATGATTCTTTCCGTGGCGAAGTGATCTTCACTTTTGATGGTGATGCTGCTGGGCAAAAAGCAGCGATGAAAGCCTTTGAATTAGATCAAAAGTTTGTTACTCAGACATTCGTTGCCGTAGAGCCAAGTGGCAAGGACCCTTGCGAATTACGTATGGAATCAGGCGATGGCGCAGTCCGTGACCTGATCGCTCGTCGCGTTCCGCTTTTTGAATTTGCAATGCGTACCCAGATTGCTAAATACGATGTTTCAACAGCCGAGGGCCGAGTATCTGCGCTAAATGTGGTCTCACCAATCCTGGCGAATATTAAAGATAAATCATTGCGCCCGGAATACATAAAATTACTTGCTGGCTGGCTCGGCCTTGATGTCGAAACAGTCTCTTCTGCCGTAAAGCGCTCTGGAACACGAAGCACAAACCAAGAACCAGTTATTGAAGCTCCGAAAACTGAAGTAAATCTGCGCGATCCAGTCCTCATGCTCGAGCGCGAAGTATTGAAGATTAAGTTGCAGTTTCCAGATCTGGCTACCGACTGGGCAAATCTTGAGAAGAATGCTTTCTCATACTGGGCCTATCACCAAATGCGAGTTGAGATCGATGCGCTAGAAAAATTAGATATCCCAACACTTCTTGAAAAATCACAATCAGAAGATGTTAAGTCTTTGATCACTGAACTTTTAGTTGAACCAATTCGTACCGACCGCGAAATCTCCGAGCGGTACACCGTTTCAGTCTTTGCCAGACTTCGTGAGGTTGCCATCACCAGATCGATCACAGAATTGAAGTCCACCCTTCAACGGCTAAATCCAGTTGAGAATGAAGCTCAATACACCGAGACCTTTGCCACCTTGGTCGCCCTTGAAAGTGCCAAACGGGCCCAGCGCGAAATAGCAGTGGGCGAGTTAGGGTAATATTCGCAGCGTTGCTGGTAATCCCAGCGCAGTCCCTCATAGCTCAATTGGCAGAGCAGCCGACTGTTAATCGGCAGGTTCTTGGTTCGAGTCCAAGTGAGGGAGCATGGCAAACTACAGCCTTTCTAGGTCCTGGCAGTCACAACCTATAAGCACGAGAATTGTTCGGCTATTTCTCGGCGTAACTTGGATTTACGGTGGCTGGAATAAAGCAACTGATGCTGGCTTCCTAAATCCAGCCTCACCTCATTACATCGGTGAACAATTAAAAGGCTACCTAGCAACCTCACCAATCCACTTAATTCTGCAGAAGATGATCGAACATGCATCTCTCATGGGATGGGCAGTCATGCTTGGTGAATTCGCAATTGGAATTGCAACTCTGCTTGGAATTGCTGGCGAACTCGCAGCTCTCAGCGGCTTTGGTATGTCAATCGTCCTTTGGTTATCTGCTACCTGGTCAGTAAAGCCTTACTTCCTCGGAAGCGATACCGCTTATGCCATCTTGTGGCTCGCACTATTTTTATCGCTTCGTCAAAGCGCTCGCAGTCGTCGCATCACTTCAATCATTCCAAACCTAAAAGATCGCCGCGAAGTTATGCAACTAGTCGGTGTCGGTGCCGCAGCAATTGTTGCTTCATTGGCTGGCAAGAAATTTACCGCCAAGAACCCAACTCCTGAAGCTGGCGCGGCAATTGCAACTCTTGCAGAACTTCCAATTGGTGGAACTAAGAATTTTCAAGCCGCTGATGGTCGCGCGGCGGTCGTCTTTCGCACAAGTGCAGGCGTCTTTGCTTATTCACGTATTTGCACCCACCAAGGTTGCGTAGCCGATTACGACTCTGCGGCGCACTTAATTAAGTGCCCATGCCACGGTGCACAATTTGATCCAAGTAAGGATGGTGCTGCAGTAGCCGGTCCTACTAACCGTGCGTTGGATAAGATCAAAGTTGCCATCAAGGGCAATAACGTCGTTCAGATCTAACCCAATACACACAAATTCGTAACTCACCTGTAACGCAGATCGGCTAGGTTTCTCTTATGGCAATCTTTCAACTTCAGATCACACTTCCAGACCGCCCAGGTTCACTTGGCGCAGTCGCATCAGCAATTGGTTTTGCTGGGGGAGATATCCGCGCACTTGTAGTACTTCGTTCTGAAGGTGGCAAAGGTGTTGACGATCTAACCGTTGCAATCCCGGGAAGCGACCCAGCTGACCTACTCGGCGTTCTTGGTGATATCGGTGGCGTTGAAGTTCTTTCTTGCACCGCTGTTAATTAATTTAAAACTCTAGCCCCAGCACTTGGCAGTGAAGTAAAGAAGCGTGGCGCGATAAAACCATTTGCTTCAAAAGCTTTTCTAATCTCTACTTTAATCTTTTCGGTATCACTCTTCTTGTTTAGTGAAATTGCACTTCCGCCGTAACCGCCGCCGATCATGCGTGAACCAAGGGAGCCATACTTCAAAGCGGTATCGGCTGCCACATCTAATTCTGGGCACGAGACGGTGTAGTTATCGCGCAGAGATTGATGGCACTCGGTAACGATTTTTCCGAAGGTTTCAAAATCATTGGCTTTCAAAGCGGCAACTCCATCTAACACCCGTCGCATCTCAGTTACGGCGTGGAAGGCACGAATATAAGTGACTGGGTCTAATTCAGATTTGCGAGCAACAAAATCTTCAACCGAGATATCCCGAAGTGAGGTAATTCCAAGAACCGATACTGCCTTTTCACACGAAGCGCGTCGTTCAGCATAACCGCCATCAACTAGTGCGTGATGAACTTGGGTATCAATTACTAATAGTTCCAAGCCCACAGGTTCAATATCAAATTCAATATCTTGCGTCGAAAGATCGCGACAATCTAGTAGGAGCGCGAAACCCTCATTTGCCATGATTGAAACTGATTGATCCATGATGCCGCAAGGCATTCCTACATAAACATTTTCGGCCTTTTGCGCCGCCAGTGAGAGATTTGGCTTGGTGATCTTTAGATCGAAGAGGTGGTTTAAAGCAGTCGCTACCGAACTTTCCAAAGCGGCCGATGAGGAAAGACCAGCCCCAAGTGGAACTTGGCCATCGATTAAAATATTTAAACCACTTTTGATACCAAGGGACCAGACAACTCCAATTGGATATCTCGTCCACGGCTCACCAGTTAGTGGTTCCAATTCGGCGACTGGAATTTCAAAGATCTCACCATCTCGTTGCATCGATGCGACGCGAATTACCGAATCCGAGTTTCGTGAGATTGCCGCAGTAGTTACATCCTTGATCGCAAATGGGAGTACGAAACCATCGAGAAAATCCACGTGTTCCCCGACGAGGTTAACTCGACCGGGTGCAACAGCAACGACTTCTGGGGCTGCGCCAAAGAGCTCTTGGAATTTACTATTTATTACTGACATTTTGTGATTCCCAAGTATCAGAAACCATCACCGCTAGATCGCGAGTTGGAGCCCATCCTAAGTAATTTTTTGCCTTCGAGATGTCGGCAATTAGAACTGCAGGATCTCCGGGACGTCGATCGGTTACAACGAATGGGATTTCACGGCCTACCGTTTTGGCGGCGGCATCCACAACCTGCTTTACCGAATATCCGCTCCCACACCCAAGATTTATGATTTCGTGTTTTCCGGCAATTAATTTTTCAAGTGAGATGATGTGTGCATCAATTAAATCAACAACATGAACATAATCGCGAATACAGGTCTTATCAGCAGTTGGCCAATCAGCACCGAAAATCTTTAGGGGATTATCCGATGTGGCTTTTAAAACATTAGGAATCAAGTGGGTCTCTGGATTGTGGTTCTCGGTCAACCAACCACTTTGAGATTTATAAGCACCGGCGACGTTGAAATAGCGAAGGCTAATTGCGCCGATCTCATGGGCGATGGCTTCAGAGGTGAGCATGTAATCAACGGCCAATTTTGAAGCGCCATATGGATTAGTTGGTTTAGTCTCGGAGCCTTCAGTAATTGGCACACTCTTTGGCTCGCCATAAGTAGCAGCAGAGGATGAGAAAACAATTTTCTTGATTCCCTTTTCCCGCATCGCTTCTAGCAAGATTCGAGTGCCATTGACGTTGGTATTCCAATAAATCTCAGGCTTTTGCACTGATTCACCGACAAGTGACTTTGCGCCAAAGTGAATTACCGCATCAACACCTTCAAGTGCTGAGTCGACTGCCGCCTTTTGAAGTAAGGAACCGTCAACGAACTTTGCGCCAGGTGCAACTAGTTCAGAATGGCCAGTTGAGAGATCATCGAGAATTGTGACCTCATAGCCCCGCTCTAACAGAATTGCTGCAGCTGCCGAGCCGATGTAGCCAGCCCCGCCAGTAACAAGTACGCGCATTACAACTTCACCGCACGCAATTGTTCAGCAGATTGTTCTGGTTTCATATCCATAATGAATGCACCCAAAGCTGATTCCGAACCGGCAAGATATTTCAATTTGCCTGGTTGGCGGCGAATGCTTGTGATCTGCCAATGCAAGCCAAGTTCTTTTCGAGCGCTTCGTACGGGTGCCTGATGCCAAGCAGCGATGTACGCCATATCAATACCAAATACGCCATCTAGGCGAAGTAATACCTCTTTTGCAATTGCTGGGTAAGCATCTGCCTCAGAGTCTGTTAGTTCGGCCAAATCTGGCACAAAGCGCTTAGGAACTACATGGATTTCATATGGGTATCTAGAAGCGAAAGGAACATAGGCAATCCAAAGATCATTCTCGGCAATTACTCGAACCTGGTCTTTGATTTCGCGAGCAATTACATCAGAAATAAGTGGTCGCCCATATTTCTTAAAGTAATCGATCGCAATCGCAGCCATCTTCTCGGTACGCGGTGGTACAAAAGAATAGGCATAGATCTGGCCGTGTGGGTGATTAAGCGTTACCCCAACTTCCTCGCCACGGTTTTCAAATGGTGCAATATGTTCGACATAAGGAAGTTTTGAAATCTCTCTTACGCGATCGCGCCAAGCTTCCATAACTAGGCGAATTTGGGAGAGTGGTAATTGGCCAAAGCAACCTTCGTGATGATCGGTGAAACAAATAACTTCGCAATGCCCCGCCGATGGCACGACTGGAGTTTGGAGTCCGGAATATTCTGGGAGATTGAAGGAACCTTTGGGATCTGAAAAAGATGGTGAACGGTTTTCAAAGACAACAACTTGATAATTTGAATCTGCAATTTCAGAATCTAAACCTGGTTTGGTTGGGCAGAGTGGACACAACTCTTTTGGTGGTAGAAAGGCACGTGTTTGGCGATGGGCGGCCATGGAGATCCACTCGTTAGTGAGTACATCTAGGCGCATCTCGCCAATTCCTGGACGATCTTCAACTGGGCGATTATCTACAGCGTTTCTAGAAACTTCAGATTCATCGTAGTAATAGATGGTGCGGCCATCTGCCATTTTTAGATCAGTGCGCACCGCTTTCATAGGTGCTAACTCTACCTTTTAATCAAGGCGATATTTGTGCTTAGTTTCTAATCTGACCCTTGCAAGTATCAACTGGCGCAGGCGCGGGCTTCTTTGTTGGCGTAGAGGAAGGCTTTGGTGATGGAGTTGGCCCTTGGGTAATTTCAAATTGGACTGGAATTATGGAATCAGCATGCACTTGTGATTCATCGGTGAATTGAACATAGCCAACGTAATTACCAGCCTGAAGGTTTGCAATATTTAAGGTCCATCGACCAGTTCCAGAGCGGACGGAAGTTTGAACTCCGGCGCTTACTAATGAGTCAGCTGATTTAAAGGAGACATCACCGGTAACAACTGGGCTGCCATCTGGACGCAAAACATCAATTACAAAGTTTGAAAGATCATTAGTCGTGCCAAATTTGCTTGAGAGAATTTGCATCGTTGTTGGCTCGTTAAATGGCAACATATCGGCCGGCTCTGGTTGCCAAAGTCCGGTTGTGAGAGCTAAGAATTTCTCTTCAGTTCCAGCGAATACATTTAGATCTACTCGCGCGGTCGGAATTCCGTATTTAGAACCAATGCCACAAGAGGTGTATTGCCAGACCTGCCAATTTGGACTGCAATTTGATTTAGTCCATGAGTGGGCAAAGCAACCAACCTTTTTCATTCCAGGAACATTTGTTGCAACCGCGGGATCTTTTCCATATGCCGCAATCCATAGGGGATACTTTGCCAACTCGGGAGAGCGCAGCATCGCAGTCTGCAAGAATTGTGG
>CANBVR010000026.1 GCA_947372965.1 Actinomycetota bacterium
GGCACTCCGGTCATTGGGACCAAGCCCATGGTCATGCCAATATTTTCAAAAGTTTGGAAGGCAAACCAAGCAATAATTCCAACACACACTAACCTGCCAAATAAATCATTAGTTCGTTTTGCAATCGTAAATGCGCGGGCAAAGAAAAGCCCAAAGCAGAGCAAGATGAATCCACAGCCAAGAAATCCAAGTTCTTCACCAGCTACGGTAAAAATAAAGTCTGTCTGTTGTTCCGGAACAAAGCGACCATTTGTTTGTGGCCCATTAAATAATCCTTTACCAATAATCCCGCCTGAGCCGATGGTGATGCGTGATTGGCGCAATTGATAACCACTCATCTGTGGATCAGCAGCTGGATCCACAAAAGATTGCAAACGCTTTACTTGATAATCACTGACTACGCCGGCCTTAATGGCAACAAATCCCCCGACAACTGCAATCAGTAGCAATCCAACTACCCACCTGGTTGGTGCACCTGAGGTTCCAATCATCGCAACGATAGCTGCGCTGATGATCACAACTGTTCCTAGGTCTGGTTGGGCAAGAATTAGAAGAATTGGGACTGCGGCGATTGCTAGCGCCTTTGTGACATCTAGATCTGTTGGGTTGGCATCGGTATCGCGCTTTTCTGCCATGATCATTGAGATTCCAACAATGATGCCAATTTTTGCCAACTCTGCTGGTTGGATATTAAAGCCACCAGGAAGGGCGATCCAGGCACGGGCTCCATTAATTGTGCTTCCAACATGTGGGATCAAAACTGCAATCAAGCCAAGTACCGCAAGTCCCCAAACTATCGGGGTATAGGCCCGAAGCAATCGATAATCAATAAGCGTTGTTCCATATGCCAACGCAAGACCGATCGCCAAGTTAATTACATGGCGCTTTAAATAATATTGCGGATCAAGGCCTTGGTTTGCAAACCAAGATCTTGTTGCGGCCCAGACCAGAAAAGTTCCGAGGATGGATAATGCGATAACCGAAAAATTAAGTAACCGATCCCACTGACTAAAGCTCTGGAAGAACTTATTTCGCCGATTGGATCTAATTGCTAGATTTCTACTTCTCATGGTTTTACCAATTTAGCGTTTTTTGCATCAACCTTTGGGATATTGGTTGGGATTCCATTTGGGAAAATTGCTTTCTTCGGGTCAATAGTTCCGCCCGTGACACCATAAAGGGCAGCATAAATATCATGAACGCCGACGGCAGAAACTGAGGCACCGAAGCCACCTTGGCTCACCATCATGACAACGGCATATTGTGGATTTTCAACTGGTGCAAAAGAGGCGAACCAAGAGGTGTCATCCTTAGCGCTTCCGTTTTTATTTCTACCCAAGTCTTGACCCGTTCCGGTCTTTCCTGCAACATGTACTGGGAATCCAGCAAAGACGCCAGCGGCGGTTCCGTCCGTTGCAACTGATCTAAGCGCTTTATGCAAAAACGCAGTAACTTCCGGCGTCAAAGGTGCGCTTCCTGTTACTTCAGGTTTGAATTCTTTAACGACAGTTCCATCTGGTTTAACAATTGCTCGGGCAATTTCTGGCTTATAGAGCGTGCCCCCATTAGCGATGGCGGCATAAACCTGAGCCATCTGAATCGGCGTCAACAACGTATCACCCTGCCCGATTGAAAAGTTAACCGCATCACCCGCTCGCAACATATAGCCATCGATGCAATTCTCTTTTGCAATCGCCATTAAATAAGGAGTTAGATCAGCCTTCTTTGCTCTGGATGAGTAGTTGCAAAAGAAATTCTTATTTTGATCGTAATACCGCTGTTTCCAACCACGATCGGGTAATCGACCAGATGCTTCTCCTGGCAGATCAATGCCGGTGCTCTTTCCGATTCCAAATCCCTTTGCTGCAGTGAAGAAGTAATCATGGAGTCCGGATTTTGGTCGCAGCCCGCCATCTTTTACCCATTGGTCATAAGCGATTTGATACCAAATTGTGTCGCAAGAGACCGCAATTGCTTTTTGTAAACTTACGCGACCAAGGGATTTAACTTCAAAGTTATTAAATACGCGGTTTCCAATTTGAACTGAAGCTGGGCAATCATAAGATGCGCTTAAGTTATAACCGGCAGCGGCAGCGGCAACTACAGAGATTGATTTGAAGGTAGAAGCTGGGGCATACATTCCTTGAATTGGTCTGATCAGCGCTGGAACACCGGCGCTTTCGCTAAATAAATCTTTAGCTTGTGCTTGGGTAAGACCAGTCTGCCAAATATTTGGGTCATAACTTGGATAAGAAGCGAGGGCTAAAACTTTCCCACTTTTAACATCTAGAACAATCGCCGCACCACCATCTGCGTGGTAACCCATTGCTTTAGAACGTCGTACCGAACTTTGAAGAGCTTTCTCAGTGGCTGCTTGGAGTTCGGCGTCAAGGTTTGTCACTAAATTGAATCCTGATTTTGGTGAAGTATTTTGCGTCTCTTGTGTTACTGCTTCTTTTCGATCAACCGTCACGGTCTTAATTCCTGGCGTACCTCTTAGGTACTTGTCATATTGGTACTCCAGGCCAGACTTTCCAACCAACTCATCGCGATAGAAATGTTTATCTGGATTAGCTAAATCTAACTCTGTGACTGATCCAACGTAACCCAAAACATGAGCGCCATTTTCACCAGCAAGTGAAGGGTATGAACGAACTGGAACTGGCTGGGCATCAATTCCTGGATAACTATCTGAATTCTCTAAAACCTTTAGCGCTTGATCTTTGGTTGCAGTTCTGGTGACTGGGATCGGTTGAAAACGAGTTCCTTTCCAACATCCAGTTCGCGAGCCAATTGGTAATTCACCACATAACCTAGTTGAGATATAAAGATCTTCTGGTTTTTGACCGACCAATGTTGCAACCTTGGCCAGAACCGCCGAGCCTTTATCTGGCAACTTATCAATCACGCTTCGATCAACGGTTATGACCATACCCGGACGATCCATAACCAAAGGAATTCCAGAAATATCAGTGATAGCTCCACGAACTGCCGGGGTGACAACATCTCTACTTTGAATGCTCAGAGCTGCATTTTGATATTTCAAACCAGAAGCTACCTGTAAATAAAAAAGTCGGCCTAGTAGCGCAAGCATGAGTGAAATAACCAGAGCCTGCACAATCACAATATTTAATCGTGAACGAATACTCATTGACGCTCTCTAGACGTTAAAGTCAACTGACGCCACTTTATTGCTGGCGGTAGAAGCAAAGGTGCAAATAGTAAGGTCCAAAAAGCATTTCCAAGAACCATTACAAAATTGTGGCCAAGAGCTCCATTATTTTCACCAAGTAGTACTCCAAAACACAAGAATGTAATAAGAGTTCCAATTGAGCCCAAGCTGACAAAAATTACGAAAGATGCAGGGCGGTCAGTGAAATCACCGATGCTCTCGCTATTTAGCGAAAATACATATCCAACTAATGTAAGTACAAGTGCCCACTTACCAAAAGGCGAATCTGCTGAAGGTGAAAAGTCCAAAATTATGCCGCCGATAAAGCCAACAACCACGCCACCAAAATTCTCTTCGATGGCCATCAAGCCAAGGAGAACTGCTAAATAAAGAGAGAATCCCGTGATTGGTAAATTAATTTTCGAGACAGCTGATTCTTGAATGATGAATAGAGATAGAAGTAGTAACGAGTAGAGACCCGCTCTACTCCAACTCACTTCTTGACCTTCTTCACCTGGTTAGTAGATGCGGTTGGTGATGGAATATTCGAAGGCATCGTAGAAGCCGTTGCACTTGCGGTATCTGGCTTGGCCGTTGAGGTTACATAAATTGTTGCTGTAGGCGTTGGCTTTGGTATGAGTGAATCCTTTGGATCACCCTGTGAAACTGAAACGATTACCGAAACTACGCCAAGACCGTTTAGGTTTGAATAACCTTGAACGGTTGCGGTTTGGGTAAGAGATGCTGTTGTTTTATCCACCGCAACTACATATCCAACTGGAAGTCCGGGTACAAAGGGACGGCTATTTTCACTTCCAAGTGAGATCAAAATATCTTTTTGATTTATCGATCCGCTAGCGTCTAATAACTGAAGGCTATAACGATTGGAACCTTGGCCAAAGAGAACGCCAACACTTTGCGAACGAGCAATTCGAACGCCAATTCTAAATGTTGGGTCACTCATCAATAAGACGATTGAAGAAGTTGCTGAAACAGATTTAACAATTCCAACAATGCCGACATCGCTCATGACGGTCATATCTTTTTGAATTCCATCAGAAGTACCAGCATCGATTGTGATGGTCTGACTAAAAGTAGAGGCACTTCCGCGACCAATTACACGAGCTGAAACAACTTTATAGCCACCTCGCCCAGCTAAATTTAAAACACCCTTGAGTTTGGCAAGTTGGCCTTTAGTGTCGGCATCAAGAATTGCCTGGGTCCGTAATCTGGAGTTTGCGGCCTTGAGTTCTTTAAGTTGAGCTTTGGTCTTTCCGAAATTTTTGATGTCGCTAAAGAAAGAGCCAACTGGTGAAAAAATATCTGAGACGCCGCGTTGAATCGGAGCCAAAATGGATTGAGTTGCAGAACGAGAGCCCTTAGTGATGCTGACGCCACGTAAATCCAGGGTAATTAGAAATAAAGAAGTTACGATAAGAATGATGACAAGTAGCCGCGAACGATTGCTACCGCCAGATGCCACTTATCTCTCCTTACAAATCAACTTCCGAAATTTTCTTTCTGCTTCTTGTGGCCTCTAACGGCGCGGCTCTGAAATCAGAACCTTCTCAAGTGCTTCGAATTCCTCAACGCACTTTCCAGAGCCTTCAGCTACAGCTTGAAGTGGTCGCTCACTAATGTGAACTGGCATTCCAGTTTCGTGACGTAGTCGCTCATCGAGTCCACGAAGTAGCGCGCCGCCACCAGTTAGAACGATTCCACGATCCATTAAGTCACTTGCAAGCTCTGGTGGAGTCTTATCTAAAGTGCTCTTAACGGCATTAACAATTTGGTTTACTGGATCTTCAAGCGCCTTGCGAATATCTTCGGCAGAAACGCGAATAGTCTTTGGAAGTCCAGTAGCTAGATCGCGGCCTCGAATTTCAGCATCTGGCTCGCCTGGTAATTTGTAGGCAGAACCAATAGCCATTTTAATTTCTTCAGCGGTTCGCTCTCCTAGTAATAATGAGAACTCACGCTTTACCCAGTCAATGATTGCTTGGTCTAATTCATCGCCGCCAACGCGAATTGAAAGCGCGGTAACAATTCCACCTAGTGAAATAACAGCTACTTCAGTTGTTCCACCACCAATGTCGACAACCATATTTCCAGTTGGTTCATGAATTGGAAGTCCAGCTCCAATAGCCGCAGCCATTGGCTCTTCAATAATGTAAACCTTTCGCGCGCCAGCTGCGTAGCCAGCATCTTTCACAGCGCGTTGTTCAACTCCGGTAATACCAGAAGGAACGCAGACAACAATTCTTGGCTTTGCCAGATAGCGACGACGGTGAACCTTTTGAATAAAGTAACGAAGCATTTTTTCGGTGGTATCAAAGTCGGCGATTACACCATCTTTAAGTGGACGAATTGCAATGATATTTCCAGGAGTACGACCAATCATGCGCTTTGCTTCTAGCCCAACTGCAAGGATTGCTCCGGTGTCTTGATTAACAGCAACCACTGATGGCTCGTTTAGAACGATGCCACGTCCACGAACATAGACAAGGGTGTTCGCTGTTCCTAAGTCAACGGCCATATCGCGGCCGATGAAGGACATGCGGTTAGTGCTCTTGCTGCTCATTAGTTGCCTTTCAATTCAGGGAAGAAGATTGCGATTTCACGATTAGCTGATTCAACCGAATCAGAACCATGAACAATATTTTGAACAACTTTTGTACCTTGATCGCGAGCTAAATCACCACGAATTGTTCCTGGCTCAGCAGTTGTCGGATCTGTTGTGCCCGCGAGTTTACGGAATCCTTCAATGACGCGATTGCCTTCAGCAATCATGGCAACGATTGGGCCAGAGAGCATGAATTCGAGAAGTGGCTCGAAGAATGGCTTGCCATCGTGCTCTGCGTAATGAACTGCAAATAAATCACGAGTTGGTTGGATCATCTTTAGCGCAGTTATTTGATAACCCTTTGTTTCAATTCGTCGAATTACTTCGCCAACTAGTGCGCGACGGACTCCGTCGGGCTTGACCAGGATTAGGGTACGTTCGATACTCACCCAGACAGTCTAATCAAAGAAGTCGAAAGTACTTAATTTCGCGGATTTGCTAGCAAATTTGCGCGAATCGCCTCACCTTTTCGGCCGACAACAATAGCCGCCACCCAGAGAGCGGCAAAGACAGCCCCCATGAAAAACATTGCAGTAACTACAAATCCGTAGGCAACGATTGCTACTTGCAACGCAGTTCCAATAATCCAGCCGGCTTTACGTTTCATAATTCCAGAATTAAGAATTAGTGAAATCATTAAGAAAATTCCCAGCCAAATGGCAACTCCGTGGTGCGCATCCTTTGCGAGCAAAAGGGCAAAGCCAATTACAAAAGCTTCCATAGCCAAAACAGCAGCTCCAAGGATTCTCATTTATTCCGTAACCCTTCCAATTTTCTTTAGGATCGTCCGTGCCTCCCCGGCGGTCACAACTGATCCAGTAATCACAACGGCGCTGACACCTTCGCTCACTTGATTTAGCAAAGTTACTTGCTCGGAGGCATATGTGATGGCATTAATTAAATTCGATTCTTTGTAGACCCGATCAGCACCAAAGACTTTTAGGGCAAGTTCATATAACGTCTCAACATCTAAGGCACGTGGTGAACTAGATTGAGTCACAACCAACCTATCAATGACTGGCTCGAGTTCGTATAGAACTCCCGCTACATCCTTCTCACCCAATATTGCCAGAACGCAGAAAATTGATTCGAAATCGAATTCGGTTTTCAAAGTATTCGCTAGCGCTCGCGTGCCATGTGGATTGTGCGCAGCATCAACAATCACAGTTGGATCTCGGTGCAATATTTCAAGGCGACCTGGTGATTTAACATTTGCAAATGCGTTTCTAACAACTTCTTCATCGAGGGAAGTCCCAACAAATGCTTCGACGGTAGCCAATGCAACAGCCGCATTTGTGGCTTGATGTGCACCATAAAGTGGTAGATAAATATCGGTGTACTCAGCATAAATTCCTTGAATAGAAATCATCTGGCCGCCAACTGCGATATCGCGACGTAAAAGTGAAAACTCGACTCCTTCGCGATATGGAATTGCAGATTGCTTTGCAACCTTCTCCATAAGAATTCTTGCAACTTCGGGTTCTTGCGCTGCCAGAATTACATGTGATTCTGGCTTGATGATTCCACTCTTTGTCTGCGCAATTTCTTCAAGAGTTTCACCCAGATACTCGGTGTGATCTAAACCGATCGGCATTAAAACCGAGACGGTACTTTGAACGACATTTGTCGCGTCCCACTCTCCGCCCATGCCAACTTCAATGACTCCAACATCAATTGGAAATTCAGCAAAGGCGACAAAGGCAAGTGCGGTAATCGCTTCGAAAAATGAAATCGGATGCGGTTGACGACTATCTATAAGATCTAAATAGAGTGCAATATCGTTATAGGAAGCGATAAAACCTTCTGGCGTAATTGGTTGGCCCTTAATTGAAATTCGCTCGAGCATATTTTCAAGGTGAGGGCTGGTGAATCTTCCCGTACGGTAATCAAGTTCAGTGAATATCGAATCAACCATTCGAGCAGTGCTTGTCTTGCCGTTGGTTCCACCGATGTGAACAGTGGGATAAGAAAGTTCTGGTGACCCGAGGGCATCGAGTAAGGCAGCGATGCGATCCATTGCGGGTTCGATTCTGCTTTCTGGCCAGCGCTTTAATAGCGCAGCTTCAACAACAGCAAGAACTTCTAGATCGTCAGGGGTTGTCATTAATCGTTTGGCAGCGCAGCTAATTGGGCCGTGATGCTCTCGATGTCAGCAGTTGTTTGTGCAAGTCTGGTGCGAATTTCTTGAACTACTTCCATCGGCGCCTTAGCCATAAAGCCCTCATTATCTAATTTAACTTTGGCCGTCGTACGATCCTTCTCAGCTGTTGCTAGATCTTTTGTTAACCGAGCCCGCTCCGCTTTAACATCGATAGCGCCAGTTAAATCGAATTCAACAATTACTTTGCCAACCTCAATCTTGGCACCTGGCACACCGGTCATTACTTCTAACCGGCAAACTTGGCGAAGAGCTGCTTCGTGTGCGCCAAGACCAACGAAATTAGCATTTACCTTTGCAGATGTCTTTATTCCTTGATCATTTCGGAATCGACGAATTTCGGTAACTAAATCCTGAAGCTGAGTTACAACCGCCTTGGAGCTTTCATCTCGCATTGCAAAGTTTGATTTAGGCCAGGTCGCAGTTACCAAAGTTTCACCACCGGTAAATGAACACCACAACTCTTCAGAGATAAATGGCATGGCCGGATGCAATAGTCGCAATACCTGGTCTAATACGTGACCAAGTACTCGCTTTGAAACTTCGGCACTTTCGCCACCAGAAGCAAATGATGCCTTTGATAATTCAAGATACCAGTCGCACAAATCATCCCAAGCAAAGTGATAAATCTCTTCACAAGCTTTCGCGAATTCAAATTTCTCTAAGTAGTTATCGACCGCTTCGATGGTTTCATCCAAGCGAGTAAGAATCCATTTATTAATATCATCAAGCCCATCAAAAGCTGGAAGTTCGCCTTCGATTGTTGCGCCATTCAAGACAGCAAAGCGAGTAGCGTTCCAAAGTTTTGTGGCAAAGTTTCTAGATCCGCCGATCCACTCCTCGGCAAGGGCTTGATCTGTTCCGGGATTAGCGCCGCGAGCAAGAGTGAAACGAAGGGCATCTGAGCCATATTTATCCATGAACTCAATTGGATCAACAGTATTTCCGCGAGACTTACTCATCTTCTTTCCAAAGCGGTCACGAACTAAACCGTGAAGTGCAATAGTGTGGAAAGGAGCAATCCCATCATTTACAAATAAACCAAGTAAAACCATTCGGGCAACCCAGAAGAACAAAATGTCATAACCCGTGACAAGAACACTTGTTGGGTAGAACTTCTTGTAATCATCAGTTGCTTCCGGCCAACCTAAAGTTGAAAATGGCCACAAACCTGAAGAGAACCAGGTATCTAAAACATCGGGATCTTGCGTGTAGCCAGCAGGTGGTGTGTCATTTGGTCCGCAAACTACTACTTCCCCATTTGGTCCGTAATAAACCGGAATCTGATGCCCCCACCAAAGTTGGCGAGAAATACACCAGTCATGCATGTTGTCGATCCAGTCAAAATAACGTGGTGCTAATTCTTCTGGTTCAATTTTAATTCGACCATCGCGAACCGCGTCTCCTGCGGCTTTTGCAAGTGGTGCAACTTTCACAAACCATTGCATGGAAAGTCTTGGCTCAACAGTTGTGTCACAACGTTGGCAATGTCCAACGGCGTGAACATATGGGCGCTTTTCGGCAACAATCCGACCTTGCAAGCGGAGCTCATCAACAACTGCTTTACGAGCTTCGAATCGATCCATGCCATCAAACTTTGTTCCAGAGTTGGCCATAACGCCATGCTCATTCATGATTATCGGCATATCAATTCCGTGGCGCATTGCCATCTCAAAGTCATTTGGATCATGTGCTCCAGTTACTTTGACCGCACCGGTTCCAAACTCTGGGTCAACTAATTCATCAGCAATAATTGGAATCATGCGATTAACTAATGGCAACAGAACCATTTTTCCTATTAAATCTTTGTAACGTGGATCTTCTGGATGGACTGCAACGGCGCCGTCACCCATCATTGTCTCGGCTCGAGTTGTTGCTACTGTGATTGAAATGTTTTCATCGCCATATCTAACTTGAACGAATTCACCAGCATCATCTGAGTGCTCAACTTCAATGTCAGAAAGCGCAGTAAGACACCGTGGACACCAGTTGATAATTCGCTCGGCGCGATAAATAAGTTCGGCGTCATAAAGACGCTTGAAGATTTCTTGAACAGCCTTAGAGAGCCCTTCATCCATTGTGAAGCGCTCACGACTCCAGTCAACAGAATCGCCAAGACGTTTCATCTGCGCCAAAATTGCGCCACCAGATTCAGCCTTCCACTTCCACACAGTTTTAATAAATTCTTCACGACCAAGGTCATGACGGGACTTGCCCTGCGCGGCCAATTGTTTTTCAACAACATTCTGCGTAGCAATTCCAGCATGGTCCATTCCTGGAAGCCAGAGCGTTTCAAAACCTTTCATTCGCTTCATACGAATGACAATGTCTTGGAGCGTGTGATCAAGTGCGTGGCCAATGTGCAGTGATCCAGTCACATTTGGTGGTGGAATTACAATTGTGAATGGTGGCTTATCTGATGTTGCATCAGCCTTGAAGTAACCAGCATCTAGCCATTTTTGATAGAGCGGGGCTTCGATATCTGCAGGTGAAAAAGTTGCAGCTAATTCACGCTTATTGGCCTGGCTCATAATGGGTCAGTCTAGATTAAAGATTAAGCAGTCTTTTCCTCGCCAGTGGCCTCGCCCTTATCTGATTTTCCAGATTTTTCACTCTTACTTGCGCGCTTTGGGCCACCCGGGCGGGAAATTAAAGTTGGGGCTTCTTGCTTTAGAACTACTTCTGGAGTGATGACTACTCGTTCAACTTCTGGCTTTGAAGGAATTTCATACATAACACTTAGGAGTGTTTCTTCCATGATTGCACGAAGACCACGTGCACCTGTTCCACGCTTGATTGCAAGATCAGCAACTACCTCGAGGGCTTCTGGAGTTACTTCAAGCTCTACGCCATCTAATTCAAAAAGCTTGTGATACTGCTTTACTAGTGCGTTCTTTGGCTCGGTAAGAATTTCCATTAGTGCTGGACGATCTAGATTCTCAACGGAAGTGAGAATTGGAAGTCGACCAATAAATTCTGGAATCATTCCAAACTTTAGAAGATCTTCGGGCATTACATCGCCAAATAGATCCCTTGATGCAGCCTCACCAGTTTTTTGAAGTGTGGCATTAAACCCAACGCCAGCTTTTCCATTTCGACCTTCGATAATTTTTTCTAAGCCAGCAAAGGCGCCACCAACGATGAAGAGAATATTTGTTGTGTCGATTTGGAGAAATTCTTGATGTGGGTGCTTGCGACCACCTTGAGGTGGAACAGATGCAGTTGTACCTTCGAGAATCTTAAGAAGTGCTTGTTGCACGCCTTCACCTGAAACATCGCGAGTAATAGATGGGTTCTCACTCTTTCGAGCAACCTTATCGATCTCATCGATATAGATAATTCCGGTTTCGGCCTTTTTAACATCGAAGTCTGCGGCTTGAATAAGTTTGAGCAAGATATTTTCAACATCTTCACCCACATAACCAGCTTCGGTTAGCGCGGTCGCATCAGCTATCGCAAATGGGACATTAAGCATCCGTGCCAAAGTTTGCGCCAAAAGTGTCTTGCCGCAACCAGTTGGGCCGAGAATTAAAATATTTGACTTGGAAAGTTCGATGGAATCTTCGCGCTTTGACTCACCAGATTGCACGCGCTTGTAGTGGTTATAGACGGCAACTGAAAGTGATTTCTTTGCACGATCCTGGCCAATTACATATTGATCTAGAAAATCATAAATCTCTTGTGGCTTTGGAAGTTCTTGCAGTCCAAGGGTTGAAGTCTCTTGGAGTTCTTCAATAATAATTTCATTACAAAGATCGATGCACTCATCACAGATGTAAACACCTGGGCCGGCGATTAACTTCTTGACCTGCTTTTGAGTCTTTCCGCAGAAAGAACATTTCAAGAGGTCGCCAGATTCTCCGATGCGCGTATTCATAAGTAAAGGCTAGGACTTGCCACGCAATAATGCGGGCCAATCCCAGCCTTAACTTGTTCGCTTATAGGCGAATTACTTCTAATTACTTCTTGAGCGATGCCTTACGACTAACCATTACCTGATCGATGATTCCATATTCGACAGCTTCGGCGGCGGTAAGAATCTTGTCGCGTTCGATGTCCTTAGTGATCTCTTCGTGGCTCTTGGTGGTGTGCTTTGCCAGCATCTTTTCTAGCAAGGTACGCATTCGCATAATTTCGCGAGCTTGAATTTCAATATCGGAACCTTGGCCGCCACCTTCAGAATATGGTTGGTGAATCAAGATTCGAGCATTTTCTAGCGCGTAACGCTTTCCAGGTGATCCGCCAGCAAGAAGAACAGCTGCTGCTGAGGCGGCTTGTCCCAAGCAGATGGTCATTACATCTGGACGAACGAATTGCATCGTGTCATAAATTGCAGTCAACGCGGTGAATGAGCCACCTGGTGAGTTGATGTACATCATAATGTCGCGATCTGGATCCATAGATTCCAAAGTCAACAACTGCGCCATCACGTCATTTGCCACGGTGTCATCAATTGCCTGACCGACGAAGATGATGCGCTCTTCGAAAAGCTTTGTGTATGGGTCTAAGCGCTTGAAGCCATATGATGTCTTCTCTTCAATGGTTGGAAGTACATAACGACTTGTGAAATCGTTTACGGTTTCTACATTCTTGTTCATGCTGTTCCACCGCTTCCTGATACTTGACCTGCTGAACGAACGACGTGATCAACAAAGCCATATTCCTTTGCTTCTTCAGCGGTGAACCACCGGTCACGATCTGAATCAGCTTCGATGGTCTCCGCCTTTTGGCCGGTGTGGAATGAGATCAATTCCGCCATCTTCTTCTTTGTGAAAGACATTTGTTCGGCTTGGATCTTTATATCTGATGCGGTTCCACCGATACCACCTGATGGTTGGTGCATCATGATTCGTGCATGTGGAAGTGCGTAGCGCTTTCCAGGTGCACCAGAGCAAAGTAGGAATTGACCCATTGATGCAGCAAGACCCATCGCAACTGTTGCGACGTCATTCTTGATGTATTGCATCGTGTCATAGATCGCCATACCAGCAGAGATAGATCCGCCTGGTGAGTTGATGTAAAGGAAAATATCTTTTTCAGGATCTTCGGCTGCAAGTAGCAAGAGCTGAGCAGAAATTGCATTAGCCATTGAGTCTTCTACAACTGATCCAAGGAAGATGATTCGTTCGCGAAGCAAACGTTGGTAGACCTGATCATCAAGTCCGCCACCTGGCGCTGAACCCGCTAATTGCGGAGTAATGATTTCCAAGACTTCCTCCTGTGGTTAATTTTTCTTGTATTGACCTTAACAACTATTACGGGCAAATGCTTCCGCAAATGGGGGAAATCTAGGCGTGGGGTGTTCGCTTAGAGAGAAGTATTACTCGGCTGAGTCAGATGCCTCTGTTGCAGCTTGCTTTGGTGCCAACTCTTCAAGGTTTACTTCCTTGCCAGAAGTTGTAACAACCTTTACGCGAGATAGGACACCAGCCAAAGCCTTGGCGCGCGAAACTTCAGCAACCATAGTTGTGATCTGGCCAGCCTCAGAAACTTCCTTAATGAATTGGTCTGGGGTCATTCCATAACGTTGGGATGCGCGAACCAGATATTCAGTTAACTCAGTCTCGTTTACAGAGACAGATTCTGCTTGAACAATATTGTCAAAGAGGATTTCTTGGGTCAGTGACTTGGTTACTTCTTCAATGACTTCTTTGCGATGAGTCTCATCCTCTAGGCGACCCTCTTTTTCAAGGTGGTCATTTACTTCATCATCAATAACATTTTGTGGAAGTGGAATTTCAACTTCTTTTACAAGCTTTTCAACCAAGAGGTCGCGGGCATGAGCTCCTTGTTCAAGGTGCTTTACGCGCTCGAGGCGAGCTTGGATATCAGTGCGGAGCTCGGCCAGAGTTTCAAACTCTGAAGCCAACTTTGCGAACTCATCATTTAACTCTGGAAGATCGCGACGCTTTACTGCCTTAACAGTTACTTCTACTGAACCCTTTTCGTCATCCTTTTGGCCAACTAGTTGGGTATCAAACTTCTTTGACTCTCCGGCGGAAAGGCCAGCAAGTGCTTCATCTAGGCCGTCAACCATGCGGTTAGTGCCCACTTCGTAGGAAATATCGTTTGCAGTTCCGCCTTCAACTTCCTTGCCATCGATTGTGGCAACTAGATCAATTGAAACGAAGTCGCCATTTGCAACGGCCTTCTCGACGGTTGAGAGAGTTCCAAAGCGAGCGCGAAGTAGATCTACTTGCTCTGCTACTTCTTCATCTGAAACTACAACGTCGTCAACTGTAAGAGTGATCTTTGAGAAATCAGGCAGTTTTAATTCTGGACGGATATCTACTTCCGCGGTAAATGAAAACATCTCATTATCAACGAGCTTTGTGATATCAATTGTTGGGCGGCCAATTACGAAAACGTTCTGCTCTTTAAGGGCTGCTGCATACATTGGTGAAAGTGAAGAATTGATTGCCTCATCCAAAACGGCTGCGCGACCAACGCGTTGATCGATCATCGCTTGTGGAACTTTGCCCTTACGGAATCCTGGGATGCTGATCTTTTCACTTAGGGTCTTGTAGGCGCCTTTGATGTATTGATCAAGATCTTCGAAAGAAACTTCGATTGAAAGTTTTACTCGAGTTGGGGAAAGTGTTTCGACAGAACTCTTCACGTGGCTCCTTTAAAATATTTAACTAAATTCTGGTCGGGGCGGGGAGATTCGAACTCCCGGTCTCTTGCTCCCAAAGCAAGCGCGCTAGCCACTACGCTACGCCCCGCGGCGTAAGTGAGAATCATAAGCCAAAATCAGAGCCGCTCTAACCACGCTCAATTCTGAGCGCAAAAAGCCATGGAAAGAACCGGTACCCCAATGAGCAAGGGCCCGAGGTTTCCCCCGAGCCCCAACTTAATTGCCTGTTACTTATTAATTACCTATTAATTAGCCAACCCAAGTATTAATTGGTGAAGACAAGAAGTAGATAAGGAATAGACCTGTTACGACAAGAAGCAATGGATGAACATCCTTGCGACGACCTTGTACGAAACGGATCACAACGTGTGAGACGAATCCAGCGCCGATACCTACAGAAATGTTGTAAGTAAATGGCATCAAGATGATTGTTAGGAAGGCTGGAATCGCAATTCCAAGATCATCCCAATCCAAGTTCTTGATCTG
>CANBVR010000027.1 GCA_947372965.1 Actinomycetota bacterium
CCAAGTTCAGCGGCAACGCCTTCAGCTAACTCTGGATATCCGCGGCCAGTAAATAAACGCAGTTTCTTTTCAGAAGTAAGGCGAAGTTCACTCATTTACTTAGCTCCCCTGTTCTTCGGTTGCTCCAGCTTTTGCTGCAGCTTCTGCGGATTTGGTGCCGGATCTCTTTCGAAGTACCCACCCAAGAATATTGCGTTGCTTGGCTCTGGCAACACCGATTGCTCCAGCTGGAACGTTTTCGGTGATGATTGAGCCTGCCGCAGTGTATGCGCCATCCCCAACTGTGACCGGGGCGACCAACATAGTGTCGCTGCCAATTCGAACTTCATTGCCGATCTCGGTTCGATGCTTTTCTACACCGTCGTAATTAACAAATACTGTCGCAGCTCCAATATTGGTGCCGCTACCAATCGTGGCATCTCCAACGTATGAAAGGTGTGGGACTTTTGAACCTTCACCTACGGTCGAATTTTTGATTTCAACATATGCGCCAGCCTTTGATTTCGCAGCCAATTTTGTTCCGGCACGAAGAAATGTGTATGGCCCAACTTTTGATTCGGAACCAATTTCGCTATCGGTGCAATTAGATTCGATGACTGATGCGCCCATACCAACGATTACATTATTCAACGTTGTACGCGGGCCAATTGTTGCCTGGGTTGCAACTGTAGTTGTGCCAAAGAGCGCGGTTGCAGGATGAATGGTTACATCGCTTTCAATCTTCACCGTTGAATCAATCCACGTAGTGGTTGGGTCAATAATTGTTACGCCCGCCTTCATGTGCTGGTCATTAATTCGATCGCGCATGATTGCCGCACACTCAGCTAATTGTGAGCGGTCATTGATGCCAAGAGTTTCGGTGTAATCATAAGAAAGGATTGCTGCGGCTTTTCCAGAATTTGCCTTTAAATCTGCGATGACATCTGTCAAGTAAAGCTCGCCTTGGGAATTGTCAGTCTTTAATTTTGCAACACTTTCGCGCAAGGCGGCAATATCAAATAAGTAAACCCCGGTATTGATCTCATCAATCAATTTAATTTCTTCACTCGCATCGCGCTCTTCTACGATTGCCACGATTGCATTTGTCTCATCACGAACGATGCGGCCATAGCCAGATGGATCTGGGACTTGTGAAGTTAATACTGAAACTAAATTCTTTGACTCGGCATGGGCGGCGATAAATTCTGCGAGAGTTTCACTTCGAAGTAGCGGGGTATCGCCGGCCAAAATTAATACAGTCCCGGTGGCCTTCAAATCAGCGAGCGCCAACTGAACCGCGTGGCCAGTGCCATTACGTTCTGACTGGAAAACGGTAGTTGCAACTGGTGCTACTGCCTTAACTTCTGGCTCTACCAATTCGCGAGCATGTCCGACAACTACTCGAACTTCCTTAGCTTTTAACTCTTTAACTTGATCTAAAACATGAGCGATGATCGTCTTCCCCGCAATCGGGTGAAGAACTTTTGGAGTTTGGGATTTCATCCGCGTGCCTTCACCAGCTGCTAGCACTATCGCTACATCAAGCTGTGAACTCACGTTCAGCTTCCCGCCTCTCATCTAGATATCCATTAGATATCAATCTAGTAGTCGAGCCTAACGATTGGGTCTTTCTCCCAGTGGCTCCGCCACCAGGTATCGATCCTGGACCCTGGGCTTCAAAGGCCCATGTGCTAGCCACTACACAATGGCGGAACCTGAATTATCCCCTACAAGTACAGATACCACCAAATTATTCAGAATTATTCAGCATTAATCGAAATAAGTGGAAATTAAAGGGTCGAAACCACTCTCGCGCCATGGACTGGGCCAGTTGCTCGAACTACGCCAGAGACAACTCCGCTGGCACTTAGCGCAACAGTTAAATCTAAAGATTTCTCATCATCTTCAACTAAGAATGCAACGGTCGGTCCTGAACCAGAAACAATTCCACCAAGTGCGCCGTAATCACGACCCACATCCAAAACTAAACGTAGCGCCGGACGCAATGAACATGCAGCTGCTTGTAAATCATTCGATAGCGCCTTGCCGAGTGCAATTGCATCTCCAGCTCGAAGCGCTTGCATCATTTCATCTCCAACTTGTGGGCGGGAAATTGTTAGTCCTTCGCGCAAGCGATCACACTCTTGATAAACCGCAGGAGTTGAAAGACCTTGTCCGGCAAGTGCCAGAACCCAGTAATAATTTCCACGACTTAGCGCTGGCGTTATTTGATCGCCTCTTCCAGTTCCAATTGCGATTCCCCCAGAAATTGAAAAAGGAACATCACTTCCAAGTTGGGAAGCTATGTTTTCTAATTCATCACGCGATAGCCCTAATTCAAATAGTGCATCTATTCCGACTAGAACTCCGGCCGCATCTGCACTTCCACCTGCCATACCACCTGCAACTGGAATCTCTTTCTTTAATTGAATTACAATATCTTCAGCCAGTCCATATTTAGTAACCATTAACTTTGCCGCTTTGTAGGCCAAGTTTGAATCGTCAACTGGAACACCGGCTGACGTTGCTCCGGAAACGCTTAGGGTTATTCCGGAATTTGCCGGACCGTACTTAACAGTTACATCATCAAAGAGAGAGATTGCTTGGAAGACCGTAGTTACTTCGTGATAACCATCAGAATCAAGTGGCCCAACAGCTAATTGCAAGTTCACCTTTCCGGGAACTCGAACTACAACGCCGTTAGTGCTCATTTATTAAGCGTAGTAGCAATCTTGATGAAATCACCAAGTTCTAGCGCCTCTCCACGAATCGTTGGATCGATTCCGGCTGCAGTAATTACCGCACTCGCCAGAGCGCTGCCGCCACATAAATCAGATAGTGCGGCACGAAGCATCTTTCGCCGTTGCGCAAAGGCGGCATCAATTATTCTAAAAGTTGCCTTGCGTAGGGCTTCATCACCAGCTGGTTGATGGCGAATAAATCTGACTAAGGATGAATCCACATTTGGAACCGGCCAGAAAATTGAGCGACTGACAGTTCCCGCAGAAGACATATCCGCCCACCAATTGGCCTTCACGGAAGGACTGCCATAAGTCTTGCTATTTGGCTTTGCAATCAACCGATCAGCTACTTCGCTTTGAACCATAACGACACCTGCGCGCAAAGTTGGAAACTTTTCCAAGAATCGAAGAAGGACTGGAACTGAAACGTTATAAGGCAAATTCGCAACAAGGACTGTTGGGTCGATTGAAAGCGAACTTACTTCCATCGCATCTTGCGTAACTACAGTTAATTTATCTGCAGAAAATCCATGGCGCATGGCGGTTTCTGGCAATTCATCAGCCAAACGATTATCTATTTCAATAGCAACCACAGATTTTGCAACTTCTAACATTGCAAGCGTTAAGGAACCTAAGCCCGGTCCAATTTCCAGAGCCACATCGGTTTCATTAACTTCTGCCGCTTTTACTATTCGCCGACAAGTGTTTGCATCAACAACAAAATTTTGCCCAAGTTTCTTCGTTGGCTTAACGCCAATTCGTTCGGCGATTTCCCGAATTTCACTTGCTCCGAGTAACCCACTCATTTAAGTGAACGATCCAAATATTCGTTCTGCATTTTGTGAAATCGCAGCGCACAAAGTATCTAAATCCTCGTCTCGTTCTTCGGCCATAAAACGCAAGATCGTTGGAATTTGTGCAGGAGTATTTAGTGATCCACGATGTGGCATCGGCGCTAGAAATGGTGAGTCAGTTTCAACTAGTAATAACTCAAGAGGAACTAACTTCACTGCCTCACGAAGCGCTGGGGCATTTTTAAATGTAAGAGTCCCGGCAAATGAAAGAATGTAACCATTGGCAATACATTCCCTAGCCATCTCGGCATCACCGGAATAGCAGTGAAAAACGGTTTTCTCTGGGGCGCCCTCTTCTAGCAAAGTATCTAAAACCGCACGGTGGGCATCGCGATCATGAATAACCAGCGCTTTATTAACTTTCTTGGCTAAGGCAATGTGACGGCGGAAGGAATACTTTTGCTTCTCCTGAAGTTCAACTTCGGTTCTGAAGAAATCCAAGCCAGTCTCACCGATCGCTCGCACTCTTGGGTGCTGGGCTAAACGCTCGATTACCGCTAAATCTTTTTCAAGATTGTCAACAACGGGTGCCTCGTTTGGATGAAGCGCAACTGCGGCAAGGACATTTGGCCAACTCTCGGCAGCCTGAACGCACCACTCAGATTGTTCTGCGGAATAACCAACCTGAACAACTCGATCGATTCCAACGCTTCTGGCATCTGCTAAAACTTTGCCAACTTCTGGCGAATCCGCTGCGGTATTTGTAACAATTTCCATATGTGCATGGGCATCAACACACTTAACATTTAGTGGCTCTGGAAGTGGAGCTAGTTGGCGATCAATGTCGCGATTGTGGCGATCGGCCATATTAATTAATTACTTTCGGTTTTCTCTTCTAAGCGAGGAAATAAGACCGCACCCTTTGTAACTTTGCTTCCAGCAGGTAGCACGCCCCACTTGGCAACATCGCCAATCTTCTGCTGACTAATTGGTCCTAGGGTTGTAAGAGCTCCAAGTGATTCCCAAAGAATTTCGGTCGTTGCTGGCATTACTGGGTGGAGCAAAATTGCTAGGGCGCGAATTGAATCGGCGGTGTTATATAGAACAGCATTTAACTCTTCAACGCGAGCCGGATCTTTGGCAATTGCCCATGGCTCTTGTTCAGTAACAAATCCATTTACTCTCTTGCAGTAATCCATAATTGCATTTATGCCACCTTGGAAATCCAACGCGCAAATAGCTTTATCTGCAACATCAACCGTTTGCGCCAAGAGCATGGCAAGTTCTGAATTGTGCGCAGGTTTTGGAATTACACCATCGCAATACTTTTCAATCATGGCAATCAAACGTGAGGCTAGGTTTCCAAAGTCATTAGCTAATTCTGAGGTGTAACGAGCTGACATATCTTCCCAAGAGAATGAGCCATCGCTACCAAATGGAATTGCACGCAAGAAGTAATAACGGAAAGCATCGACACCGAAATGGTCGGTGATATCACTCGGAGCAATTCCAGTTAACTTTGACTTTGACATCTTCTCGCCACCAACAAGTAACCAACCATGTGCAAATACTTTTCCAGGTACGGGCAGTCCTGCCGCCATCAGCATCGCTGGCCAAATAACTGCATGGAAACGAAGAATATCTTTACCAACTAGGTGTACATCGGCCGGCCAAGTCTTTGCAAACTTCCTTCCGCCATCGGAATCTGGCGCGTCGCCCAACCCAACTGCAGTTGCATAATTCAAAAGTGCATCAAACCAAACGTAAATTACTTGATCCGTATCCCACGGAACTGGAATACCCCAGTCAAAGGTGGAGCGAGAGATTGATAGATCGCGAACGCCGCTTTCCAAGAAAGCAACAACTTCATTTCGCGCACTTGCTGGTTCGCAAGCTTGCGGATTGTTCTTGTAATGCTCTAGTAGTGGCTCGACAAAGGCAGAAAGCTTAAAGAACCAGTTATCTTCCGAGAGATTTTCTACAGGCTTGCCGTGAACCTTGCACTTACCCTCATCTAGATCGCCAGGAAGTTTAAATTCCTCACAACCAATGCAATAAGGACCTTCAAATTTTCCAGCGTAGATAAAGCCCTTATCTTTAAGTAATTGCATGAAACGTTGAACTCGCTCTTCATGGCGCGGCTCTGTAGTACGAATAAAGTCATCGTTAGCAATGTTTAATGCTTTCCAATTTGGTTTCCATGCTTCTTCAACTAAACGATCACACCACTCTTGCGGCGAAACGTTATTGGATTTGGCGGTATTCATAACCTTTTCGCCGTGTTCGTCAGTACCTGTTAGGAACCAGACGCTTTCACCTTTTTGGCGATGCCATCTTGTAAGTACATCTCCGGCAACGGTTGTGTACGCATGTCCAATATGTGGCGCATCATTTACATAGTAAATAGGCGTTGTTAAATAGAATGATTTATCAGCGCTCATGGTTTTATCCTAGCCGAGTCCATCAGCAGATTTATGCGTGACCATCGCATCAAAAACCTCACGCTTTGCAGTTCCAGTTGCCCGCGCCACCTCAGCGATCGCATCTTTGCGACTGATGCCAGCAGACTCTTCCTTCAACACCAACGTAATTAAATCTTGGGATGAATAGCTCTTTGAGGTTGGGTCATAGCCCTCTAGAACCAAAGTTATTTCCCCAAGAATTTCATTTGACCTTGCCCAATTTTCTAACTCTTCTAAATTTCCTCTAATTACTTCTTCATAGGTCTTTGTCATTTCGCGACAAATTGCCCCGTTGCGAGCAGCTCCAAAAATTGCCTTTGCATCAGTTAAGGATTCTAAAAGACGATGAGGGGCTTCAAAGAAAATCATGGTGCGCTCTTCTTGCGCTAACTTGGTAAAACTAGTTTGACGGGCGCCACTTGTGCGAGGAGGGAAGCCTTCAAAACAGAAACGATCTGATGGAAGTCCAGATAGTAAAAGTGCAGTTGTAACAGCGCTTGGTCCAGGAAGTACTTTTATTTGAATCTTTTTTTCTACCGCAGCCCGCGCAAGGCGATAGCCCGGATCACTTATTCCTGGCATCCCGGCATCCGTTACAACTAAGAGATCATTTCCGCTCTCTAGAATTGAAATTAATTCAGCAAGGCGTTCAATTTCATTTCCCTCAAAGAATGAAATGACTTTGGCGTTATAGACAATTCCTAGATCGCTGCACAGACGCGAGAACTTCCGAGAATCCTCAGCCGCGATGTACTTGGAAGTTGTAATCGCGCCTTTCAAATTTTCCGAGGCATCCCCAGGGTTGCCTAGAGGAATCGCAGCGAGGATGAGCATTGGGCAATTCTCGCAGGTTTAGAGTGCGCATATGAACGCGCTGCTTAGGCCAATGCGAATCTCACGGGATTCGGCTTATGCCCTTGGATTTACCGCGATGGCCCTTGCGCTTCGACTCTGGCACTTGAGCACTCCAAAGGGTCAAATCTTTGATGAAATTTATTATGCCAAAAATGCAAACTCACTTCTTTTGCATGGAGTCGAGATTGATCCGGCAACCAATAAAGCTGAATTTATCGTCCATCCTCCAGTTGGCAAATGGTTGATCGCTCTTGGAATCAAACTCTTTGGCTATAACGAATTTGGTTGGCGCTCTATCGCAGCTCTTGTTGGCGCCCTATCGGTAACTTTGATGTACTTCACTGCAAAGCGGTTATTCGAAAATAGATTTCTAAGTTGTGCTGCAGCGCTCTTAATTCTTGTCGATGGGCTTCACCTAGTACATTCGCGCGTCGCCTTACTCGATATTTTCCTAATGTTCTTTATTCAGATTGCCTTTCTTGCTCTCCTAAATAATAAATATTGGATCGCCGGAATTTGCCTTGGTTTAGCTTCTGCAACAAAGTGGAGTGGCCTCTACTTCATAATCGCTTTTGCTTTTCTTGCCTTAGCGATTGATTTTTTCCACCAACGCTATCTTGGGATGAATAGGCCATTAGTTGAGGTGTTCAAGCAGAACTTAATTATTCGCTTTTTCCAATTTGGGCTTCTTCCAGTCATCGTCTATCTATTTACTTGGAGTGGCTGGTTTGTAACAGGAACTGGCTGGGATCGACATTGGTCGAAAGATATCGTCCGTAGTTTCTGGCACTATCACTATGAAATTCTAAATTTTCATTCGCACTTATCGGAAAAACATCCCTATCAAGCAAATCCTTGGAACTGGTTGATTATGGGGCGTCCAACATCTTTTGATTATCAAACGCCAAAAGGATGCGGTGCAAGTTCTTGTTCGCAGGAAGTTCTTGCACTTGGAACACCACTACTTTGGTGGAGCGCAACTATCGCATTGATAGTAATGATCGGTTATTGGTTGGCAAAGCGCGAATGGAACGCAGGAGTAATCCTTCTAGCTATTGGTACTGGGTATCTGCCTTGGTTCCTATTCCAGAAGCGAACGATGTTTACCTTCTATGCGATTTCATTTGAGCCATTTTTGATGTTGGCTCTGGTCTTTGTGTTGAATAAATTCTTAGTCACAGCCGCGGATGAAATTGCTTTAAAACGCCGTAAATTAATTGCGCTGGCAATTGGTGGAATTTACCTAATTAACTTTATTTATTTCTTCCCAATATTTACTGGGATTAATCTGCCTTACAACTCTTGGCTCGACCACATGTGGCTGCCTTCTTGGATTTAATTCAAATCCCTTATTCGTTTACCGCGCGGCCCAACTCTTGCGCTGCCTCATCGGCTAGAACCTGATCAAAAAGTTCATCCCTTGAAGGGGCGAGTGCAGCTTCTTGCGCAGAGGTCCACGCACCAGGTACGGTCAAATCAATAACACGTTTTGATGTAACTGCCTTTGGCGCAGTCGCATACGTTGGCTTTGGTACTGCAGTTGGCTGCCAACCGGTTTCATCTTTAGGAATTACAACAACGCCTGCAGAATCAATCCGATCAATTAGTGGAATCCAGTGATCAGTTAGATTCTCTTTGAAATCAACTCGAGATGAGAATGTGATCTTTTCGCGAGATTGCGTAATTACTTCCGCTGTTGAAATTTGAGCTAGGGCCTTTAGTCTGCGAGCGCGCAATTGCTCTGCAACAACTTGTCGGCGAACATTTACCAAATAAATTGCAAAAGCACTTGTCGGAATTGCAAGGACAGTTGATGGGATAAAGCCGATCGCAACTCCGAGTAAAACTGTTAAAAAGAAAATTGAGAGAGCGCTAAAAATTAATCTGCGCTGAGCAATCTTTGCTTTCTTATTTAATTTTGCTTCTACATCTGGAACTGCGGTTGTAACTCCACTATCTGAAACCAAACGCATCGCACTTTTATAACGTTCGGCAGATTTTCCAGAAGAATCCTCGTGACTGGTAATCCAGCGAGGTAAAAAATAGGCCACCCACATCCCGAGGATGATTAGGTAGATAAAACCGGAGGCCATGGAAGGTAACAATAATTCCGAAGGGGGTAAATCTTTGGGATTTAGGCGGTATGTCCAATTATCAAATTAGAGAATAGCTGCGTTCTCTTTTACGAAAGTTAGGTGATCGCGCCAGGCCCCATCAATATGTAAATAACGAAGGCGAATGCCCTCAAAGTAATAACCGGCCTTTTCGGCGACCCGTTTTGAGGCCTCATTTTCTGGGCGGAGATTAATTTCAATTCTGTGCAGTGAGAGCTCACTAAATCCGTATTCGGTGAGAAGTTTTACCGCTCTAGTTGTGATTCCTCGGTTTGAAAAGCGTTGATCAATCCAATATCCAATAAATGCCATACGTCCAGCGCCAAATGAGATCCCACCAAGTGTGATCTGACCAATAAATCGCTCGCCTTTGCCTTCGCGTAACCAGATTGCCATCGAAAGGGCCCGGGTTGCCTTTCCATCTCTGCGATGTTGGCGAACCATTTCATAATAAGAAGGAGGCGCAAGATGGGAATCTAATTGTGGTCGCGTTGCCTCCCAACGCTCTAACCATTCACGATTTACTTCTCGGACCGAATCCCAGACTTGGCGATCTCGAAACCGAAGTGGACGAAGGATTAAATCACCATCTTCGAGGATAACTGGCCAAGTATTTGGCAACATTTTAAGAATTTCGCTCGAGCACTAGAACATCAACCTGTTCGCCAGCTCTATAACCTGTTGAATCTTCACCGATGATTATCAAACCGTTGGCATCAGATAAGGATGTTAAGTAATTTTGATCTGGGAGAACCGTGGCACTCGCCCCGCCCTTATTACTTAGGAATGCACGAACAAATCCGCGCTCTCCAATTTTTGAGGGCGCATCATTTGTAAGAGTTGCCTTCGTCTTGCTTCGAATAATGTTTTTAGCCCCAAGCATGGTTCTAATCATTGGGCGAACTAATATTTCTGCAGTCACATATGCAACCACTGGATCTCCTGGCAAAGTTATTACTGGAATCTTGTCGGGGCCAATTAGCCCATAGGCAACTCTCCCGGTATCACTCATCTTTGGTCGCACAGTTGTAATCTCGCCCATTTCGCGAAGTACTGAAGTAATTAATTCAAAAGATTCATCAGCACTTTCACCACTTATAACGATTAAATCAGCACGCACTAATTGATCCTCGATAACCTCACGAAGCTCATCTTGATTCTCTGGAATCATGTGGACGCGAAATGCTGTCGCCCCAGCTTCTTTGACTGCCGTAGATAACATCCACGAATTAGTTTCAAACTCATCATCTTGCGTTGCCAGCTTCTGACCTGGCTCAACTAAATCATCTCCCGCTGATAAAACCACTACGCGGGGATGGGGCATGGTCGGCAAATGATTCAAACCGATCGATGCAGCTAGACCAATTTGAGTCGAGCGAATTGGGGATCCTTCGCGAAGTACCAAACGATCGCCAGCGAAAATATCGGCTGCCAGAGTTGCGCCATGCGCATCTAAAAGAGGCATATCAATTGCGGCTAGCGGATGGGAAATATCAAGCAGCGCCGCCAAGAGCTCGTCAACGCTTACATTTTCATCCATGACTAAACCTTACTTCGTGCGCTCTTTAATCTAGAGTATTTCCGTGGCTATATCCAAAGTGCAATTACGCACCGAGATCCGAGAGGATCGCGCTTTCAAGGATCTGAAGACCAGTTGGCGCCATATTTTCAATTCCGCCGAATTCGCTTCGGCAAGAACTATCGCTAGTTACCTTTCATATGGAACTGAACCATCAACAGGTGATTTAAATGAAGAAATTATTAAAAGTGGTCGGACTTTATTCCTTCCAAGAGTTCTTAAAGATAACGATCTCGAATGGGTTGCGTGGGATGGAAAGACTTCCTCCCTCTCAAAAAAGGGCAAGATTCAAGAACCAACTGGTAGCGCAACTACTGAGCCAGAAATAGATTTGATCATCATTCCAACGCTCTGTGCTGATAGAAGTGGCACGCGCTTGGGCCAAGGCGGTGGCTCATACGATCGGGCGCTGCCTAAATTATCGGCTTGGCGAATCGGCTTAATTTATGCCGGTGAATTAAGCAATACCGAAATTCCAAATGAGGCTCATGATGTAAAGCTAAACGCAGTTGCAACGCCAGATTTAATTGTTCGCTTTAACTAATTTAAATCCTTTAAATGCCGAGCCATAACCACTCGTTGAATTTGATTTGTTCCCTCATAAATCTGCGTTAGCTTTGCATCGCGCATCATGCGCTCTACTGGATAGTCACTAACGTAGCCATAGCCACCTAGAACTTGAACCGCATCTGTTGTTACCTTCATGGCAACATCTGTTGCAAAGCATTTTGCTGCAGCCGAGAAGAAGGTTAGGTCTTTCTCGCCACGTTCAGATTTAACCGCCGCAGCATAAGTTAGTTGGCGAGCGGCAGCGATATTCATAGCCATATCGGCCAACATAAATTGCACACCTTGGAAGTCAAAAATTTCCTTGCCAAATTGTTTGCGCTCATGGGCATATTTCTCGGCAACTTCAAAAGCACCTTGTGCAATTCCCAGAGCTTGCGCTGCAATTGTAATTCGTGTGTGATCTAGCGTCTGCATAGCAAGAGCAAAGCCGCTTCCAATTTCACCCAGACGTCGATCATCGGAAATGGTTACCGAATCAAAATAAACTTCACAAGTTGGCGATCCCTTAAAGCCCATCTTCTTTTCATGCGCCCCAAATGAAACTCCAGCATCACTCTTCTCAACAATAAAAGCGGTAATTCCCTTTGCGCCAAGAGATGGATCGGTTTGCGCAAGCACGGTATAAAACTGCGAAAACCCAGCATTGGAGATCCACTTCTTGCTTCCGGTTAGAACCCAATTATTTCCATCTTTCGTTGCCCGAGTTTTCATTGCTGCGGCATCAGAGCCGGCTTCAGACTCTGAAAGACAATAAGAAAATCCACTTCCCTTTGCTAATTGGGTTAGATATTTAATTTTCTGCTCACTACTGCCGGCAATAAGTAATGGAACTGAGCCCAATTTATTAACCGCCGGAATTAATGATGAAGAGCCACAAACTCGGGCAACTTCTTCAATAATTATTACAGCAGCAAGTGAATCCGCGCCTTGGCCACCAAACTCTTCTGGCACATGCGCGGCTGCTAAATCTGCCGCTTGAAGAGCTTCAAAAGCTTCTTGAGGAAATCTCGCGGCCTCATCTACATCATGAGCAAATGGTGCGATCTTCTTTTCGGCTAGCGCTCGAACGCTCTCACGCAAAGAGCCGTACTCTTCACCAAATAAAGCATCCATGGCTCAATTAACTCAGTTTTCTTCTTTTTCGTCTAGCCGATTTAACTCACTTAGTAATTTGTTATAGCGAGCTAATTCATCATCTTCACCCATGGCGGCGGCGCGATCTTGCGCTCGATCAATTCTTTGAGTCTCCTTCTTATCTTCCCGCATCCATTGAATGAAGGTTGCAATAAGAGCCATCAATATTGGGATCTCACCAAGTGCCCAGCCGAGTGTGGCGCCACGATGTTGGTCGGCAAGCAGATCTGGAACCCAACTTGGCTGAACCATTATGAAATAGCCACCATCAATTTGAGTTGTGGTTGCAAGTAAGGCAATTGAGAAGAAGGCATGAATACTCATTGCAGCAAAGAGAATAATTATGCGAACTAAGTGTGGAACTTTCCACGGATTTGGATCGATACCAACAATAACGTGGAAGAAGAGCGCTCCGGCGAGGAGAAAATGAACGTCCATCAATAAATGACCGTTGTGATTATTCATCAAGCGACCAAAGATTGTGGTCATATAAATAAGGAATAACGAACCATCAAAGATTGCAAGAGCCACAATAGGATTAGAAATTATCTGTAAATAACGCGAGTGTAAGAATTTAATAAGAACTCCGCGGATGCCACGTTCTTCGCTATCTCTACCTTGTGGCAAAGCGCGGAGCGCAAGGGTAATTGGAGCGCCAAGTACAAGTGCAATTGGCGCAACCATTCCAAGAACCATATGCGCAACCATGTGATAGGCAAATGAGAAATGAGAATAAACACCTAAGCCACCACTCGTTGCAAAATCAGCAATTCCAATTCCGAATGCAAATGCAACGGTTCGACCAACTGGCCACTTATCGCCGCGCTTTGCTAGAACTCTTACCCCTTTTATATAAAGCGCTGTCGCAATTATTAAAAGACCCAGGAAAGTTCCATCGGGAACGTAACTCCAGAATAAGCGCCAAGCTGTTGGATCTTTTGGGATCTCAATTCCGGTAAGACTTACAGCCGGTGAAATCGACCTGGCGCCACTTGGTACCGGCGGTTGCGAGGTCGCAAGCCAGCCACCAATTGCAATAGTTGAAATCATTACAAAAACTTCTGCAACTAAGAGTTGATATACCGCACGACTTCCATGCAATTTTGCCGCAATATATTTGCGATGCATGGCGCCAAAACCAAGAAGTATCAAAGTTAAAATAACTTTGATAATTACCAGGTATGCATAGTTAGTAGTCCAAGCGCCTCTGAAATTTAATCGGGTCCAAGCATTAACGCTGCCACTTACAGTTACGATAATTGCTGACCACAATGCAAGGGAGCTAAAACGTGGGATTGCTGCGGTGCGTTCCTCCGGCACAATAACGATCAAGCCAATAACTCCGCCAACCCAGAGGGCGAAGAAGGCTACGTGAAAAAGCAGTGACCCAATTGCTACCCCGTGGTTACCTGAGGCAGAAGAGTGGGATTGGAAGACTGGTGCCAACAAACCAATAAAGACAATTACCAGCGCAAATATGGCGCCGGTTGTCTTCTTGATGATAAGTAAAAGTCCATAGGCAATTAGTCCGGCAAGTAATCCGACGCCATAACTCTCACCAAGTGCGGTCTGAGTTAAGAACGAGCGAATTATAACTGCATCGAAGGAGCGGAAAACTGGTTCGGCAAGTAGAACTGCGATTTCTAAGAGAACGTTTCCGATAGAAGTTAGAAGCCATACTGCGGCCGCCAAAGATGCCAGGGTGCGGACTCGAATAGCCTCGTCAGAAAGAACGCCTTTCTTTTCATGTAGAAAGAAGGCAATAGTTAAAAGTAAACCAATCAAAGTAACGGCTGAAATTAATTGCAAATCTCGGACTAAAGTAACTAGGAAATTCATTCCGCCACTTGTAGTGGGAATATGGGTGGCCGCAAGTATTTGCATAAATAAGAATTACTTACGTATTGATTTCTTTTTGGTAACCGGTTTCTTTTGTGAACTGAAGTTTTGTTTGGCATACCAAATCAGGAATAC